>JBBREA010000020.1:0-34556 GCA_038203385.1 Acidimicrobiales bacterium | reverse complement strand
AAACGACGTGAACTGAGCCAAACCACGATCCGACAACGTCTTCGAAATCGCCGCCGTCAACGTCGTCTTACCATGGTCAATATGACCCATCGTCCCAATATTCACATGCGGCTTATTACGCTCGAATTTCGCCTTGCTCATGACTGATTCCCTCTGACTCCGTGTTTGTGTGGGATCTTGTAGTGATCACCCGCTGATGGCAGCGGGATCCTGTGTAGCGCCGATCGGGATCGAACCGATGACCTTCCGATTATGAGCCGGATGCTCTGACCAGCTGAGCTACGGCGCCTTGGCCTGGCCCCCGAACGGCTCGCATTCTCATGCGACCCGACCGGTTGGTCGAGCCCTCTGTGGGAATCGAACCCACGACACCAGCCTTACCATGGCTGTGCTCTACCGACTGAGCTAAGAGGGCGTCTCTGGTTTTTTCTCGGGCGCGGCAGAGCCGCGGACCGGCGTGCAAGTGTACCGGCCACACGCGAGATCACACCCCGCGAAACCGGCGCGTTTGAAGGCGCTTGCGGTGCTCTGGATGTACGAAGATGGCGCAGTGACAGCCCGCCCGAGTGACACCTTCAACAACCGCTCAGGCAACAACCGCTCAGGCAACAACCGCTCAGGCAACAACCGCTCAGGCAACAACCGCTCAGGCACGATTCGGTTGGATGATGTCGTCGACACGGGCGGTGGCAGTTGGGTCTTTCGTCAGCCCATCGCCTCCGGGCGCGCCGACCACTTGAAGGATGTGGTCCCCGAGCTCGAAGCCGCGGATCGACGCCGTGATGCTGGCCAATGGGTAGTTGTAGTGGTGGCGTATGAAGCCGCGCCGGCGTTCGACCCGGCCATGCACACCGGCGCGAGGCCACCGGACGCCGTTCCGTTCTTGTGGTGGGAATCGTTCGGCAACCGCGTGCCAGCCGAACCGTTGCCATCACGACCCAGCCAGGTGTCGTCGCGAAGGCGGCGGCTCAGCCGTATGAGCTTCCCAGTGGCGGTCGACCACATACGGGACCTCATCGCCGACGGCGACGTCTATCAGGTGAATCTGACCGATCGGTTCGACGGGCACTTCGCCGGCACCCCATTCGAGATGTACGAAGCCCTGATCGGGGTGCAGTCCTGTTCGTTCGGCGCATACATCGACATGGGTGATCTCGTGATCGCGTCCGCATCGCCCGAGCTGTTCTTTTCGTGGAACACCGACACGAACATCATCACCTGTCGACCGATGAAAGGGACCGCAGCGCGACACCCTCGGCCGCAGCAGGACCAGCTCACCGGGGCAGCGCTGGCGGCGTCGGAGAAGGATCGCGCCGAGAACGTGATGATCGTCGACCTCCTTCGCAACGATCTCGGCAAAATTGCGATCACCGGTTCTGTCGAGGTGCCCGAGCTCTTCACCCTCGAGCGTTATGAGACGGTGTGGCAACTCACTTCCACGGTGCAGGCCGAGGTCCCGCCAACAACGGGCCTGCTCGATGTGTTCAGGGCACTGTTCCCGTGCGGATCGGTGACCGGAGCCCCGAAAGTGGCAGCGATGCAGATCATTCACGAGATGGAGAGCGACCCGCGTGGTGTGTATTGCGGGGCGATCGGCGTGCTGGCACCCGCCGGACACCAACCGAGCACAGTGTTCTCGGTGCCAATCCGTACCGCCGTGCTCGATCCCCATGATCACACGTTCGAGTACGGCTCGGGGGGCGGCATCACGTGGTCTTCGAACCGAGACGACGAAGACCTCGAGGTCGTGGCCAAGACACGAATACTCACCAGATCGCGGCGCGAGTTCTCGTTGCTCGAAACGCTGCGCTTCGACGAGCGCGGGGTGGCGAACATCGACCTCCACCTCGATCGCTTGATGGCAACTGCAGATTGGTTCGGAACCCCGTTCGATCGAGCGGCTTGCGTTGCGCTCATCGAAGCGCTGCCTCCACCACCGACCTTGCACCGGCTGCGGGTGTTGGTGGGGCCGACCGGCTCCATCACGTTGCACCATCAGCCGTTGATCGCTTCATCCGATGTGGTGGTGCTGGCGATCGACGGCGATGTCACTCGATCCGACGATCCGTTCTGCTGCCACAAGACCACGTGGCGTCGCCACTATGACCAGGCGTTGCAGCGGCACCCCCTCGCCGACGACGTGGTCCTGGTCAATGAGCTTGGGCGCGCCGTCGAGACGACGATTGCCAACTTGGCATATCGGCTTGGCGAGCACTGGTATTGCCCGCCACTCAGCGACGGCGGGCTGCCCGGCGTGGGTCGAGAATTGGAGATACGTCGCCAACGACTCATCGAGCGCAGCATCGACGCCGTCGACCTGCCCGGTTGTGACGAACTCGCCGTCGTGAACGACCTCCGTGGTTGGCGTCCGGCAAGGTTGGCAAGCGGCGCGCCGTAGGATCGCTGCCGATGAGTTCCGAGGACCACAGTGTCGTGTCACGAGTCGAGCCGCCCGTGCTGTTGCGCTTGGCCACCATCGGCGACGCCGAAGCCATCGCAGACATCTACAACTACGAAGTGCTGCATACCGTCGCCACCCTCGATCTGGTGCCACGCTCGATCGAACTGCAGCGCGACTGGTTGACCGCCCGTAGCGGAGCCTTCGCCGCCATCGTCGCGGTCGACCGGGAGACCGCGCAGGTGGTCGGCTTCGCAGCGTTGTCGGCATACAAGGAGCGCGCTGCGTACGCCACCACGGTGGAAGATTCCGTGTACGTGCATCGAGAGTTCGGCGGGCGCGGCATCGGCAAGCTCCTGCTCCGCCATCTGGTCGACATTGCCCGTGAGTCCGGGTTTCACGTGATGATGGCGCGAATCGAGGCGTCCGGCACCGCCTCACGAGCCCTGCACGCAAGCTGCGGTTTCACGCAGGTCGGCGTCGAGCGTGAGGTGGGCCGGAAGTTCAAGCGCTGGCTCGACGTCGTCAGCATGCACCGCATGCTCTGAACGTCGGGTGTCGAACGCTCGTGTTGCGAGTCTCTCCGAAAAATCACGAACGGCCCGAACCTCGTTCGAGATCCGGACCGCTCGCAGACGCACACGGCGTCACAACGTGGGCCGAGAAGGATTCGAACCTTCGAAGGCAATGCCGACGGGTTTACAGCCCGTTCCCTTTGGCCACTCGGGCACCGACCCTGGTGCGATGAAGGATGGTAGCGGCCCGACGCACCGAACCGACCCAGACAGGCACGGATCGCTAGCCTGATCGGTATGCCAAGTTTCGATGTCGTGTCTGAAGTCGACGAGCAAGAGGTTCGCAACGCGATCGATCAGGTCGAGCGCGAGATCAACACTCGATTCGACTTCAAGAACACGAACACCACGATCGAGCAGAACGATATGGTCATCACGCTCCGATCGGTCAGCGAAGATCGCCTTGCGGCGCTGCGTCTCGTGCTGGAAGAACGCCTCGTGAAGCGTGGCGTCTCACTGAAAGGTCTCGACTACGGCAAGATCGAAGAAGCTACCCAGAACACTGTTCGTCAGGTCGTCACGATCAAGGTCGGTATCTCGTCGGAAAAATCGAGAGAGATCAACAAGCTTTTGAAGTCGGACGGGCCAAAGGGCATCTCCAGCCAAACCCAGGGTGACTCGGTACGGGTGAGCAGCAAGAAACGTGATGATTTGCAGACGACGATGGCTTTGCTGAAAGGTCACGATTTCGAGATCCCGCTGCAGTTCAACAACTTCCGGGACTGAGTTCGGGACCTCAGGTATGTCTGCGGTCGGGCTTGCCTATCGGCTGGCCCTCTGATCGTTCAGAGTCGGGCCAGTTGACCGTCGATGACGGCGTCTGCCCAGCGTGCGTCGACTGCGATCGGGTCAGTGGTTCCAGGGTCGCAGCCGACCACTTGCAACGTCGTGAAGTCGATGGGGGTCACCACTGCTTGGGATGCGGCGGGCAACGCGGCGACCCATGCGCTGATGCCGTCGATGCCTCCCTGCGCTGTGGCTGCGTCGCCGAACTGGAACACTGCAGCGAAGCAAGCCGTGCCGGCGCGGTCGAATATGCCGTAGGAGTTGGTGGAAAGGGCTGCCACCACGGCGTCGGCAACGTCAGGGCTCACTCGGGCACCCACGACGAGCCGCCAGTCGTCGCTGCTCAACGCCACCGCAGGTGTCGACAAGACTTCTCCCTCGGAGAGAACCGCATCGAGGCTTGCCATCGGCCCCGCCGGCATGAACACGCTGTAGACACTGGCGGGGAAGTCGCCGCCCGGGGCAAGGATCACACCGGCGTCGGCAGACGCCTCAGCCACCGCCGGCCCGATTCGCGCCATTGCCGCAAGCTCGTAGGCAACAGGTAGCGGAACGTCCGCTGCGGGGGGCAGCGTGGCACCCTCTGGCGTTGGCAGCCCAGCGCCGTTCCCGAGTGCGATGTTTAGCGAACGATCGACGAGCGCCTGATGCTCGCTCACACCGAGAAAGCCCTCTACATCCGAACCCCCGTCGGGTGCCTCGCTGTCTGCGGTGGTGCTTGCGTTGCGGTGTTGGAAATCGAATCCTTGTTCGAGAGCGACACGTAGGGCCGCCTCGACATCGTCGGCGTCGGCGTCGGCAAGTTGAACGATCGACTCACTCGCCGGGTCGAAAACAGCGGGTCGGGCAACGGCGAGACTGGCCGCAACCGACTCGGTCGTTGGGTCTCCGCTGGCGATGCCGATCGCACGCCACGCTGGAAGCTGCTCCTCCCACCCGCCTCGTACGAACAACGCAGCAAACGTCGCGGCGTATTCGGTCTCCGGCTGAACGACCAGATCGATGGGTTCGACGAAATCAGAACCGCGGGCGGCCTGGATGTCGTCGACGATCGGAGTGAGCGCAGGGTCCCATTCGGTCGGAAAGAGATACGAACGACCGAACAGCAGCGCTGCGCCGATCACTCCGCCGAGCACGAGGATCGCCAACATCATGCGGCCGATGAGGCGGCCCTGGGTATTGCGTTTCGCAGCTCGCTGCTGTGCAGTGCGGTAGGCGCGAACGTCAAACACCGTGGATTCCGCAGCCACGGCGGGTTCGAACGGCACAGCCGAAGGCGTCGCAGTGGTCGTAGTGGGAAGCGACGGCAAGTGCGCCATCACGCCAGCAGCTTCGGCGATGCTCGATCCAGCGGGCACCCGATGCAGCGCGGCCCGCGCCGCACCGGAGGCTTCGTCGTCGAACACGGTCCGACGCGGAGCTTCCTGACCCCGATTGTCCGGGGTGGCGCGGCGCTCGAGGGGCGACGACGTCGGCACGGCGGGCTCGGTGGGCGTGGCGGGTTGGGGCCCGGGTTGAGTTGGGCGACGCACGTCGAGCGGCGGAACTGGGTCTGTTGGAGTGACCGGCGTCGGAGCGTACGGCGCCGCCTGCTCGGGTGCTCTGGGAGTAGCGGGCGGCACGGGTTCGGCGGGGCGCCGCATTTCCAGTGGCGGCACGGGTTCGGCGGGAACGTCTGGTGGGTCCACCGGCGTGACCGGCGCCGGTTCGGCCCTGCCCGTCATCGCACCACCGAGGTCGAACTGGAAACTCAAGGCGGCCGGCTTGGTCGTGGGCGGGCCCGGCGGTGCGTCTTGCGACTCGCGATCGATGATGGTGTCCCACGCCATGCGCGGGTCAGTAGCTGGAGTTACCACGGGAGGTATATCGGCAGGTCCAGCGATGGGTTTGAGCGCGTTCATCGCACGATCGAGTTCGGTCTCCTCATCGCGTTCAGTCATCGCCACTTCCCGCCGCGCGGCGCTGCAACTCGTCGACCACCGACGCGTCGGCCAACGTGGTGGTGTCCCCCAGATTGCGGCCTTCCGCGACGTCTCGCAGTAAACGCCGCATGATCTTTCCCGACCGCGTCTTCGGCAACTCTTGGGTGAAGAAGATCGCCTTGGGTTTCGCGAGGGCGCCGATCTCGTGCGCGACGTGGTTGCGTAGATCGTCGATGCTCACCTCGGCGCCACCACGCAACGTGACGTAGGCGAACACCGCCTGACCGGTGGTGGCGTCGTTGGCGCCGACGACTGCTGCCTCTGCCACCGACGGGTGGGAAACCAGGGCGGATTCGACTTCGGTCGTGGAAATGCGATGCCCCGACACATTCATCACGTCGTCGACCCGGCCAAGGAGCCACACGTACCCGTCATCGTCGAGTTTGGCGCCGTCACCAGCGAAATAGCGACCTTCGAAACGGCTCCAGTACGCGTGATGGTAACGAGCCGGATCTCGCCAGATACCTCGCAACATGCCTGGCCACGGTCGGGTGAGGGTCAGATAACCGCCGCCGTTGGTGACGGGTTGCTCTTGATCGTCGACCAGCTCGGCGCTAACACCTGGCAGCGGGAAGGTTGCGGAACCGGGCTTCGTCACCGTCACACCCGGCAGCGGGCTGATCATGATGCCGCCCGTTTCGGTCTGCCACCACGTGTCGACGACAGGACAACGTCCGCCGCCGATGTGCTCGCGGTACCACATCCAGGCTTCGGGGTTGATCGGCTCGCCCACGGTGCCGATGAGTTGCAACGACGACAGGTCATGCTTGGCCGGCTCGTCATTGCCCCACTTCATGAAGGTTCGGATCGCTGTTGGCGCGGTGTAGATCTTCGTGACGCCGTACTTCTCGATGATCTGCCAAAAGCGGTCGTTGCCGGGGAAGTTCGGCACTCCTTCATACATCACTTGCGTGCACCCGTTCGAGAGTGGCCCGTACACGATGTAACTGTGCCCGGTGATCCAGCCGACGTCGGCAGTGCACCAATACACATCGGTCGCCGGGTGGAGGTCGAACACATATTTGTGGGTGTACGTCACCTGAGTGAGATAGCCACCCATGGTGTGCATGATGCCTTTCGGCGTGCCCGTCGTACCCGAGGTGTAGAGCAGGAAGAGCAGGTCTTCGGCGTCCATCGGTTGCGGTGGGCACGAGGTGTCACCGCGTTCCACCGCTGTGGCCATCTCCTCGTGATACCAGACGTCACGCCCATCGACCATCTCCACCTGGTTGCCGCCGCGCCGCACCACCACGACGTGTTCGATCGTCGTCGTTTGTTCCACCGCCTCGTCGGCCGACGGCTTGAGCGCGAACACCTCGCCCCGTCGGTATCCGCCGTCAGCGGTGATCAACAACTTGGCGTCGGCGTCGTTGATGCGATCCGCCAGCGCGTGCGCCGAGAAGCCGCCGAACACCACCGAGTGCGGCGCACCGATGCGAGCGCACGCCAGCATGGCCACTGCCGCTTCAGGGATCATCGGCAGGTAGATGTTGACGCGGTCGCCCTTGGCGATGCCGAGGTGCAGCAACACGTTCGCGAACGTCTCCACCTCCGCCAGCAGCTCGGAGTATGTGATGGTGCGAGTATCGCCCGGCTCACCTTCCCAATGAATCGCCACCCGATCACCGATGCCAGCTGCGACGTGACGGTCGAGGCAGTTCGCGGCCACATTGATCTGACCTCCCACGAACCACTTCGCGTCAGGCAGCTGCCATTCGAGCGGCGTGTGCCACGGCGTCGACCAGTCGATCAGCTCGCGAGCCTGACGCTCCCAGAACGCAACATCGTCAATCGCAGCTTCGTCGTACAGCGAACGATCAGTGAGGAGTGCTTGGGCCACGAACTCCTCACTCGGTGGGAACTTCCGGTTCTCCGCCATCAAGGCATCGATCGTGTCATGCTGATCGTTACTCATGTTCAGATCGTAGATCACCCACTGTCGACGGGAGGACTGAGCGCTCAAGCTCTGGGACAAGCTGTTCGACGCAAGCGAGCACAGCTGGGCGGTCCGGACCCACAGCTAGCACCATCGCAGCATCGGTGTCGATCGGCAGCCAGGCAGCCGACGTGGCCGAGCCCACAGCGGTGCGCGCTGTCCCCGCCTCACACACGCCAACAAGCACAGCAGAGAACACGTGCCGAGCGCCGCCCGTGCCGACTGCGTTGCCCCAGCCGGCGCTGCCGAACCCGTAGTGCTCTGCGTGATGCACCAGCACCGCACCGTTACGCTCGACGCGCAGCAGTGAGTCGACGAAGCCGGGCGATTCGCCGTGCCGACCGAGGGCGATCTCTTCCACGATCACACACGACGCTCCCGGTGCAAGGGACACCTTGGTGTGAGCACGGTGGAGAGAACCGACCACCGACACCGACGGCTCGGGTGCCCAGCACAGATGGCTGTTTGCGCTCACGGTGAGTGCGGTGGTGAGCGACGACGCGACCACCCCAGTCGGTGCTGGCCACAGAATTGTCGCAGCGGCGGTCGTGACGTGGGCGCTCGCTCCGCCTTCCACGTCGATGCACAGTGACAGTTCGTCGCCGCCGATCGGTGCGGCGGCCGAGCCGACCAGGATGTATTGGCCACCGCTGCGACGAATGGCGAACGGCGGCTCGGAGTACATGTCGATTGCGCCCGACCGGTCGACCACCAGTCGCGCCGAGCCCTTCATGACTCGCTCACATTCCGACACTCATGTCGTGTGCTCGTCGGCACCCCACAGCGCTAGGCGCTCGCGCAACCACTCGGCGACGGGAGTGGCCCCGGACGGGTCCACGAGCGACAACGGGTAGACGGGTTTGCCGTCGCGACGCTCGGCGGCATCGAGCAACATGCGCGTGACATCGGCACGTACGTAGGGCGCAAGGTCGACCTTGTTGATCACGAGCAGGTCGGCTGATGCGACGCCCGGCCCACCCTTGCGAGGCACGTCGTCCCCACCCGCAGTGTCGAGCACGAAGATCTGCACATCGACGAGACCACGGCTGAAGATGGCCGTGAGGTTGTCGCCGCCCGATTCGACGAGGGTGAGATCGACCGGCGAATGCATCTGTTCCAACTGCTCGACGGCGTCGAGGTTGGCGGCGATGTCGTCGCGTATCGCCGTGTGCGGACAACACCCGGTCTCGACTGCTGTGATGCGCTCGATCGGGAGCACTTCCGCTTCCCGAAGTGCCCTGGCGTCTTCCGAGGTGAAGATGTCGTTGGTGACGACCACGATCGACAGCTCGTCACGCAACAGTGTGCAGAGCGAGCCGACGAGTGTGGTCTTACCGCTGCCGACCGGGCCACCGATGCCCACCCGCAACGGGCGAGCGACGGTGACGCCGCTTGCAAGGTGGGTGGTGCGCGACCCGCGGTGATGGTGGTCATGGTGCCCGTCGGGCCCGACTTCATGTGGAGGTGACATGGCGCTTTCAGTGTGGGTCGAGCGGTAACGCCTGGCGCGTGGCACCAGCCGTCATCGGGGTTAGGCGACGAAGAGTCTGGCGTCCCAGTGGCCGTGGTCTTCGGCGAGGATTTCGGTGAGGGCGCCAGAGCGAGCGGGGAGATGGGCAGGGTCGGAACGACTCCACACCTCGACGTTGGTCCCTGGTTCGTCTCGGATGAGGAGTTGGGCGCCGAGGTGAACGCCGCAAGCTTGCACTGATGCGACGCCGATCGGGTCGAGCCCGAGGAGGCGAATGGCAGCGGTGCTCACGGCGGTCGCCACATGATGCAGAGCGATGGTGGCTGCGTCGAACGGAGTACCCCCAGCAGCCGCCGTAGCAGCACCGAGCACGATTGGTTGGTGCGTGCCTCCGGGCAGGCTGGCGACCGCGCTGAGCAGCGGCGACGGCCACACTGAGGACGCACCGCGAGCCAACTGTCGACCCAGCTGTCGGCTGACCATACGTTGACGTGGCGACAGCACCCGGGCGGTGAACTCTGCGTCGAGCTGGGCCAGCAGATCGAGTTCGTTGTCGCCGATCACCGTCGAGTGGAGTGCGGCTGTACGAGCAGCGAAGGCCGCGTCGGTGACGCCGGTGGTAGCCAGACGAGCCATCAGATACCGCTCGAGGGAGCTCTCGTCGAAGATGTCGCCGCGACGCACCGCAGATTCCACGCCCGCCGAGTAGGTGTGACCGCCCGACGGAAAGCGTCCGTCGGCGAGGATCAGCAACATGTTGTGCACGGCGATCAGCCCGTCAGAACAAGAAGTAGCGCTGGGCCAGCGGCAGCTCGCTGGCAGGCGATTCGGTGACGAGCTCGCCGTCGATACGAACCGCGAACGAGTCGGGGTCGATCTCGATCGACGGCGTGGCGTCGTTGAGAGGTAGGTCGGCCTTTCCGAACGACCGAGTGTTGGTCACAGGCACGAGTTGGCGTTGCACTCGGAGGCGATCGGCGAGCCCGTCGTCGATGGCTTCCGCCGTCACCCAGGCAACCGAGATCCCTGGCGCCGCAGCTGGTGCAGCGCCGAACATGGGTCGCGGCAGTTCGGGTTGTGGTGTGGGAATCGACGCATTGGCGTCGCCCATGGTGGCCCAGGCGATCATGCCGCCTTTCACGACCAAATGGGGACGGACCCCGAAGAACGCCGGGTCCCACAGCACGAGATCGGCCAGCTTGCCCGCTTCGACCGAGCCCACCTGCTCGTGCAAGCCGTGGGTGATTGCCGGGCAGATGGTGTACTTCGCCACGTAGCGCCGAGCGCGATGGTTGTCGGCCAATCCGTCGCCGTCGAGAGTCCCTCGTCGCAGTTTCATCACGTGCGCCGTCTGCCACGTGCGGATGATCACTTCACCAATGCGGCCCATCGCTTGCGAGTCTGAGCCGATCATCGAGATCGCCCCGAGGTCGTGGAGGATGTCTTCGGCGGCGATCGTGGAGGGCCGGATGCGGCTCTCGGCGAATGCGAGGTCTTCCGGAACGGCTGAGTTCAGGTGGTGGCACACCATCAACATGTCAAGGTGCTCAGCCACGGTGTTCACCGTGTGCGGCCGGGTGGGGTTGGTGGACGACGGCATCACGTTGGGATGCGACGCCACCGTCATGATGTCGGGCGCATGGCCCCCGCCCGCCCCTTCGGTGTGGAACGTGTGAATCGACCTGCCCGCAATGGCCGCCAACGTGCTCTCCACGTACCCGGCTTCGTTGAGTGTGTCGGTGTGGATGGCCACCTGGACGCCAGTGGCGTCGGCGACCCGCAGTGCTGCATCGATCACCGCCGGCGTCGTGCCCCAGTCTTCGTGCAGTTTGAACCCTGATGCTCCGGACCGGAGTTGCTCGTGGAGCGCTTCGGTGGACGTGGTGTTGCCCTTGCCCAGCAGAGCGACATTGACGGGCCAATGGTCGAGCGCTTCGAGCATTCGTTCGAGATACCACGCGCCCGTGACCGTGGTGGCTTTCGTCCCCTCGGCCGGGCCCGTGCCTCCACCGATGATGGTGGTGATGCCCGCCGACAAGGCCTCTTCGAGTTGTTGCGGAGCGATGAGGTGAACATGGCAATCAATGGCCCCGGCGGTGAGGATGCGGCCGTTACCCGAGATCACTTCGGTCGAGGGGCCGATGACCAGCGCTGGGTGAACACCGTCCATCGTGTCGGGGTTGCCTGCTTTGCCGATGGCCACGATTCGGCCGTCGCGCACGCCGATGTCGGCCTTGACGACGCCCCAATGGTCGAGCACAACGGCACCGGTGATGACGAGATCCGGAGAACCCGAAGCGCGACTGAGTGTGCCCTGACCCATCGACTCGCGAATGACCTTGCCACCCCCGAACACGACTTCGTCCCCGCCACGGCAATGGTCTTCGGTGACCTCGATCCACAGATCGGTGTCGGCGAGTCGGATTCGATCGCCCGTGGTCGGTCCATACAGAGCGCGGTATCGGTCGCGACTGATGAAGCTCACAGCGCACCGCCCGTCTCGCCACGAAGGCCGGGGACGATGCGGTGGCCGGTGAGCGGTACGAGGTCGACGTCGATCTCGATGCCCGGTTCGAACCGAACGGCGGTGCCTGCCGGCACGTCGAGACGGTGACCACGGGCGGCAACGCGATCAAACGCGAGCGAAGGGTTGGCTTCGGCAAAGTGATAGTGCGAGCCGATCTGTATCGGGCGATCACCGTGGTTGCTCACACGCAGCGTCAGCACCGGAAGCCCAGCGTTGATTTCGACCGGGTCGTCGGGGCCGAGGATCTGGCCGGGCATTAGAACGCCTGTCGCGGAGATGGGATCGTGCAACGTGACCAGTTTCGTGCCGTCGGGAAACGTCGCCTCCACCTGCACTTCGGCGAGCAGCTCCGCTACTCCGTCCATCACGTCGGCGGCGGTGAGCACGTGGCGACCGGACTCCATGAGGTCGGCCACGGTGCGCCCGTCGCGGGCCCGCTCGAGCACCCAGTTGGCCAAGATGGCCACCGATTCCGGGTGATTGAGCTTCAATCCGCGGGCACGGCGAGCCTCAGCTACTTCGGCTGCCACGTGGATCATCAGCCGTTCTTGCTCGCGAAGTGTGAGCCTCACTCTCGAGACCTCTGAACGCTGATCTGATCTGCCGCGGAGCGATGCACGTTCCGACCCTAAGACCGACATGTGAACGCCCCGTTACCAGTTGATCACGATTCATGGGCAGTCGATGCGAGGCAGTTCTCCGCGTGCCTACCAGCGTCGATTGGCGGCCGAGCCTGAACTCGCGCTCGAGACGGCATTTCGACCTCTGTCGAAGTGCTGCCGAATCAGTCGTCGGAACTGCGCGTTCTGACACCAGTTCTGTGGATGTCGGCAGGATCTTCGGGGTCCATAGCCCGGATAGCGGTGATCGTCTGGACCGACTCGGCCGGCGTCGTCAACCTCGTCGAGTGCGGCGCGGGTGATTCGGCCTTCATGCAGCAGCGACAGCTACCGGGCCCGCCACTGCATGACGAGGAAGTCGCCCAGGCCGGCGGGGTCGAGGAGGGCTTCGCTTTCCGCAACTCGGCTACGCATCTTCATCGCTGCGAGGTCGGGGCGGGCCGCGTGCTCTGACCAGTACTGCTTGCCTTCAGCGACCAGTTCGTCGATGCCGTATAGCTGCAACCACTGTGATTGCGTGCGAACGGCGTCGGGCTCGGGCAACTGGTCAATACAGACGTCGGTGGTGATGTCTTGGCTGCCAGGGTCGGCCAGATAGTGCCCGCCGCGTTCGTGCCCACGGTAGGTTCGCAACCACTCGCGCCATGGTCGGTTCGCCAACTCCGCGGTTGTCCCCACGGCGTAGTCGATCACCACGACCGAACCAGTTCGCAGCCGTGCCAGCGCGTCGTCCACCCAGCGGGCGGCGACAGCCTGCAGAGGCGCTCGCGACCCGAGCGAGGCCTGTGCTGGCAGCACCGACGGCAACGGATCGAACACGGCGCTCAACCGTTCGCTGAACCGTCCATCCTCGGTGGCGGCCACGAACGATTCGCGCCAGCCGGCGTCGAACACCGCAAGGCGGAACGGAAGATTGTCGAGGAGCTCGTTGGCGATGATGACACCGTCGAACGGGCCATCCGGCAAGTCAGTGCGCGAGAGGATCCCTGCCGGGTGCCCGGCGCGTTGTTCATCCGAGACGTCCACTGCGATGTAACGCATCGAGCCGGCACATGCCGGCCGAGCTGCCAGCACCGACCGTGCCAACGTTCCCGGTCCAGCCCCAGCGTCGACGACGGTGAAGGTGTCCGGTCGACCGATTCGCTGCCATTCGGCGTCGAGAAATCGGGCGATGACGGCTCCGAACAGAGGGCCGACCTCCGGCGAGGTGATGAAGTCGCCGCGTCTGCCGGCTCGCCCCCGGCCCGACGTGTAGAAGCCGTCGTCGCCGTACAACGCATCATGCATGAACGCCTCGAACGGTACGGCGCGTGGCGTTTGCGAGTCCATGACGACGAACACTGTACGCACGCGTGCTCCCGACGGGCCGGGAGACGTGGCGCAGTCGGGTCGACTGACTGCCCGGAGGTGTTGATCGCCGCGTAGCGTCTGCGCCGATGGCTTACGACCTTGACACCTTCCTGGCTCTTCCTCGCGTCAGCGGCTTGGTGCTGTCTGCCGACGGCAGTCGTGCGGTGACCAGCGTCGCCAGCGTCTCCCCCGATGGCAAGAAGTTCCGATCCGCATTGTGGGAGCTCGATCCGCTCGGTGTCGCCCCGGCGCGTCGTCTCACGCGGTCGGCCTCGGGAGATGGTGGCGCGGTGTTCGGCCCCGACGGCTCGTTGTTCTTCGTTTCTGCTCGGTCGAATCCCGACGCAGCGCCCGACGCAGCGCCCGACGCAGAACAGTCGAACGGCGGCTTGTGGTGTTTGCCGGCAGCAGGCGGGGAAGCGTTCATGCTCTTCGACCCACCGGGCGGTGTCGCCGGCTTCGCTGTGGCCGCCGACACTGGCCGAGTGGTCTTGGCGATTGGCGTCGTGCCCGGAGCCGAGACCCTCAAAGCCGACCGGGAGTTGGCCGCTGCCCGCAAGAAGGACGGGGTGACGGCGCAACTCTTCGAGCGATTTCCCATTCGTTCCTGGGACCACTATCTCGGGCCGCGCGACCTGCGGTACTTCGTGGCTGATCCCACTCCAGACGGCGGGCTGAGCGAGCTGCGCCAGGTGGCTGTCGGTGACGACGAAGGTGACGAGGGAGCGTTCGCCATCAGCCCCGACGGTGCAACTCTCTTTCTGCGTGTCGCCCGACGCACCTCGGTGACCGACCTCACCGCCGACTTGGTGGCGATCGACGTGCGCACCGGCAAACGCCGCGTGCTCACTGATGGCCCATTCGACTTTGGTCACGGCGCGGCGGTGTCACCCGACGGATTGATGGTTGCCTGTGTTCGTGAATCGATCGGCTCGGCTGGCGCTCCGCCCGACGACACCATTTGGCTGATCGACCTAGCCGCCGGCGAGGGGCGCGACATCACTCCGACATTCGATCGGTTTCCGAACTCGTTGACGTGGGCCGGTGATTCGAAACGGCTGTTCTTCATCGCCGATGACGGTGGCCAAGCGCCATTGTTCTCGGTCAATGTAGGCAAGCGACCAGAAGTCGCCCGACACACCCACGACGCGAGCTACCACGACCCGCACCCGCATCCCGACGGCAGCGCAGTGTTTGCCCTTCGGTCGCACGTGGACTTCCCAGCGGCCGTTGCACGAATCACACTCGGCAGCGACGACGCACCCACACCGATACCCACGCCCGGCAAGGTGAAGGTTCCTGGGCGGCTTCGCGAACTCGTCACCAAGGGGGTCGACGGCACCCCGGTGAGATCGTGGTTGGTGCTCCCCAAGGGAGCCAGCAAGTCCCAGCCTGCACCACTCGTCGTGTTCGTCCACGGCGGGCCGGTGGGATCCTGGAATGACTGGACCTGGCGATGGAACCCGTGGTTGCTGGCCGAGCGCGGCTACGCCGTTCTGCTGCCCGACCCGGCACTCTCCACCGGGTACGGGCTGGACTTCATCAAGCGTGGCTACGGCGCGTGGGGCGACGCCCCCTATACCGACGTGCTCGCCGCCACCGATGCCGCCTGCGCACGGCCCGATATCGACGCGTCCCGCACTGCGCTGATGGGCGGCTCGTTCGGCGGCTACATGGCCAACTGGGTCGCGGGCCACACCGACCGTTTCCAGTGCATCGTCACCCACGCCAGCCTGTGGGCGCTCGACCAGTTCCACGGCACCACCGATGCCGGGCCGTGGTGGGAGCCAGAGTTCGGTGACCCCTACCTCGACCCGTCGCGCTACATCGAATGGTCACCGCACCGACACGTCGCCAACATCACCACGCCGATGTTGGTCATTCACGGCGAACTCGATCACCGGGTGCCGATTGGTGAAGCGCTGCGACTGTGGACCGACCTTCGTCGTCACGGTGTGGAGTCGAAGTTCCTGTATTTCCCCGACGAGAACCACTGGATACTGAAGCCGCAAAACGCGCGGGTGTGGTACGAGACAGTATGTGCGTGGCTCGACCACCACGTCCTCGGCCAGGACTGGCAACAGCCCAACCTCCTGTAGGGATGGAGTGGTTTGTGTCTGACACAAACCACTCCATCGGGTTACAGGCGGTCGAGGATCTTGGCGTTGCCGGTGTGTTCGGGCACAGCTGTCACGTGAAGTTTTCGCCAAACACGTCAGGTCGACGCAAGCGGCGACGCATCGCTGCGATCAGCTCGCGAGGCTGGCGACGATGATGGCGAGGGATTCGAACTCTGCTTGGTCCACGTAGACCTGAGCCGACAGGCGCATCGTCAGACAGGTGGGGTCGACGCCTGCGGCAACTGGTACTTCGATCCAATGCTCGCTGCGCAGCCGAGCCTGCAGCGCGGCTGCGGCGACGGTACTGTTTCCCAAGCTCGCCGGTAGACGCACCGTGGCCATCTGGCCGATCATCGATTCGGGTGTGTCGAACACGGTGCCCCAGACGTCGCTGACGTGCTGCGCCGCCCACCAAGCCAAGGCATGGTTGTGTTCGACGATCGCTTCGAAACCCCACTCTTCGAGCATGGAGATCGCGGCAGGGGCGCAGAGGTGCGCGACCGGGTCACGCGTGCCAAGCAGGTCGAACTCGGCTTCCCATCCGTTGTCGAGGCCCCATGACATCACCGCAGGATGCGTGGTTTCCCGTTGTTCTGGTGCGGCCCACAACACGCCAGAGCTGCGCGGGACCCACGCCCACTTGTGCAGATTGGCGGCGTAGAAATGAACACCGAGCGATTCGATGTGGACTGGGATACCGCCGGGCACGTGAGCACCGTCGGCCAGCAGCGCCACACCACGCTCGCGGCACACCGTTGCGATCTCCGAAATCGGCAGTATCAACGCTGATCGGGCCGTCACGTGATCGACGATGGCGAGCCGCGTGCGCGGGGTGATCGCTGACGCAATCGTTTCGGTGAACGCTTCTGGTGCCGATCCGATGCGCGGCATCTCCACCATGATCAGCCGTGCCCCGACGACCCGGGCGGCATACTCGGCTGCCAGCGTGACGCCGCCATAGCCGAGCGACGTGACCAGGATCTCGTCTCCTGGCTTGAATGCGAAACTGCGAAGCACGTGATTGGCGCCGGCGGTGATGTTGTCGACGAACGCCAGCCCGTCGGGGTCTGCGCCGACGAAGCGCGCCACCTCGGCCAGTGCTCGACGAAGCAGGGAAGGCGTTTCCCATGTGACGTTCGTGTGGTTGGCGAGCTTGCGCAACTGAAAGGTTGCCGGGTCCCGTTCGATCTCTTCCGACAACGCTCGGGCTACGGCCAACACCCGCTTCGGCGTGGCGCCGACCGTGCCGTGGTTCAGATAACTGAGTCGCTCGTCGAGCATCCATTCAGAACGAAGGTGGGAACCAAAGGGCACGGACACGAGGCGCAACGGTACCTGCCACACCGTCGCAGGCATCGCCTCGATGCGGCCTACCCGGGCTCATCATTGTCGGCTGCGGCGAGCTCGTCGGTGCCGTCGATCTCCGGGTTGAGTCGGTGGTACACCGAACGCGCCAACATGTGCGAACCAACCGGCGACGCAATCAATTGCAACAAACCGCCCAGGCCCACCACGATTGCTGCCTCCGCAGTGCCGAGCGCCACCACCACGCCCGCTCCGATGAACAAGATGCCGAGAACCGGCGCCTTCGCTGCGGCGTGCAGACGCGACGTGATGTCGGGGAATCGAACGGCACCGACTGCGGCCAACAGGATCACGAGAGCTCCAACGGTCAACAACGTTGCGGCGATGCCATCCACGATTCCGTCCGTCACTCCAGCGATCATCCCAGCAGTCGTCACGGCGCTCACCCGCCCCGTCGTTCGACGTATCGAGCCAAAACTCCTGTGGCAACGAAACCGACGAGTGCGACCAAGAGAACGGCGATGATCGACACCGAAGTGTTGCGATCAGCGGAAGCGATGAGAATGCCGGCCATCACCACGGCCAGCAGCCCATCGAGGGCGATGACGCGGTCGGGAACGGTGGGCCCGACGAGCAGCCGCCACATGAACAACGCGGCGGCCACGGCGAGCATCACCATGGGGATCGCGGTCACCATGGACACGCTCATGACTCGGCACCACTTGCGAGTTGGCGGCGAGCTACGACCGAACCGAACGCACGAACACAGAGTTCTTCGAGGTGCATCAGGTCGGCTCGAACTCGGTCGGTGTCGTGGAGGTGCAACACGTGGACATACAGCACCGGCGGCACACCGTCGGCATCATCTGTCTCGGCATCATCTGTCTCGGCGTCGTTGGTCATTGCATCGATTGTCACTGCATCGATTGTCACTGCATCAATTGTTACGGTGCCGGGTGTCAAGGTGATGAGGTTGGCGACGACCATCATCGCAGCCTCGGATTCGGTACGCAGCGGCACCGCGACGATGCCGGTGTGAATCCGGTTTCGGGGCGTCACGATCTCCCACGCCAGCACAACATTCGCCTCGACGAGCTTGTAGAGCACGTACACCACCAGATACGCCAAGGCGAACGGGTTGATTCGCATCGCATGTTCTCCGTCGCCTGCACCACCCGCTGGCTGGCGGGTGAACACGAGCACGGCACCGGCGATCACGATGCCGCTCACCAAGTTGGCAAAGCTCACCGAACGCCACAACAGCAGCCACAACACCGTCAGCCAGACGGCCACCACGGAAAAGCGGCGCATGATCATGGTCGCGGCCCCAACACGGCGTCGCGATAGCCGGTCGAGTCGAGCAGGTCGGCGGCAGCGCGTTCGGCCAAGTCGTACAGCGGTCCCGCCGCGATCGCCACCCCGATGGATGCCACGGCCAACGTCGCCGTCGCGAGCACCATCAACCACGGACCGCCGAGAGCGTCGTCGGTACGCGGCTCGTTCGTCGGTGTTTCTTCGGCGACGCCCCAGAACACGCCCGACCAGATCTTGGTCATCGAGAACAGGGTGAGGAGTCCTACCGCCAGCGCTGCGCCGACTCCCCACCACGCCAATGAACCGCTGCCCGACGAAGCGATGCCTGCGTCGATGAGCGCGAACTTCGCGATGAATCCGGAGAACGGTGGCAACCCAGCCAGGCTGAGCGCCGGTACGGCGAAGAGGATTGCGATGACTGGTGCGTCCCGGACGAGCCCGCCCACTTCCGACAGCCGACTCGAACCTGCGCGCCGCTCGACCAGCCCAGCCACCAGGAACAGTGCTGTCTTCACCACGATGTGATGCACGATGTAGAACACAGCGCCAGCGAGGCCGGCCAGGGTGAACAGCCCGATGCCGAAGATCATGTAGCCGATCTGGCTGACGATGTGGAACGCCAGGATGCGTTTCATGTCGTCTTGGGCGATCGCTCCGAGCACACCCACCACCATCGTCAGCACGGCCGTGACGATGAGCACGGTCCCCATCCAGTTGGGAATTCCGAACATGAGCGTCTGCGTGCGCAGGATTGCATACACGCCGACTTTGGTGAGCAGCCCGGCAAAGACCGCCGTGACAGGCCCTGGGGCGGTGGGATAGCTGTCGGGCAACCAGAAGAAGAGTGGGAAGATGCCCGCTTTGATGCCGAACACCACCAACAGCGCCAACGCGAATGCCGCCCGTACGCCTGACTCGACCGACTCGAGCCGCTCTGCGAGGTCGGCCATGTTGACGGTGCCGGTGCTGGCGTACAGCAGGGCGAGCACGGTGATGAACAAGGTAGACGCCACGAGACTGATCACCACGTACGTCATGCCGGATCGCACCTGGTCGGGTCGTCCGCCGAGTGTGATCAATACGTAGCTGGCGGCCAACATCATCTCGAAGGCGACGAACAGATTGAACAGGTCGGCGGTGACGAAGCTCCCGGCGACCCCCGCAGCGAGCACCAGATACAAGGGGTGGAACGAGACTCGACCGCGCTCTTCCCCTCCCTGGCCAATGGCGTACAACATCACCACCAGCAAGACCACCGAGGAGACGACCAGCATCACGCCGGCCAAGCGATCGACGATGAGCGTCACACCCAGCGGAGCCGGCCACCCTCCCGAGCGGTGCACGACGAAGCCATCGCGGTCCGCTCCGACCAACAGGGCAACGCTGACACCTGTGGTCGCGGTGAGCGCCAGCAGACTGACGGCACGCTGGAACCAGCGCCACCGACCGCCGATGATTGCCAGAGCGGCGCCGAACATCGGAAGCGCGAACGTGAGCGGAACGAGCCGGGTCATGTGGAGCCGTCCCAGTTCTGCGACTCTTCCTGTTCTTCGTCGAGACGGGCCACGATGCGATCTTCGACGTCGTCTTCTACAGCGTCATCACCAGTGATCTGCCAACTCCGGTAGGCGAGCGCAAGCAGAAACGCAGTCACACCAAACGTGATGACGATGGCGGTGAGCGCGAGCGCTTGCGGCAACGGATCGGCGTACGCACCCCCACCGTCAGCACCGATGATCGGTGCTCGACCGCCAGCACCACCAGCGGTGACGAGCAGCAGGTTGGCTCCATGTCCCAGCAGACCAACGCCGACGATGATGCGCGCCAGGCGTCGCTGCATCAGCAACCAAGTGCCGCATGCGAACAGGAGCGCCGCAAGGAGCGCCAGCAGAACGGTCATGCTGTGCTCGCTTCGGCGCCGGGTTCTGATCCACGGTCTGCTCCGGGATCGACTCCAGATCGGGCCTCGGATTCGACATCATCTCCGAACGCTTCGAACGCCATCAGCACGAGGCCGATGACGACGAGATACACCCCGACGTCGAACGGCAACGCCGTTGTCGCTTTCACCTTGCCGAACAGCGCGAACTCGCGTTCGAAGGAACGGTGTTGCAGCAGCGCGTCGTTCATCAGCAGCGGTAGCAGCGCAATACCGACGGCAAGGGCCATACCACTGCCGAGAATCGTCCACGGCTTCAGACGAAACGATCGACGAACCGCAGACACGCCACCCGCGATGTAGCGCAAGCTGATCGCAGCCCCTGCGGTGAGGCCGCCAACGAAGCCACCACCGGGCTGGTTGTGTCCGGCGAACAAGAAGTACAACGACAACAGCACGATGCTGGGGAACAGCACGCTCGCGGACGCCTCGACGATCGGAAGGCGCGCAAACCCGGTCCCCGCTCCACTCGGGGTCGGCTGCGTTGGCGCCATTGCCGTCGGTCGAGCGGCGCGCGCGAGCGCCACGGCTCCAAGCGCTGCGACGACGAGGACCGTCACCTCGCCCATGGTGTCCAGACCACGAAAGTCGACCAGGATCACGTTGACGACATTGCTGCCCTTGCCGTCGGGCACCGAGCGCGCCAGCATCTCGTCGGAGATCGACGCCTGTTCTACGTCGCTCCGCGAGCCAGCGGCAACCAGAGCCAGCACGAACACGCTGACGCCGACGACCCCAGACACCAACAACCGCACGGGCACCCCCACAGCGGCGCGTCCAGACTCGAATTGGCGCGGCAAGAACCGCAACACCAACACGAACAGCACGGTCGCGAGCGTCTCGATGGCGAACTGGGTCAGCGCAAGGTCGGGCGCCCCTTGGACGACGTAGAACCCCGCCATCGCGTACCCGACGGCGCCGAGCAGAAGCACCGATGCGATGCGCCGCTCCGCGATCGCCGCGCCGATCGCACCAGCCGCCACGATCACCGCGATGGGGATGTGGGCCTCGGCGTCGCCCACGAGGGCCGGCAATGAGTCGAGTTCCGCCACCGCGGGGCCCAGGGGTGCAAGCGCCGCAACCGCCAAGATCACCATGAGGTACAACGGAAGTGAACCGTTCTGCAACGTTGCGGTGGTGCGCTGTGCGGTACGAGTCAGCCCACGCATCCCGCCCCAGAACGCCTCGTCGCTGGTCGGCAACCACGCGATCGCCCCATGGAACTGGGTTTGGGCTCGTTCGATCGAGACGTGCCGCCAGACTGCGACTGCGCCGATCGACACGATGGCGATCGACAGCAGCAAGGCGATGTTCACACCAGCCCACAGGTGCACATGAGCCGGATCGCTGGCCGGATACAACGACACGGTCGAGGCCCTGACGAGCCGATCAATGATCACCGGGGCAAGTCCCGCACCCACGGTGAACACCGTGAGGGCGACGGCTGGAGCGACGAACGACCACGCTGGCGCCGGTGCCTGCCGTGAGACGGCCTCTCCGCCTTGGTCGCCGAGTCGTCCGAGGATGCCGAGTACGAATCGGCCCGAGTACGCCACGGTGAGCACCGACCCGACGACGATCATCACCAGCATGAACGGCTCATCTGAGCCAGCGGCGTCGAGGGCCTTCTCTTTGGCGATGAATCCCAGCAGCGGCGGCAACCCGGCCATCGAGGCGGCGGCGATCACCCCCACGACGAGTGTTGGTCGCCAACCGTCACCGAAGCCATGAAGGTGGCGAACATCACGAGTTCCGGCTTGGTGGTCGACGATGCCGACCACCATGAAGAGCGCGGCCTTGAAGGCGCCGTGCGCCAAGAGCAGAACCGCACCAGCTTGCGCAACGTCATAGGCACCTGCACCCACGAGCATGGTGAGGAAGCCGAGTTGGCTCACGGTGCCATGTGCCAGCAGCAGCTTGAGGTCCGTTTGGCGCAAGGCCCGCCAGCCGCCGATGACCATCGTGGCGCCGCCAACACCGAGCACCAGTGGTCGCCACGGTCCGATGTCGGCCAGCGCTGGAGCCAAGCGAGCCAACAGGAAGACGCCCGCCTTCACCATCGTCGCCGCGTGCAGGTACGCACTGATGGGTGTCGGTGCCACCATGGCCCCGGGCAGCCAACCCGAGAACGGGACCTGCGCCGACTTCGTGAACGCCCCGATGAGAATGCACACCACGCCGACGGTCACCGCAGTGCCATCGAGCGACGTGGACGCCGCCAGTTCACTGATCAGGTACGTGCCAGCCGACTGGCCCACAATGACGAACCCGGCGAGCATCGCGAGGCCTCCGGCACCGGTGACCAGAATCGCCATGAGGCTGGCGTCGCGCGCCGTCGGGTCACGATCGTCGTTTCCGATCAGCAGGTACGAAGTGACCGTGGTGAGTTCCCAGAACACGAACAGCGCCAGGAGGTGATCTGACACCACGACACCCAGCATCGCCCCGGCGAAAAGTGTGAGCAGCCCTGCCAGGCGCCCAGTGCCCGACTTGGGATGCGAGAAGTAGCCGATCGCGTAGACGCACACCAACAATCCGATGCCGGATACGAGCATCATCATCAACGCAGCGAACGCGTCGAGCCGGAGTACGACATCGATGCCGAGAGCGGGAACCCACGCATGCTCTTCGACACGCGGCCTGCCGTCGAGCACGGGACCGAGCTGAGTCGACACGGCCACGACCGTGGCGAAGGCCGGCACTGCGGCGACGGCAAACCCCCACCGACCCAGGCGGCGGTCTACGGCGACGACGGCCAAGCCGACGACGAGATGGAGTGTTAGGAGAACGACAATCACAACATGGTTGCCGACCAGACTTCCCGGCACGCCTTTTCAATTGTGCGGTCAGCTTAGGGTGAGGGCGGGTTCGAACCTGCCCGTAGGCGGCGCTGAGTACTCAGCGGCCGAAGGCGCCGTTCAGATCTTGGAGATCGGCGAAGCGCAACACCAGGCCGGGCAGGATGCCCAGCACCACCGTGCCAGCAGCACAGATGCCGAGCGCAGCGGCGACCGGCTGAGGCGCCACGATCGGGGTGATGTCACCGTCAGGCACGGGCTTCATCCACATTTCGCGCAGCACCTTCATGTAGTAAGCAGCAGCGATGACCGTGTTGACGGCTGCGATCACTGCGAGGACGTACGCCGCGTTCGAGCCGGCGTCGAGCAGCGTCTTGAAGGCTTGCAATTTGGCGATCCAGATGCCGAACGGTGGGATGCCGGTGAGGCTGACCAAGAAAAGCGTCATCAAGATCGCCAGACCTGGCGCGTAGCTCATCAGGCCGCCGAACGATTCGATCGAACCGCTGCGGGTCTTGCGGCTCACAGCGATGACGACACCGAACGCACCGAGGTTGGAGAACGCGTAGATCAGCAGATAGATCACGACGGTCTTCAGTGCGGCTTCGGCTGCGTCGCCGGTGGCCATGACGGCCAGGGGCATGAGGATGAAGCCGCCCTGGCTGACCGACGAGTAGGCGAGCATGCGCACGAGGTTGGTTTGGCGCAGGGCCAACACGTTGCCAACGGTCATCGTGAGCGCTGCGAGCACCCAGATCAGCGGCTGGTACACATCTTTGGCGGGGTACAGGGCCAGATACAGCAACGAGATGAGTGCAACGAACCCGGCGGCCTTCGACGCAACGGAGAGAAACGCCGTCACGGGCAACGGCGCGCCCTCGTACGTGTCTGGTGCCCAGGTGTGGAACGGGACAGCAGAGACCTTGAAACCGAATCCAGCGATGACGAACACGATCCCGATCACCTGCAGCGCAAGGAGGTCGCCCCCTAGAGCAGCGCCGATGTCGGTGAGTTTGGTACTCCCGGTGGTGCCGTACAGGTAGCTCATGCCGAACAGCAAGACGCCTGTGGCAAACACGCCCAATAGGTAGTACTTGACGCCGGCTTCGTTGGACTTGCGGTCACGCTTGCGCCACGCAGCCATCATGTAGGCCGGGATGGAGAGCAGCTCGAGCGCGACGAAGATCGACACGAGATCGCGGCTGGAAGTCATCATGACGATGCCGAGGATGCTCGCCAACAGCAGTACGTAGTACTCGCCCTGGTAGTACCCGCCTTCTTCGAGTTCGGTTTGGCTGAGCAAGACCACGACGTACCCGGCGAGCAAGAAGAGCGCCTTCAGAATCAACGAGTACTGGTCGACGACGTACCGACCGTCGAACATGGATCGCACGTCGTCGCCAACCACCGCAAGGGTGACCACCGGCACGAACGCAGCGAGCATGACGAACCCGCTGAGGGTTGCCATGATCCACTTCTTGCTCTCCGCCAGCCACAGGTCGATCAAGAGCACCAAGTTGATGCCGACGGCCAACACAATCTCGGGCGCGAGGGCATGCCAGTCGATCGTGGGCGCGACCCACGCAGACTGGGCGAGGAGACTGGCGATCACGGGAGGCCGGCCCCCACGTGGTTCACGAGCTGCGTCACTGCAGGGTCCATCAGCTTGAACATGAGCTGCGGATAGACACCGAACACCACGATGGCGGCGAGGAACGGAGTCCACGAGACCCACTCGAGCAACGTGACGTCTTCGATGTCGGCACCATGATCGTCATGATCGTCATGGTCGTCGTGTTGGTTGGCGGCTGCGCTCAACGAGTGTGCGGCATGCCCGCCATGCCCATGATCGGTGTGCGACATGAACTCTGGGTTCGGCTCGCCCATGGCGGTGCGCTGGTAGAGCCACAGCAGATAGCCAGCAGCGAGCACCGTGCCGAGGGCGGCGATGACCATGAGCGTGCGGTACAGCGGCTCAGACAGACCAAAGCCGGGCTGGTACGTGGCGAGGATCGCAGGGAACTCACCCCAGAACCCGGCGAGACCAGGGAGACCAAGGGAAGCCATGGCACAGAATCCGAGGATCCAGCCCATTTTCGGCATCTGGATGAGCATGCCCCGGAGGCGCTTGATCTCGAGCGTGTGGTAGCGGTGCTTGACCGAACCAGCGATGAAGAAGAGCATGCCGGTGATGAGGCCGTGAGCGACCATGCCGAACAGCGCGGCGTTGATGCCGAGCGGCGTGAGGGTCGAGATGCCGAGCATGACGAATCCCATGTGGGCAACCGACGAGAACGCGATGAGCCGCTTCATGTCGGTTTGAGCCAGACAGCCGAGCGCGCCGTAGATGATGCCGATGACGGCGAGGATGCCGATGACGGGCGCCCAGGCCAGGGCTCCTTGCGGGAGCATGGGGATGGCGATGCGAACAAAGCCGTAGGTACCGAGCTTGAGAAGGATGGCGGCCAGGATGACCGAACCCTGGGTGGGTGCCTGTGTGTGCGCGTCGGGCAACCACGTGTGGAACGGGAACATCGGCACCTTCACGGCGAACCCGATGAACATGCCGGCGAAGAGCCAGATCTGAACGTCTTTGTCGATCGAGGCGCCCATCTCGTACAGGTAGGCGAACGAGAAGCTTTCACCACCGGCTTGGAAGAACAATGCGAGGAAGGCGACCAGCATCAGCGCTGAACCGAACATGGTGTAGAGGAAGAACTTCAGCGACGCGTACTGGCGCTGCTCGCCACCCCACACGCCGATCATGAAGTACATGGGCAGCAACACCACTTCGAAGAACACGAAGAACAAGATGAGGTCCTGCGCGATGAACGACCCTGCCATGCCGACCTGCAAGACCAGCATCAGGCTGAGGAACGACTTGGGGTTGCCGGCGTCGGGCATGTTGTCGTAGGTGTAGATCACCACGAGGAAGGTGACGCACATCGACAGGAAGTACAGCGGCAAGCTGATGCCGTCGAGGCCGATGGTGAAACCAGACTTGATGACGCTGATCCACTCTTCGTTCACAGCGAACTGTTGAGCGGCACTGTTGTTGTAATCGAACTTGATGAGGGTGTAGATGCCCACAGCGAGCGTGGCACCCGACGTGACGATGGCGATCTGCTTGTGCAGCGCCTGTTCGGCGGCCGGCACGAACATCATGATCGCCACGCCGACGAGGGGCAGGAACGTTCCGACAATGAGAATCCAGTTGTCGGCGTAGGTAGGTGCAGTCATGGTTCGCCTCAGACGTTCGTGATGATCAGGACAATCGCGGCCACAGCGGCAGCGCCGAAGAGCAGCGCGCCGTATTGGTTGACCTTGCCGGATTGGATTGGTTGCAGAGCATGGCCGCTCTCAGAAGCAGCCACCCCGGATGCGTTGACCGCTCCGTCGACCACTCGCTGGTCGATGTTGCGGTAGACCCAGTCGCCGGTGTTCTTACCGGCTTTGCCAACGCCGTCGACGGTGGTATCGATGACGTTCTGGTTGACCCAGTACGCAGCGCGCGAGAGGGGGTGAGCCACCCACCGCACGATGATGTTCTCGTAGAGGTGGTCGAGGTAGAGCTTGTTCACCAAAAAGTTGTGGATGCCACCAGCGACCTTGTTGCGCTCGGTGAGGCCGACGAACATCGAGAACGGGTTCTTGCGTTTGCCGAACACCGCGAGGCTGAGCCCGAGGCTGATGAGGCCGCCCAGCGCCACGAGAATGAGCCCCGGCGCTGCTGCGCTCCAAGAGAACTTGGGCGGTTCGGGTACCGAGTAGATCGGGTCGGCATGCTCGCCACCCTCTTCTGCAGCATGCTCCTCGTCGCCGGAATCCTCGGCCGCAACGGTGCCGTCTGCGCCGGCAGCCAACTCGGTGACCGCAGCCGCTTCTTCGGTAACTTCTTCTTCGTGTTCGGCGAAAGGCAGGCCAATGGACGATTCGGTTTGGTGCTCGAACCAGTGGATGTCGAGCGCCGGTGCGTTCAAGTAGCCGGCGCCGACCGCCAAGACGCCGAGCACGATGAGCGGAGCGGTGATGCGCCAACCCGAGTCGAACGGAGCGAACGGGAACGGCCGACCATGGGCGATCTCGTGATCATCATGCCCGTGATCATCGTGATCATCGATTGCGTGGACATCTCCTGCATGATGTGCGCTGTGGTCTTCTACACCCATGAAGTGGGCGGCAGCGCCACGGGGCTGACCGAAGAACGTGAGGTACGTCGCCCGGGTCATGTAGGCGGCAGTCATGAAGGCGCCGATGATGCCGACGAAATAGAAAATCGTGTAATCGTTGTGCTTCGCTGAGTCGATGATCTCGTCTTTCGAAAAGAAGCCGGCGGTGAACGGAATGCCCGCCAGCGCCGCCGTGGAGATCATCCAGGCACCGAACGTGATCGGCATCTTCTTCCAGATGCCGCCCATGTCTTTCTTCATGTCGAAGCTGTGATGGCTGGCGGTGTGGCTGATGGAGCCGGCGCACAAGAACAAGCAGCACTTGAAGAACGCATGAGTGAAGATGTGGAACACCGCGCCGGTCCATGCGCCGACGCCGAGGCCCATCATCATGTAGCCCAGCTGTGACACCGTGGAGTAGGCGAGCACCTTCTTGATGTCGTTCTGTACGAACGCCAAGGCCGCCGCGACCAGGATCGTGATGCCGCCGATCAGAGCAATGAGGTTGAACGACTGGCCGACTGCGTTGATCTCGAGACCAACGTGGAAGACGGGATACAGGCGAGCGACGAGGAACACGCCAGCGACCACCATGGTCGACGAGTGCAACAGCGAGGACACCGGCGTGGGGCCAGCCATGGCGTCGGGAAGCCAGGTGTGCAAAGGGAACTGGCCCGACTTGCCGATGCACGCGATGAACAAGGCGATCGCGGCCAACATGAGCGTGCGCTGGCTGTCGAACTCACCGGCCGCGGCTGCAGCGTTGATGCCTTTGATGTCGAGCGTTCCGAAGATGCCCAACAACATCGCCGTGCCGATCAGCAGACCCATGTCGCCCACTCGAACCGTCCAGAACGCCTTGAGTGCGGCTTCGCTGTTGGCCCGCTCTTCCCACCAGTGACCGATGAGCAGGAACGAGCACAGGCCCATGATTTCCCAGCCCAAGATGAGTTGCACCATGTTGGGTGCGAGCACCATTGCCAGCATGCCCGCCGAGAACAGGGTGAGCGAGGCGAAGAAGTGGGTGTAACGCCGGTCGCCCTTGACGTACTCGGTCGAGTAGAGCTGCACCAGGGTGGAGATGAACGTCACCAACACCAACGCCATGATCGCCAAGCCGTCGATGTGTTGACCCACACCGAACTCGACCAGCCCCGACTGCCACCACGTCCACTGGCGAATCACCGGCTCGATCTCTTCGCCGTGCCCTGCGTTGACCCGATCGATCCACTGCATGGCCGCGCCGACAGCGATGACCAGCGACGAGACCATGCTGATGAGCCCGACCTCGCTGCCACCCCACGGCAGGCGCTTGCCGACGAAGATGATGATGAAGAAGGCGATCGCCGGAATGAGTGGGATCAGGTAGGCCTGTTCGAGGAACCAGCCGGCGGAGTGGCCGAGTTCAGCAGTTTCAGCAGCGAATAACATCAGCCCTTCATCTCCGACAATTCGTCGAGGGCGATCGTGCGCCGGTTGCGATAGATCATGAGCACCATGGCCAGGCCGACG
This sequence comes from Acidimicrobiales bacterium, assembly GCA_038203385.1. Lineage (GTDB taxonomy): Bacteria > Actinomycetota > Acidimicrobiia > Acidimicrobiales > Ilumatobacteraceae > Ilumatobacter. Next base: position 5,754 of record JBBREA010000020.1, on the reverse strand, counting down.
CCCACTTCAGCAGCGGCGATGGCGATGACGAACAGGGCGAACACGTGCCCGTCGATCGCGACGCTGTTCATCAACGCGAACGCCACCAAGTTGAGATTGACCGAGTTCAAGATCAGTTCGATCGACATGAGCACCATGACCGCGTTCTTGCGGGCGATCACGCCGAACACACCGAAGCAGAACAGGGCAGCCGCGAGCACCAAGAAGTTCGCTGCGTACATCAGTCTTTCCTCGCCAGAACGATGGCACCGATGGCAGCCGCGAGCAGCACGAACGACAAGGCGATGAACGGGATGAGGTACGGCCCGAGGTAGCCATCGCTGATGGCAGTGGTGGCGCTCGCGATCTGCTCTGGACTGGGCTCGATGAGCACCGCATCTTCGAAGGCGTCGACCACGGCATACACCAAGACGCCGAACATGGCGAGAGCGACGGGTATGCCGATCGCCCACCCCTTGTTGTTGAGGTTGACCTTGTCTTCGGAACCGACCGTGGCGCGGGTGAGCATGATGCCGAAGAGGAACAGCACCATGACCGCGCCGATGTACACCATCACCTGGCTGACGGCGACGAACTCCGCCGCAGCGAGGATGTACTGAGCGGCGACGCCAACGAGCACGACCGCCAGATACAGCGCGGCGTGGACGACGTTGTCGGTGGTGACGACCCGGAAGGCACTCCACACCATGAGCGCGGCGATGATGTAGAACGCTACGTTCTGGGCGACGTTGACGTCAGTTGTCGTTGAGGCTTGGGCAATCAGTGCGAGCATCGGTTACTTCTTCTGAGCTCCGGCTTCGAGTTCCGGCGCCGCCGGCACTGTTTCCATCCACTCACCGAGACGGGTCTTGTCGTGCAACAGGTCGGCAATACGAGGCTCGGAGTATTCGTACTCCGGGCTCCAGAACAAGGCGTCGAACGGGCACACCTCGACGCAGATGCCGCAATACATGCACAGCGCATAGTCGATGTCGAACCGGTCGAGGTGGTTGACCTGGCGGGGCTTGCCGCCAGCGCGACGTGGTGGTGCGAGTTGCTTGTGGCCCTCGATGTAGATGCACCAGTCGGGGCACGACCGGGCGCACAGCATGCACGCAGTGCAGTTGTCTTCACGCAAGGCGATCACGCCGCGCGCACGAACGGGCGGTGACTCTTTGGCGTGCGGGTACTGGATGGTGTTCGCACCGTCTTTCGCGGTGCGCATCATGGTGCCCATGGTGACGCCGAGACCCTTGATGAGGCCGGGGAGCTTGGGCATCAGACAGCCACCTTCAAGAGTGCGGTGACGACGATGTTGGCGATCGACAATGGGATCAGCACCTTCCAGGCGAAACGCTGCAACTGATCCTCACGGAAGCGCGGATAGGTGAACCGCACCCACATGATGATGCCAGTGAGCAGCAACATCTTCGTAAACATGATCAGCGGCCCAGCGACGTTCATCCAGTTGTCGATGGAATCGATCGTGGTCCAGCCGAACCACGCAAACGGCACACCCCAGCCGCCGAGGAACAGCACAGCGGCGATGAAGGCGAACACGCCGGCGGTGGCGAACTCGGCAATGAAGAACATGAGGAACCGAAAGCCGGAGTACTCGGTCATGTAGCCGGACACCAGCTCCGACTCGGCGATCGGCATGTCGAAGGGCGGCTGGGTGAGCTCGGCCTGCACGGCGATCATGAAGATGAGGAAGCCGAGGCCTTGGGTGATGACGAACGGAAACCCGATTCCGCCCCAACCAAAGATCTCACCAGAGTTCTGGGCAACCACGATCTGTTGAAGGTTCATCGAACCGGCCTGGATCACCACACCGACCGCAGCGAGCACCATCGGCAACTCGTACGCGATGAGCTGACCGGCGGCACGCAGACCACCCAGCAACGAGTATTTGTTGGCGCTCGCCCAACCGGCCACCATGATGCCGATGACCGAGACCGAACCGATCGCCAGCGCATAGAACACGCCCGCTTGGAAGTCGGTGAACAGCGCGTCCGGACCGAACGGCACCACCACGACCAGCAAGAATGTCGACACCAGCACGATCAGCGGTGCCATCTTGAAGATCGGGGCGTCGGCGTTCTCGGGAATGATGTCTTCCTTTTGCAGCCACTTGGCCACTTCGGCGAGGAGCTGCATGGACCCGTACGGGCCAGCTTCCATGGGCCCGAGGCGGCTCTGCATGAACGACATCATCTTGAACAGGAAGAGGTACACGATGGTGCCGGCAGGCAACAACACCGCGACGATGCCACCCAGGACGCGCAGTAACGACTGGCCCCAGTAAGGAACCTCAGCAAGCAGCGCCGAATTCATCGATCGATGTCTCCGAGGATGAAGTAGAGCGACGCGAGAATAGTGATGATGTCAGGCACGTAGACGCCCTTCAACACCCACGGCGTGATGGAGATGTTGTTGAAGCTGGCCGAGCGGATCTTGACCCGGAACGGGCCGAGATCGCCCTTGCTGACTACGTAGTAGCCCATTTCGCCGAGTGGGTTCTCGGTCGATACCCACGCTTCACCTTCCGGCACCTTGATGATGCGGGGCACTTTCGCCATCACGGGGCCAGCGGGGATGGTGTCCAGCAACTGGTCGACGATCTTGGTGGCTTCGCGCGTTTCTTGCAGGCGAACCCAGCAGCGAGCCCACGAGTCACCATCGGGGTGCGTCCACACTTTCCAGTCGCACTTGTCCCACGCCAGCGGATACTTGTGGTCGCGGCGCAGGTCCCAATCGACGCCGGACGCACGCAAGTTCGCTCCCGACAAGCCGTACGACTTGGCCACCTCGGCCGGAATGACGCCGATGCCACGAGTACGACTCTGGAAGATCTCGTTGCCGAAGAGCAGATCGTCGAGTTCGTCGCAGAAGTTCCGCAGACGCTTCATGACCTGTTTGGTTTCGGCGATCCAGCCAGCGGGCAGATCGTCTTTCAACCCGCCGATGCGGTCGAAGTTGGGGTGGAAGCGACCGCCGGTGGCACCTTCGATGAGGTTGAGCACGTACTCGCGGTCGCGGAAGGCGAGGAACACCGGCGTGACTGCGCCCATCTGCACGCCGAGATCGCCGAGGAACAGGCCGACGTTCGCGATGCGGCTGAGCTCGAACAAGATCGTGCGAATGTGCTGCGCTCGAGGCGGGGCCTCGATACCCATCAGCTGCTCGGCGGCGAGGATGAAGGGCACCTCGTTGGCAAAGCTGCCCAGCCAGTCGATGCGGTTGACCAGCGCGGTGACCTGTGGGAACGTGCGAACCTCGGTGAGCTTTTCGTAGCCGCGATGCATGTATCCCGGAACCGGCTCGGCCCACACGACCTGCTCGCCGTCGAGGCGGGCGATGATGCGCAGCGTGCCGTGGGTGGCAGGGTGCTGCGGGCCGATGTTGAGGGTCATGCCCTCGGTCTCGAGCTCGACGTTGAGTCTGGCGTCGGCGGCCTGGGCTGCGATGTACGACAGTTGCTGGCGTTCGTTGAGCATCGTCATTCGGGCGTCCCTTCGGCTGCGTCGTCAGTGGCAGGAGCCTCTTCGGCCGGTACGCCTTCGGCGGACATCTCTTCGGCTGTCGCATCTTCTGCCGGTGCATCTTCTGCCGGCGCATCTTCTGCCGGTGCATCTGCTGGTGCATCTTCTGCTGGCGCCTCTTCTGCCTGCGCCTCTTCTGCCTGCGCCTTTTCGGTCGGTACGCCTTCGGCGGACATCTCTTCGGCTGTCGCACCTTCTGCCGGCGCCTCACCGGCCGGCGCATCTTCGGCCGGCGCATCTTCGGCCGGAATCTCGTCGGCGGAGCCTTCGTCTGCGGGAATCTCGTCTGCGGGAATCTCGTCGGCTGGGGTTGTGGGCTCGCCGGTGGCTGGGTCGGCGGGTGCGGGCGCTAGCTCTTGCGTGTCAGCTGGATCTGCTTCGACGCCTTCGACTACGGGCATGGGCTCCACATCGACGATGCCTGGCCACGGCTTGACCATGCGCGACAGCAGGGGGAAATCCTTCCGCAACGGGAACCCTTCGAACCCACCCGGTAGGTACAGGTTGCGCATGTCGGGATGACCGTCGAACGTGATACCGAACATCTCGTGCGTCTCGCGCTCGTGCCAGTTGGCGCCTGCGTACAACGGAATCCAGGTGGCCATCGACAGCGACTCGGGCACGTCGGCCTTGATGGTGACACCGAAGTGACGGCTGAGATCGGTGACCCGGGCCAACAGTTGGAATCGTGTTTCGCCGCCCGCATAGCCCTGCTTGATCTCGGTGGACAGCGGGGCCTTTTCGACCGTGGGGTCGTCTTCGCCCTTGCCGTACGGAGAGGGCATCCAATCGATCGCAGAGAGGTAGCAGAAGTAGTCGAAGCCTTGGGCCTTCAGCGACGTACCAGTAGCAAGCCAGGATTCACAAGCGACGCGTAGCCACAGATCAGTCTGCGACATGAGGTACGTATCGATGAGACCTTCGCCAATGTCTGAACGCAGCAGGTCGATGACGCCCTCGCGCAGCCCGTCGCCCGGAAGCGCCGCGGGAGCTTCGGGGTCGGTCGTGGTGTCACTCAATGGGGCCACCACCGACAACAATCGGCTCATGGGCAACAATCGGCTCATGGGCAACAATCGGCTCGCCGGCCACAGTCGGTTCTCCGTCGTTGCGCTTGCGTGCGGCAGCAGCGGTCTTCGTCAGCGGTGTGTATTCTTCGCCGCGCCATTTGGCTGCCATGTCTTCGTGACGGATGCGCTGCTGCAGTAGCACCACACCCTCGAGCAAGGCCTCCGGACGCGGAGGGCAACCAGGCACGTAGACGTCGACCGGTATGATCTGGTCGACGCCCTTGGTGACCGAGTACGAGTCCCAGTACGGGCCGCCGCAGTTGGCGCACGATCCCATGGAGATGACGTATTTCGGCTCGGGCATCTGCTCGTAGAGACGTTTGACAGCGGGTGCCATCTTGTCGGTGACGGTGCCCGAGATGACGACGAAGTCGGCCTGACGCGGGCTGGCAGGCAGCGGAATCACGCCGAGACGCATGACGTCGTACCTGGGTGAAGCGAACGCAGCACCCATCTCGATGGCGCAGCACGCGAGGCCCCACTGGTACACCCACATGGAGTACGAACGACCCATGTTGAACAGCTTCGTCAGCGGGAGGGGCATGCGCCCACGGTCGACTAGACCCATCGGAGCAGCCCTCGTTTCCATGCGTAGACCAGACCGTCGAGCAACAGAATGATGAAAATCAACATCGTGATCAGCCCGAACCAGCCGTACCGCTCCATCGAGGCGGCCCAAGGAAAGATGAACACGGCCTCCACGTCGAAGATTACGAACAGCAGGGCGAACACGTAGTACCGAATGTGGCTCTGCGACCAGCCGATACCGACTGGATCGACGCCGGATTCGTACGCCATGTTCTTTTCTCTGCCGGGGCGCGACGGTCTGACGGCTGCGGCGACGCCGAGCAGGAGACCACCCAAAACGAGGGCAGCAAGTCCAAACCAGACGACGGTGAGGTAATCGCGCAGAAACAGCGACATCGGGCCGAGACGCTACCAGGGGTCTGGAAAGACATCCCAAACTGGCCCGCCAAAGTTCGAGAAATGCCCCGTGTCACCAGATCACCATGCGGCGCTGCCCGGTTCACCCTTGAACGGCCCGACCACGTCGGGGGTGATCCACCCCCCGTAGAACCCACCGGCCTGAGCGGTGGCCACCTGCCCATCGACGACGCAGCGGACGCGGCCCGGATAGAACGAGACCCATCCGGCGAAGTCGG
>JBBREA010000019.1:0-36395 GCA_038203385.1 Acidimicrobiales bacterium | reverse complement strand
CCGGGCTGGAACTCGTAGGAGATGTCGTTGACCGCAACCACATCGCCGTACCACCGAGACACCGAACGCATGGACACGGCCCCCATCGGACCCGGAACAGGTGGGGGCGGCAACGGTGCCGCGGGTGGTGGCAATGGGTTCATACCGACCTCTGGTACTTCCGGATGGCGAGGGCGGTGAAGATGGCGATGTGGACGATGATCGCAACGATCCACACGAACCCAGGCAGGTCGAGCGCACCGACCGTCATGTCTCCACCGGATCCGTCGAACGGGCTCACCTCGGGCACTGCACCGAACAGCACCAGCGTGGCGCCCCGGGCGACGTGAAGCGGTGACAACATGACGACTGTGATCGCGCCGGCGCCGGCATCGGTGAGCTCGACGACGATCTCGGTGGCGATCCAGATGACCAGCAAACCGCCGAGGACGCTGACCAGCGCAAACGCACGTTTCGTCACCAACGCAGCGACGAGAATGCCGAACGAGGCGAGCTGAGCGCTCACCAGCACTGCGGCGCCGACGATGGGAAACAACTCGGTCCAGTTGTCCGAGATCCACTCGGTGCCGTCTCCGGCGCCCAGCCAGTTGCCGAGAAAGAGCAGAACCTGAGGAAGCAGCGTCAGCGCGAGCAGCGCGATTGCTAGGGCACCGATCTTGGCGAGGACATAGTCCTCCTTCTCGATGGGTCGAGAGAAGTACAGCACGAGCGTGTTGTTCTTGCGATCGTTGCCCACCAACTCCGACGCCATGGCGGCAACGAACAGCACGAGAATCACTTGGATCGTTCCGAAGAACTCTTCCGGCGCGATGAACGTGAAGTCCTCGACAGGCACCACGGCCCCGATGACGAGCTGGGCGATGGCGGGGATGAATGCGAGCAGCGTGAGGCCGAACGCCAGGAACTTCGCCATGGGACCGCGCCCGAGCCCGAACGTGTTTCGGACGCTCATCTGCACCAGCGATCGCACGGCGTACGCCCGACCCAAGCGTGGGCCGTCGTAATTTCGATAGCCGAGATCGTAGATCTCGCCGCGTGAGTCCGTCATTGTGGGCCTCGAAAGATGTCGGTCAAACTCGCCCGCCTGCGTGTGAGGCTCACCAACGGCAAGCCGAGCTCGGCCACCACACCGATCACGATGCCGGTGATCCGTTGGGCATCCACATCTGCTGAAGTGCCGACTTCCACCGCAACCAAACGTCCTTCGACGGCGGCCTCGTATCCCATGCTGACGAGGCGGGCTGCGAGCGCTTCAGAGTCGCGATCGACCTCGACCGCCAACACACCCACGAGACCGGTGAAGTCGGTGACGGGGCCGGACTGCACCAACATGCCGCCGTCGATCACCACCAGCGAATCGCAGACACTTTCGATTTCACCGAGGAGGTGCGACGACATGATGACCGAGACGCCGAACACGTGGCCGGTGCGTTGAATGAGTGCCAGCATGTCGTCGCGCCCATTCGGGTCGAGCCCGTTGGTCGGTTCATCGAGGAACAAGAGCTTTGGGTCGTGCACCAGGGCTTGGGCCAGTTTGACCCGCTGCTTCATGCCTGTGGAGTAACCACCGATGTGCCGGTAGCGCTCTTCGAACAAGCCGACGTGGCGCATGATCTCAGCGGTGCGTTCTCGCGCCTGCTCGCGCGGCAAGCCGCTCATCTGCGCCATGTGCATGACGAAGTGGGTTGCCGACATGTCGGTGGGCAGGCAGTCGTTCTCGGGCATGTATCCGATGAGTTCGCGAATCTTGAGACCATCGGTGGTGGGGTCGAGACCGAACACGCGCGCCGAGCCAGACGTCGCCGGGATCAGGCCCAACAGGATCTTCATCAGCGTCGACTTGCCGGATCCGTTGGCACCGATCAACCCGATGACCCCCGGAGCAACGGTGGTGGTGAGCCCATTCAGCGCCATGACGCCGGGATATTGCTTGGTGAGACCCATCAAGCTCACGAGTTCGACGCTTGTTGCCACCCCGCTGTCTGCCCCGCTCACGACAGACAGCATGGCAGGCGCCACCACCATCGGCGCAGCACTCGCAACCACACCGGCGCCACTTGCGGAAATCGGACATCGATGTCCATGAGGCCGTCGTGTCTGATTTCCGCTGATGAAGCCATCGCCGATCCGGCAAGATGGTCGCATGAACCTGGATGACGAGCAGTGCTACCGAGCGGCGAGCAGTCGTGACGCACGATTCGACGGCTGGTTCATCGTGGCCGTTCGGACGACCGGGATCTATTGCAGGCCGAGCTGTCCCGCCGTCACGCCCAAACGAAAGAACGTGGAGTTCTATCGCTCGTCGGCTGGAGCCCAACACGGGGGGTACCGGGCCTGCAAGCGGTGTCGCCCCGATGCAGCCCCCGGATCACCCGAGTGGGACCTTCGAACCGATGTAGTCGGACGCGCCATGCGCATGATCGCCGACGGCGTGATCGACCGCGACGGGGTCGACGGGCTGGCCGATCGTCTCGGCTACAGCACCAGGCACGTGAACCGAGTACTCACCGACGAACTCGGCGCGGGCCCGCTCGCCCTCGCCAGAGCCCAACGCGCTCAGACAGCTCGGACGTTGATCGAAACGACCAGCATGCCGATGACCGACATTGCGTTTGCCGCCGGGTTCGGCAGCGTGCGTCAGTTCAACGACACGATTCGCGAAGTGTTCGCCACTGTGCCAGGACAGTTGCGGCGTAGCGCGGGCGGAGTTGCGACAAGCCCGCCTGGCTGGGTGACGGTTCGCTTGCCCACCCGGCGGCCGTTTGCCGGGCCGCAGCTGATGGCGTTCATGGCCGATCGGGCCGTGCCCGGTGTCGAGCACGTCGCCGACGGTGTCTACATCCGGGCGCTCGATCTCCCGCGTGGTCACGGCGTCGTCGAGGTGTCGCTCGGAGATGGATGCGTGCACGCGCAGTTTCAACTCGCCGACTGGCGCGATCTCGCTCCCGCCGTGGGTCGCATTCGGTGCCTCTTCGATCTCGATGCGGACCCGGTGGCGATCGACACACTCCTTGGTGCCGACCCGGCGCTGGCGCCACTCGTCGAACAGCTGCCGGGAATGCGTGCTGCCGGGTCGGTCGACCCATTGGAGACGGCGGTGAAGGCAGTCGTGGGGCAACAGGTGTCCGTCACCGGCGCCCGCACCGTGCTCGGCAGGGTCTGTCTTGCGATCGGTGCGCCGCTGTCGATCGTCCATCCGCACGTGTCGCATCTGTTCCCTTCTGCCGAGCGTCTCGCAACTGCCGATCCAGACGTGTTCCCCATGCCAACAGCTCGAGCGACCACGGTGCGACAGGTTGCTACGGCCGTTCTGAACGGCGAGGTTCGGTTCGACGCGGAGCGACAAGAGGTGCGCGACCAACTCCATGCGCTGCGGGGCATCGGGCCGTGGACAGCCGGGTACATCACGATGCGTGCGCTGCGCGACCCGGACGTGTTCCTCGACACCGACCTCGTCGTGAAACACGCACTCGCCGCGCACGACCTCACACCGGCCGCAGCCGACCGGTGGCGCCCGTGGCGCACCTACGCCATGCACCATCTCTGGCGCTCGCACATCGAGACATCGACATCAGGAGGAAACCGTTCATGAACACCCCGCTCAGGAACACCCAGCTCGCGAACACCCAGCCGCTCCACCGCCGCACGCTGGCGTCGCAGATCGGCACGATCAACGTCATCGCCACGAGCATGGCGATCATTGCCATCCTGTGGGATACCGATGCCGAGATCAGCGAAGGCGCCGCCCACAACCCTGTGGAACGTCAGTTCGCCGGTCGCTCGATCATCGATGCGGCGCCAGGAGATCTCGACGTCCTCGACAGCGCAGTCACTCAGCTCGATGAGTACTTCGCAGGGCACAGGACTCGATTCGATCTGCCACTCGAGCCGAGCGGCACGGCGTTTCAACAGCAAGCGTGGGCCACGCTGCGAACGATTCCCTTCGGCGAAACGATGACCTACGGCGCGCAAGCGGCCGAAATGGGCGACGCCCGCAAAGCCCGTGCCGTCGGTTCAGCCAACGGCCAGAACCCCATTCCGATCGTGGTGCCGTGCCACCGGGTGATCGGCAGCACCGGCAAGCTCACCGGCTTCGCGGGCGGGCTGGGTGTGAAGGCGTGGCTGCTCGAGCACGAGCGATTCACGCTGATGCGTCAGTGACTGCTTCTACTCAGAGGCGGTTGCGGTCGCGAGCTGACTGCTCGCGACGGGCACGTGCTTCGTCTTGCTTGCGCTGACGCATCTCGTGACGCTTGGCCTTGATGGCAGCGCGCTCTTCGGCGCTGATTTCCGGCCCGGTGATGATGGGGCTGATCGGCTTCGGCTCGGCTGGGGGAAGCTTGACCAGTTCGTCGTTCTTCAACAAATCGCGGATGATCGCGGACGCCGGAGCCTCGCCGACAATGGTGGATGCCAGCATCATCTGAGTCACAGGCAACCCGTGGCGCTCCACGAGGCCTGGAGTGACCGCCTGGAGCTGATCGGTGGTGGGGTTCTCGGCATGATCGCCGAGTTGTTCGATGCAATCGGCCAAGCATGTGTCGGTGAGCACCAGCGCCAAGCTTTCCATCGTGCCGTCGAGCCGCCCCTTGGTGGCGGTGGCGCGAACTGCGGCTGGGTCGGCCTCGGTGGTGCCGATGAGCTGGTTGAACGCATCACGGTGGTCTTCGGGCATGGCTTCGATGATCGCCACGAGGGCGTCGTCGGACATGTTCGAAAATGTGCGGTCGAGCAGCCCGAGGGCCTGGAGGCGGGTCTTCACCTGATTCACGGCATCCGACGCTACCGGCGGATGCCTGCTGCGCGATGCTGTCGACTGTGATCACTCGCGATCGTGCCCGACAGTTGATCGAGCTGATCGATTTGACCAATCTCGACGATCGGTGCGACGCGGCGGCGATCGACGCTCTGTGCGCCGCGGCCGTGCAACACGAGGTCGCGGCAGTGTGCGTGTGGCCTGACTTCGTCGCACAGGCGGCAGCCGCTGTCGCAGGCACTTCGGTGAGAGTGGCCACCGTCGTGAACTTTCCCAGCGGCGAAGAACGAGCGTTTGCGGTCTCGCACCTCACTGCGGGATGCGTCGACGACGGCGCTGACGAGATCGATGTGGTCTTGCCGTACCGCGCATTCGCAGGCGGCGATCTCGAACACTGCTCCACCGTCTTGCGTTCGACCCGTTTGGCAACCGCAGGCACCGCTCACCTCAAAGTGATCCTGGAGACCGGTGAGTTGGTCGATACCGCGCTCGTCGCCGCGGCCAGCCGGTTTGCGATCGAACACGGCGCGGACTTCATCAAGACGTCCACGGGGAAGTCGCCGGTCTCGGCGACGAGTGAGGCGGTGGCGACGATGCTCGACGCCATCGCAGAGGCTGATCGCACCGTTGGCATCAAGCCGTCTGGCGGAATTCGCACTGTCGCCGACGGCGAGCTGTACCTGGGTCTTGCCGAGCAACGCCTCGGCACAGATTGGCCCACGGCCGAGACATTCCGTTTCGGAGCGAGCTCGCTGCTCGACGCCTTACTTGCGGCCATGCGCGAGGTCTAGCGCAAGATCTACAGGATCAAGCCTTCATAGTGGCCCTGGTCGGTGAGCGCGGTGGTGAACTCGACGTCGTAGGCGTGTGTCGGGTCGGCTCGCAGCGCACGGTCTAGCGCATGAGCATCGTCGCCCACCAGAATGCGCCACTCGCCAGCGCGGACGCCGTCGAGGATGGTGGTGGCAGCCTCAGACGCGGTGGTCGGAGCGTCATGTTCGAAGCCGTGGACGCGCATCGCCACCACCAATCGAATGTCTTCGTCCGACGCTGCCGACAGGTCGATACCACGTTTCGCGTAGTCGTTGCGAACATCCGCAATGAACTCGTCTTGCAGGTGTTTCGGGTCACGACCTGACGCTGCGAACGAGTTGCGCACGATCGCAGTGCCGATGTGTCCCGGCATCACCACGGCTGCAGTGAGGTGCGGTGCGTTCAAGCGGAAGTCGACGATGAGTGCCTCGGTGAATCCCTTCACGGCAAACTTGGCGGCACTGTAGGCGGTGTGCGGCCCATGCGGGCCGAGGCACGCCCACATGCCGTTGATGCTGCTGGTGTTGATGACCTGTCCGCGTCGTGACGCGAGCAGCATGGGCATGAACGAGCGGGTGCCGTTCAGCACGCCTCCCCAGCACACGCCGAACACCCGGTCCCACTGGGTCGGGTCATCGGTGATGAGCGAGCCGGCGCCGGAGATCCCCGCGTTGTTGAACAAGAGATTGATCGACATGGAGTGCAGCGCGTCGGCGACGTGAGCGGCAAACGCCTCGAGTGCTGCCGCGTCGGACACGTCGGCGACGAAGCTGGTGAGGCGAGTACTCGGCGGTGACACCTCCGAGGCGATGTTCATCGTCTCGTCCATTGCCTCTTCAGACGTGTCGCAGATGGCGACGTGGCAGCCGGTGGCTGCCAGCTGAACCGCGAGTTCGCGCCCCATCCCGGTGCCGCCGCCGGTGACGACCGCGATCAAACCGTTGAAGTCGTTGATGGGCTCAGTCATCGCACCAGTCAAGCACAACGACTCGAATGTCAACTCGTGGTGTCGTCGTGTGCGCCGAGTGTGGCTTCGATGGAGATCGTCTCGCCATCGCGGCCGACGGTGACTACGACGATGTCGCCCGGTTCGCGTCTCGCGATCGCCGCCACCAGGTCGCGCGGACTGGTGATGATTTCGCCGTCGACGTCGAGGACGACGTCGCCCACCTCGAGTTCCGATTCTGCCGCGCCGGTGCCCGGCTCGATCGACACGATCTGGGCCCCGGCGGGAGTGTTGGAGCCAGGCTCGTCGCTCGACTCGTTCTCCCTGTCGCCGTCCGGGTCGATGGCGGACACCGCCTGCGTGGAGACGCCCAGCAGAGCGTGCAGCGGCACCTCGCCGTTCTGTAGTTGTTCGATCATCGTCTTGGCCCGGTCGATCGAGATCGCGAACCCTATGTTCTCGCCGCGCCCGGAAACCGCGGTGTTGACGCCGACCACGCGTCCTTGCATGTCGAGCAACGGCCCGCCCGAGTTGCCGAGATTGATCGCCGCGTCGGTTTGAATCAGGTCGACCAGTGTCTGGCCATCGGGGTCGACAATCGTGCGATCTTTGGCCGACACGATCCCACCGGTGACGGTGGGCTCTGCGCCGAGGTCGAGTGCGTTGCCGATCGCAATGACTGAGTCGCCGACGTTCAATGCTCCTGAGTCCCCGAACGGGAGTGGCACCAGATCGTCGCGATCGATGCGCAGCACGGCAAGGTCCACCCGGGGGTCAGATGCCACCAGTTCAGCGTCTTCAGTGGCTCCGTCACCGAGGGTGACCGAGATCGACTCGGATCCGTCGACGACATGGGCGTTGGTGGCGATGTAGCCGTCGGCCGACACCACCCATCCCGTGCCCGCCGCCTCGCCGAGAAAGTCGCGACCGGACATGTCGGTCTGGTTGACCGTGGTGTGGATGGCCACGATCGACGGGCGGGCTTGCACGACCAGCGCGTGCAGGCTGTTGCCGTCGGCGGCGAGGGTGACGAGCGTGCCGCCATCTGCGGTCGGTGACGAGTTGTCGTTGCCGACGCGATCGATGAGCACAAGTGCCCCGGCTGCGACTGCCGCAACCACCACTCCGGTGGCCACGCCTGCAAGGAAGCGCCGCCTGTGACGCGCAGGACGTTCCTGCGACGAGTTGCTCAGCGCGATTGGTGGTGTGCGACTGGCGGGTGTGTCACCTACCAACGGTGGTGGCAACGCGGGTTGTTGTGGTGCGTCGTTCAGATCGGAGTTCGTGTCGACGTTCATCTCGACGCTCATGATGGCTCCTCGTACGCCGTTTTGCACGGCGGGTGCTATCAGAAATGACAACGATCCGGATCTGATGAGGATCCGGATCGTTGCGTGCCCTCGGCAGGATTCGAACCTGCGCTCATGGCTTCGGAGGCCAATGCTCTATCCCCTGAGCTACGAGAGCGGACAGGGGTCGAATCTACCGGCCCGAACTCATGGTTGGTCGCAAGCGACGCACCGTACGTCTGGCGGTGCGGCGGCGCCGGTGATCAGCTCTGATCCAGTCGATCAGTCTCACCCCTTCGGTTTCTGTCTCGTAGACAGCGTCGGTAGCGATGATCGTGTGCTCGTCACCCGCTGAGACTGAACAAGCCGGTGCATCTCGATTGCACTCGGGCACAATGGCAGGCGTGGCTGACCCCTTCGTCATCGTGACGCATCTCTTGGCGCCGATCTTCGCAGACATCGCCGGTGGAACTCCGACCGACCCGACCGTGCGCCCGTCCGATCGAGCCGATGCCCAGGTGAACGGCGCTCTTGCTCTGGCCAAGCGCGTCGGGGGAAACCCGCGCGACATCGCGCAGCGGATTGTCGAAGCGGGAGTACTCACCGGCATTGCTGGCACCGAGATTGCCGGCCCAGGTTTCATCAATCTCGTCTTCACCCGTGAGTTTCTCTCCACCGAACTGAGCGCCGTCGCTGCTGACGACCGGTTGGGGGTGGCTCTCGCTGAGCCGTCGAAGACGGTGGTCATCGACTACTCGGCACCCAATGTTGCGAAGGAAATGCACGTCGGCCATCTGCGTTCCACCGTGATCGGCGACGCGCTCGTGCGACTTCACGAGTTCATGGGCCACACCGTCATCCGCGAGAACCACATCGGCGACTGGGGTCGACCGTTCGGCATGCTCATCGAGCATCTGCTCGACCTCGGTGAGGATGTCGCCGCTGCAGGCCTCAGCCAGGGTGACCTCGACGGCTTTTACAAAGCAGCCAACGCCAAGTTCAACGGCGACGAGGCGTTTGCCGAGCGGGCTCGTCAGCGAGTGGTGCTGTTGCAATCGGGCGATGCCGACACCCACGTGCTCTGGAACCGACTGGTCAACATGTCCACCGAGTACTTCAACCGGGTGTACACCAAACTCGGTGTGCTCCTCACCGACGACGACCTCGCCGGCGAATCGATGTACCAGCCGTTGATGGGAGATGCGTACGACCGGCTCGTTGCAGCTGGCCTCGTGGAAACCAGCGACGGGGCCGAGGTCGTGTTCCCACCCGGCTACACCAACCGCGACAACGAACCCCTGCCCCTCATCGTTCGATCACGGGCCGGTGCGTTCATGTACGCGACGAGCGACGTGGCCTGCGTCATCGATCGCGTCGAGCGTCTCGACGCCGACCTGATGCTGTATGTGGTCGGCGCGCCCCAAGCGCAGCACCTGCAGATGGTGTTCGAGGTGTGCCGCATGGCCGGCTGGCTCGTGCCGCCCCGTGAAGCGGTGCACGTGCCGTTCGGCAGCGTTCTCGGCGATGACCGCAAGATGTTGCGGAGTCGCTCGGGCGACTCGGTGAAACTCGTCGATCTGCTCGACGAAGCCGTCGAACGCGCCGGAACAGCGGTCGCCGAGAAGAACCCAGATCTGTCTCCCCACGATCAGGCCGAAGTGGCGAGGATGATCGGCATCGGTGCGCTGAAGTATGCCGACCTGGCCAACGACCGAATCAAGGACTACATCTTCGACTGGGACCGGATGCTCGCGTTCGACGGTAACACCGGCCCATATCTGCAGTACGCCCACGCAAGGATCTGCTCGATCTTCCGTCGCGCCGGCGTCGAGCGCGCAGCGGTGCGCGGCGAGTCGATCCAGGTCACCGAGCCGCAGGAACGTGCCCTTGCGCAGCGTTTGCTGGGTTTCCCGACGGCGCTAGATGAGGCCATGGCGGCATACGCACCGCACAAACTCTGCACGTACTTGTTCGACTTGGCGCAAGACTTCACCGCGTTCTACGAACACTGTCCCGTGATGAAGGCCGAAGAACCGGTTCGCTCCAGCCGTCTCGCTCTGTGCGATGTTGCCGCCCGCACGATTGCCCAAGGGCTCGAGGTGCTCGGCATCGAAGCGCCCGAGGCGATGTGAGAGGTCGTGTGCCGATGACCGCGCTTCCATTTTCTCTGCTTCCCGACTCTGCGTCGGTCGGTGTCGACGGATACCTCACGATCGGTGGGTGTTCGTTGAACGACCTCGCCGCCGAGTTCGGCACGCCGGTGTTCGTGTACGACGAAATCCATTTGCGATCCCGCTGCGCTGAAGCGGTGCGCGCGTTCGGTCAGCGCCGAGCCATCTACGCCACCAAGGCGTTTTTGTGTAAAGCGATGGCGAGCCTTGCCTACGAAGAAGGGATGCGACTCGACGTTGCCACCGGGGGCGAGCTCCACATTGCGATCGCGGCCGGTGTGCCCGCCAGCGCCTGCGTCATGCACGGCAACAACAAGTCGGTCGCCGAGCTGACGATGGCCATTCGAGAAGGCGTCCACTCCATCGTGGTCGACTCGTTCGATGAGCTCGACCGTCTCGATCGCCTCGCAGCCGAGGGCATCGGCCCAGCACCGAAGATTCTCCTGCGAGTCACACCGGGGGTTCATGCGCACACCCACGACTTCATCGCAACGGGGCAAGACGATTCGAAGTTCGGCTTCAACTTGGCCAACGGCGATGCCATGCGTGCCGTCGAGCGAGCGAGCGAGTCCGGCAACGTCGAGCTCATCGGCGTGCACTGCCACATCGGTTCCAACGTCTTCGAAGCATCGAGTTTCGCCAAGGCGGCCGAAATCATGGCAACGTTCGCCAACCCACTCGGCCTCCCCGAGCTGGTGCTGGGCGGTGGCCTCGGCGTCGCATATGTGGAAGGCGAAGAGGCGGCTTCGATCACCCAGTGGGGGAGTGTGCTGCTGGACGCTTGTGCCGCCCTCGGCGTGCAATCCACAGTGAGCGTGGAACCCGGCCGCTCGATCGTCGCCGCAGCCGCGGTCACCGTCTACACGGTCGGAACGATCAAGCATCTCCCTGGCATCCGTACCTACATCTCCGTCGACGGAGGGATGAGCGACAATCCGCGGCCCGTGCTCTACGGCTCGGGATACGAGTCGTTTCTGCCTCGCGTGCCCTTGGCCGAACGACCATTGTCTGCCCGATTGGTCGGCAAGCACTGTGAGAGTGGTGACGTGTTGGCATTCGAGGCCAAGTTGCCGTCCGACGTCGCAGTTGGCGACTTGCTCGCCATGCCCGTCACCGGCGCATACGGCCGATCGATGGGTTCCAACTACAACGCCATCACGCGACCGCCCGTGGTCTTTGCCAGCAATGGCGACGCACGCTTGGTCGTACGACGAGAAACCTTCGACGACTTGCTCGCAACTGACGTGGGCTGACATGGGCAAGCGAATCGACATCGGCGGGTTCTTCGAGAAGCTCACCAAACGTGGCCGAGGCGGACGGCGTGGCCCGGGCGGCGGCTCAGTTGCGATCGAGTATTCACCGAGCCGCGACGACGATCCGGATCCGGGTGAGATCGTCTGGACGTGGGTGCCGTACGAGGAGGACCCGACGCAGGGTAAAGACCGCCCGGTCGTGGTGATCGGCCGGCGGGGATCCAAGTTGGTGGGGGTACCGCTCACGAGCAAGCCAGACGAACGCGAAGCTCAGGTCCACGTGGGTACCGGGCCCTGGGACCCGCAGCAGCGCGTGAGCTATGCCCGCATTTGGCGCATGCTCGACATCGAGCCCGACAACATGCGCCGTGAAGGATCGGCCCTCGACCGTCGCCGATTCGACGCAGTCGTCGCTGCGGTCGATAAGTTCTACGACGTTACGTACCCGACATAACGGACGGTCGGTCGCCTAGCCTTCGGCGGGTGGAACACACCGGTCGAACCATCCGCATCGGGCTGCTCGGATGCGGCAACGTCGGCTCCCCGCTCGTCGAGCTCATTCGTCGGCAGTCCGCTGCAATCGAGGCTCGCACCGGGCTACGCCTCGAGGTCACCCGGGTCGCTGTTCGCAACGTGTCCCGCGACCGTGGGATCTCTCTCGCGGACGGCGTACTCACACGAGACGTGCACAGCGTGGTCTCAGACCCCGACATCGACCTCGTGGTGGAACTGATCGGTGGCATCGAGCCTGCGCGCGAGCTCATCGCCACTGCATTGAGAGCGGGCAAACCGGTGGTGACTGGCAACAAGGAACTCCTTGCGAACGTGGGGACCGACCTGTTCGCGATCGCCGACGAACATGGCGTCGATTTGCTGTTCGAAGCGTCTGTGGCCGGCGGCATTCCCCTCATCCGCCCGCTCCGCGAGAGCCTTCGCGGCGAGCCGATCACCCGGGTCATGGGCATCTTGAACGGTACGACCAACTTCATCCTCACGAAGATGAGTGAAGACGGTGCCGAATACGGGGCGGCGCTGGCTGAAGCCCAAGAACTGGGTTTCGCCGAGCGCGACCCGACCGCAGACGTGGAGGGCTTCGATGCCGGTGCAAAAGCGGCCATCATCGCCACGGTCGCATTCGGCGCCAAAGTCGTCGCAGGTGACGTTTATCACGAAGGCATCAGCGGCATCACCGCTGGCGACATCGCGGTCGCGGATCGCCTCGGCTACGTCGTGAAGCTGCTCGGCATTGCCGAACGTGATGCCCTCAACGGCGACATCGCCGTGCGTGTCCACCCCGCCATGGTGCCCAAGCAGCATCCCCTCGCCAGCGTTCGCGGCAGCTACAACGCAGTGTTCGTCGAGGGTGACGCAGTGGGCCAGCTCATGTTCTACGGGCGCGGCGCTGGTGGCGAACCCACTGCATCGGCGGTGCTCGGCGACGTCATCGATGCTGCCGTGAACCTGTCGAAGCACACGCACGGTGAGATCGGCTCGTTTGCCAAGTCGACGATTCGGGCGATCGATGAAACGGTCTGCGAGTACCTGATCGGGCTCGACGTCACCGATGAACCAGGGGTACTGCATGCGGTGACGGGCACGTTTGCTGCCAATGCCGTGAGCATTCGCGCTGCCGAGCAAGAGGGCCACGGGGCCGAGGCGCGCCTCGTGTTCATCACCCACGCGGCCCGTGAGTCCGACGTGCAGGCGACGGTTCGGCAGCTGCGCGATCTGGCGGTCGTCAGCCGCGTCGGCACGCTGATCCGTGTGATGGGGGCGTGACGTGCGGTTCGTCTCCACACGGGGCCAGGCTCCGGAACTCGGTTTCGCCGACACGCTGCTCGCCGGTCTCGCCGCTGACGGTGGCTTGTACGTGCCAGCGTGTTGGCCAGTTCTCCCCGATTTGTCGTCGGCATCGGGATATGCGGAAGCTGCCGCGGCGATCATGTCACCGTTCGTGCTCGCCGACATCGATGCCGACACCCTGGCCGCAATCTGTGCCGATGCGTATGCCACGTTCAGCCATCCCGAGGTCGTGCCTCTCGTGGAATGGGGCGACAACCACTGGCTCCTCGAACTCTTCCACGGCCCGACATTGGCGTTCAAGGACATTGCGCTCCAGGTGGTCGGGCGGATGTTCGACCATGTGCTGGCCGAGCGCGGGAGCCGCATCACCATCGTCGGTGCAACCAGCGGTGACACCGGCTCGGCCGCCATCGACGGGGTGAAGGCGTGCGACAACGTCGACATCGTCATCCTCTACCCGGCCGGGCGTACCAGCGAGGTGCAGCGACGTCAGATGACCACCGTCGACAGCCCGAATGTCCACACGGTGGCGATAGACGGAACCTTCGACGACTGTCAGGCCCTCGTGAAGGCGATGTTCGCCGATACTGCCTTTCGGGAGCAACTGCAGCTCTCCGCAGTGAACTCGATCAACTGGGCGAGAGTGATGGCACAGATCGTGTACTACGTCACTGCGTCGCAGGCGCTTGCTGCGCCAAGAATCGGACCCGGAACCGACCCGGTCACGTTCTGCGTGCCCACTGGCAACTTCGGCAATGTGCTGTCCGGGTGGATCGCTCGAAGGATGGGTGCACCCATCAACGACTTCATCATCTCCTCGAACTCCAACGACATCCTCACCCGCTTCGTGAACGATGGCGACATGTCGATGCGTGGCGTCGTGCCCACCCTGAGCCCGAGCATGGACATTCAGATCTCCTCGAACTTCGAGCGCCTATTGTTCGAGATGAACGGGCGCGACGGAGGGCTCACGGCTGAGCAACTGGCGCTGTTCCAGTCGTCAGGAACACTCGCAATCGAACCCGATCAGCAGCGACAGTTCATCGACAGTTCCTTTCGTGCTCATCGCAGCGACGACGCAGAAACCCTGGCCGAGATCGCAAGGGTGTACGCCGACACGGGTCTGTTGATCGATCCACACACCGCAACGGGTACCGCCGCTGCCCGTGTGCTGGCTTCCGGCCGCCCCACAGTCACGCTGGCAACAGCGCACCCGGCCAAGTTTCCCGATGCGGTCGAGCGAGCGACCGGAGTGCGACCGCCTCTGCCGGTGCATCTGGCCGATCTGTTCGAACGAACCGAACGAACCAACAGCTTGCGGAATCACCTCGGCGATGTGCAGAGCCTGGTTCGGTCGGTCTCTCGAGTTGCCCGTTAGGCTGCGTCCGGTTACAGTGTGCCCGCCTGGGGGTTTCCCCGGGTCGTTCGATTCGGCCTGACACCAAGTCTGAATCGCTCACGGGAGCCGGATTGTCCGGGTTTGAGCGAGCCAGAAAGGCCATCCAACCGCCCCACCCCTATCGCTGCCGTTGGCTGTCGATCGGTCGGATGGCGAACGTATGGCAGTTCTGTCCTCAGCTGCCGATGCACAATCCTCCACCTCTCGCATTGAGGGAAAGTAGTAGGTCGACATGACCGCAAACGCACTCGATCAATCGGTTCTTGAAGCAAAAGACAAGACGCAGTTGGTCCAGATCGCAGAGGCACTTGGCATCAAGGCCAATAGCCGAAGCAAGAAATCCGACATCATCGGCCAGATCCTCGATATGACCGGTGCCTCGAGTGGGTCCGTTCCAGCAGCGGCAGCGCCAACTGCTGACGCGGCTGTTCCAGCCAAACCGGCTGTGCCGCTTGCCGGCCGCCCGGCACCTCGCCAACGTTCCGAGGCGCCGGAACTGCCGCTCGATAGCGAACCGAAAGCTGACTGGGAGTTGGACGTCGACGGCTCCAGCGAGCCACGCGATAGCGCCGGCGACGGCGAAGTGGTTCCGGCCCCGGCCGTCGCTACCGACGATGTCGATCCAGCCCCAACTGAGCGTACGGCTGAGCGTGCGACCGATCGCCCAGGCGGATCCCAGGGGTCGCAGCAGGGCGGGCAACAGAATCGCAACCAGAATCGAAGCCAGGGCAACACGAACAACCAGGGCAACTCGAACAACCAGGGCAACTCGAACAACGACGAGAGTCGCAGCAAGCGCCGGCGTCGCCGTCGCAAGGGCCGTGGCGCCGACGGTCCGCAGGGCGAAGACCGCGATCTGATGGATGATGACGGCGAGATCGAGGTCCCAGGTGCCGCCGGTGCTGCGCCCATCTCGAACGAGGCGGTACAAGTCGAGGGCTATCTCGACATGCGCGACGAGGGATACGGATTCCTGCGTACCAACAACTACCTCGCAACCAAGATCGATGCCTACCTTCCGGTGAAGTTGGCCCGTCAGTTCGGTGTACGCAAGGGCGACCACATCGTCTGCATGGTGCGCCCAGCTGGTCGCAACGAGAAGAACCCAGGCATCGTCGACATCATCTCGATCAACGGCCGTACGCCCGAAGATTCGCGCCGTCGCACACGGTTCGAAGATCTCACCGCACTGTTCCCCGACGAGAAGCTGCGTATGGAAGACCCGGCGGACCCGGGCAACATGATCGCTCGCATCATCGACCTGGTGTGCCCCATCGGCAAGGGCCAGCGCGGCATCATCGTGTCGCCGCCAAAGGCCGGCAAGACCACGGTGATGAAGAACATCGTGGCGTCGATCGAGAAGAACAATCCTGAGTGCAAGGTCATCGTGCTCCTCATCGACGAGCGCCCCGAAGAAGTCACCGACATGCAGCGCATGGTCAAAGGCGAAGTCATCGCGTCCACGTTCGACAAGCCGAGCGATCAGCACACTCAGATCGCCGAGATGGCGCTGGAGAAGGCCAAGCGAATGGTCGAATACGGCGAAGACGTGGTGATCGTCCTCGACGGCATCACTCGCCTCAGCCGTGCCTACAACCTTGCTGCTCCGGCGAGCGGTCGTATCTTGTCGGGTGGTATCGACGCCGGTGCGTTGTACCCACCCAAGCGTTTCTTTGGTGCGGCCCGCAATATCGAGGAAGGCGGCTCGCTCACCATCCTCGCCACGGCGCTCGTCGAAACGAACAGCCGAATGGACGAAGCGGTCTTCGAAGAGTTCAAAGGCACCGGCAACATGGAACTGCGCCTCGATCGCAAGCTTGCTGAACGCCGTGTGTACCCGGCCATCGACGTCGACGCGTCGAGCACGCGTCACGAAGAGTTGCTGTACGACCGTCGGCAGCTGCAGATGGTGTGGAAGTTGCGCCGAGTGTTGTCGGGCCTCGCCGCCGACGGCAATGCGGCGCCGGGGTTGGAGCTGCTCGTCGACCGACTGAAGACGTTCCGCACGAACGAGGAATTTCTCACCGAAATCGCCAAACAACCCGGCATGTAGAACGGGACCGGTTCGCCGGTACAATCAACCGTCCGATTTCCCACGCGAGGACTTGATCGCCATGAAAACAGAAATCCATCCCGCATACGCAGAAGTCACCGTGAAGTGCTCATGCGGCAACACGTTCGCAACTCGTTCCACCAAGCCTGGTGAGCAGCTGCTCGAACTCTGCAACGAATGCCACCCGTTCTACACCGGCAAGCAAAAGCTGGTCGACTCCGGTGGCCGCGTCGAGCGCTTCAACAAGCGTTTCGGCGAGCGCAAGACCAAGTAATTTCCAACTTTCTTCGGTACAACAGCCGCCCTGACGGGCGGCTGTTGCCGTTTTCTGCCAGGATCGAGACTCAAGCTCGTGCGGACGGGCACCGATACACAGAGGGCTAGCCGCGAGGCGAACCCACCCAGGAGCTCCATGCCGTCCGCAGCCGAAATCGAACACTTGCTTCGTCGAACTGAGTTCGTTGCGCGTCCTCACCGCGTGGCCGAGCTGGTTGGCAGAAGTCTCGAGGCGGCAGTCGACGACATCATGACCTTCGCCGGTGACCCTGGGACCGTCTCGTTCACCTCGACCGACAACTTCCAGCGTGGCGTGGAACTCACGTACTTCTGGCTCGATCGGATGGCGTTCGATTCACCTCGGCCATTCCAGGAACGATTGGCCCTCTTCTGGCACGGCCACTTTTGCTCCGGCATCATGAAAGTCGAGAAGGCCGTACCAATGCGAGATCAGCTCGATCTGTTTCGTCGGGACGGTCTCACTGATCTTGGCAGCTTGACGCTGCAGATGGCTATGCAGCCAGCAATGTTGCGTTACCTCGACAACAACCAGAACAGGCAATCGTCCCCGAACCAGAACTTCGGCCGAGAGCTCTTGGAACTGTTCACGATGGGCGTGGGCAACTACACAGAAGCCGACGTGGAAGCGTGTGCTGCGGCGTGGACGGGGCACAGCGAGCAATGGGAGACCGGCATCTATGAATGGCATCCCGAGTGGCATGACAACTCCACCAAACAGATCTTCGGGATCTCCATCAACCAAGGCGGCGACGCCAGACAACATGGGCCGCAGACGGTCGGCGTGATTCTGGGCAACGGCATCGTGCCACAGGGTGCCGCGATCGCCGCCAACCGCGGCCGGCCAACGCGCGACGTGGTATCTGAGTTTCTCACCAAGAAGCTGTGGAAGTCGTTTGCCGGTACGCCCATTCCCGGCGCCGTCCTGAACGACCTGGCGAGCGTGGCCCGGGCGAACAACTTCCAGATCCGACCATGGCTGCGTGCCCTCCTGCTCCGGCCCGAGTTCTACAGCACCGAGGTGCGTCAGGGTCTGGTGGCGCCGCCGATTCACACGATGGTGAAGATGCTTGCGGCTACCGGCCTCCGGGCGAGCGGCAACGCTCCGATCTGGTGGATGGACGGCATGGGCCAACGTCCGTTCCTGCCGCCCGATGTGAGCGGTTGGGGACACAACGTCGACTTCGTCAACGCCAGCGCGATGGCCCGACGATCCGAAGCCGCACGGTTCTTGTCATGGAAGGCGACGGCTGGTTATTGGGCGGGCGACGGACTCGTCCACCTCGCCGGGGGCACGATCGCCCAGTCCGAGATCGACTTCACTTACACCGGCACCGCAGATCAGCTCGTTGATCGGTTCCTGTCGGCGATGCGAGTCACCGTGTCGAGTGAATCCAGATCGGCCTTGGTGAACTTTGCTGCAAGTGCCCCGTGGCACCAACGGCACGAGCTGGTCCTACTCACTCTCCTCACCCCAGAATTCCATACGGCCTGAAGCTCATGCTTGAACACGACATCGACATCGCTGCGGCGCTCCGCCATTTGCATGCACCTGAGACCGATCCCTACGCGCTCGGACGTCGCAACTTCCTCAAGTTGGTCGGTATGGGTGTCGGGGCAGGCTTGGTGGCCGGCACCGGCGGTTCGCTCCTCGAGCATCTGATTCTGCCTGGCCATGACCCGGAAACGTGGGCGCTCGGCCCCGTGGGCGCCAACGACGGCATCCTTCTACTCGTCGGGCTCTATGGCGGCAACGATGGTTTGAACACCGTCGTGCCGTTCAACGACAGCGAGTACTACCGGCAGCATGCGCATCTCGCGATCCCTGGTTCCGCCACCCTCCCGCTCGACGGCAACCACGGCCTCCACTCCGAGCTCACCACCTTGAAGTCGTTCTGGGACGCTGGCCAACTGGCCATCGTCGATGGAGTCGGCTACCCGAACCCAGACCTGTCGCACTTCAACTCGCTCGCACATTGGATGTCTGGTCGCCCCGGGCAAGTGTCAACCTCCGGATGGGTTGGCCGCTGGCTCGATGGCTATCTCGACGGGACAAAGGACCTGTACGCCGCTGCCGAAGTCGGCAGCACGATTCCGCTTCATCTGGTGGGCGAACGCAGCCGCGGCACCGCGGTGCCAGAGAGCCGACCGATGTTCGGTGTCTCCACAACGGCCGATGACTATCGCCTGTATGACGCGATCCGGTCCATGCGCAACGGGGCCAACGGGCAGTGGCACGGTGCCGTCGCCGACGCATTCGTCGACCATCTCGACATGTCGGCACAGCTCGGTTCGGTCGTTCCCGCCGACCTTCCTGCAGGCTCCATCGTGTCCAAGCTCGAGGTTGCGGCCCGCTTGGTGAACGCGAATCTCGGGTTCAGGGTGCTGACCGCCGGCTGGAATGACTTCGACACCCACGCCCGTCAGCCCGGCACCCACGACGCTCGTATGAAGGAGCTGAATTCGGCGCTTGCCAAGTTCTTCGAAGTGCTCGACCCGGCCTGGACGAGTCGGGTCACCGTGATGACGTACTCGGAGTTTGGCCGTACATCTTGGGCGAACGACGGTTACGGCACGGACCACGGGTCTGCGGCGCCGCACTTTGTGATTGGAGCCAACGTGAAGGGCGGCTTCTATGGCCAGCGCCCCTCGTTGGCCGGACTCGGGCGTTGGGACCGGATGCAACACACTGTCGACTTCCGCTCGTACTACACGTCCGCAATTGATGGCTGGCTCGGAGGTGGCGCGTCAGCAGCGTTGGGCGGCAACTACGAGAATCTCGGCCTGTTCCGCCGCGCGCCGGGTGTGCTGTCGAATGGCACGACAGCTCCCTTGCCCTCGGTGAGCGGCGAGCCGGCGACATTCGTGCCACTGGCGCCCGCGCGTATCGCTGACACCCGTTCAGGATTCATGGTGCCTGCTCAGCCGCTGGGCCCGGGAGACATCGTGCGAGTCAAGGTAGCGGGGATGTTCGGTGTGCCGCCGACCGGAGCTACTGCGGTGGTTGCCAACGTCACGGCAGTCGATGCCACGTCACCTCACTTCTTCACAGTCTTCCCTGGGGCAACGTCTCGTCCAGGCACGTCGAATATCAATGGTGGTCCGGGACGACCGGTCCCCAATCTGGTGGTCATGGCCATAGGGGCCGACGGCTGCATCGAGGTGTACAACTCGCATGGCTACACACACTGCCTCGTCGATGTGTTCGGCTACTTCACGCCCAGCAGCGGTGATCGGTTCAACGCGCTCGCGCCAAGTCGGCTGTTCGACAGTCGCATCGGGCAGGGTGTACGCCCCGGCAAGCTGGCCGAGGGCGAGATTCTCGACATTGATGTAGTCGGACGGAGTGGAGTTCCTGCTGGGGCCACTGCGGTCGTGATGAACCTCACCGCCACCGAGCCCGAATCACCAGGTTTCCTTCGCCTGACACCGTCTGGTGAAGCGCGGGCGGAGACATCCAACGTGAACTTTTACGCTTGGGACACCGTGCCGAACCTGACGATCTGCAAGATCGGTGCGAATGGCCGGATTCTGCTCGACGGCGTTGGAGCCGGTACCCATGTCATCGGCGATGTGTTCGGTTACTTCGGGCCGTCTGGGAGTCAGTTGCAGCCGTGCTCGCCGAAGCGACTCGTCGACACGCGAGAGGGCCTGGGCGCCGACAAGAGACCGGTTGGGCCAGGGCAACCTATCGAAATTACCGTCGCCGGTCGGGTCGGCGTGCCACAGCACGCCACCGCCGTCGTCATCAACGTGGCCGCGACCAACGTTGCCGACTGGTCGTATCTCTCGGTGTGGCCCGCCGGCCAGCCAGACCCCGGCACCTCGAACCTCAACCTGTCGCCCGGGCAAACGGTCGCCAATCTGGTGATCTGTCAACTTGGCGACGGTGGTCGCCTGATGCTGCAGAATCCGCTGGCGCACTGTGATGTCATCGTCGATGTGATGGGATTCTTCGTCGCCTAGAGGGCGAGCCGATCGGCGAGCCTGACCACAGACATACCGGAGGTCCTGAGCGGATTGAAGCGGATTGAAGATGGCGCAGCGACCTATTCGCTCGTGTCCATCGGTACCTTCGTGGCGTGACGACCGAACCGACCGATCTGAGCGGCCCGTCTCGGCGCAATCAACTCGTGGCCATCAAGCTGCGGGCGCTCGTGGGAGATCACCTCGCCACTGACCCCATTGGTGTTGCAACCCCCATCGGGGTCGGTGCGGCGTTGGTGCACGACGGTGTGGCGTGGGTCTACCTCGACGACAAACCCGGCACTCGCCTCGGGGCTGCGTTGGTGTGGGCCGAGCGAGCTGGCGCCACCGCAGTTCAGGTCATTGCCGAGGCCGACACCGGCATCCTCGCCCGGCGTTCAGCAGCATTTCGGCTACCGATCGATGTGTGGCACGCTGAGGGACGCACGCTCCTACCGGCGGTGGCCGAGCCGATTCTCGAACCGCGTGGAGCTCCCGAGCATCATGACGCGTTTCGCGAGCTCATCGTTCAGGGTGGAGCGACACCCACCGTGGAGCATGGTGTGCTCGTCGGCGAGGTGAACGGTCTGGAAGTATGCCGAGTGGTCGACGACCCGTATCTCCACGTCAGCCGACTCGAAGTGGGGGTGGGTGCCCACGACCGCGAAGCATTCCAGATGCTGCATGGCGACCGACCGGCGGTTGAATCACTGGCCCGCATCGTCGATGCGGTGTCGTCTCACCGGCAACCCGGAGCGCGGCAGCACCCGCTCAATCAACTCGGGGCCGAGCGATTGTTGCGCTGGCGGGTGGAACAAGATCCTGGCGTAGTGGGTGCGGTCAGTGTCACGCCGATGAATCCCCCGGTGGCTCGTTCGAATCTGAAGGATCCCGTGCCGTGTTCGGCGATCGGTGTCGATGAGCTGGGCGATCAGTTCGTGTTGTCCTTCTCCACCGGGGTCGATCTAGACCTGGTGCCATTCGGCGCCGACGCACGCATTGCGGCCAGCGGGTTGCAGGCAGACATTGCTTCCGACTGTCGGCTCGTCTTCGTCACACCGAAACGTGACCGTGTGCCGGCCGCCGTCCTGCTCTCCGAGATGATGGTGCACCCGGGCGAGTTCGTTTCGCTCGGGTAGCCTGCCTCCGCCATGGACGCGCGTCATGCTGGATGAGGGTGTACAGGGGCGGCTGCGCGCCGCAACTGACGAGTTCCGCGAGCTCGAAGCGCGGCTGTCCGACCCCGAAACGCTGAAAGACCCGGACCAACTCCGCACGGTGTCGCAGCGATATCACGACATGGAGCCGATCGTTGCGCTCTATGGTGCGTACGAGGCTCGGCTGGCGGACCTCGAGGCGGCGCGAGAGCTCTTGCCCTTGACCGATGCAGATGAGCGGCAACCGATGCAAGCCGAACTCGACGAAGCCCTTGTCGACATCGACCGCATCGAAGACGAGCTGCGGGAGCTGTTGCTGCCGAAGGACCCGAATGCCGGTCGCGCGGTGATCATGGAGATCCGTGGGGCCGAAGGCGGTGAGGAAGCGAACTTGTTCGCAGGTGAC
The DNA here is from genome assembly GCA_038203385.1 of Acidimicrobiales bacterium. Lineage (GTDB taxonomy): Bacteria > Actinomycetota > Acidimicrobiia > Acidimicrobiales > Ilumatobacteraceae > Ilumatobacter. Next base: position 14,089 of record JBBREA010000019.1, on the reverse strand, counting down.
TTGCTCAGCATGTACTTGGCGTATGCATCGACCCGTGGGTGGAAGGCCGAGACGCTGGCGCTCGACCTCAGTGACGTCGGTGGCGTGAATCATGTGACGTTCGTGGTGCGCGGCGGCGACGCGTGGCAGCGCCTCAAGTTCGAAGGTGGCCCCCATCGAGTGCAACGCGTCCCGGTGACCGAGAGCCAAGGCCGAGTGCATACGTCATCCGCCACCGTGGCGGTGCTGCCCGAAGCCACCGAGGTCGACGTGCAGATCAACGACAAGGATCTCTCGGTCGATGTATACCGCTCGTCGGGTGCTGGCGGTCAGCATGTGAACACCACGGACTCGGCTGTGCGTATCACCCACCTGCCTACCGGCATCGTGGTGACCATGCAGGACGAACGCAGCCAGCTGCAGAACCGGGCCAGAGCCATGACTGTGCTGAGGGCTCGACTGTACGAGCGAGCCCAACAAGAGCTCGACGCCGAGATGTCGGCCGAACGCAAGTCGCAGGTAGGCGGAGGTGGCCGGAGCGAAAAGATCCGCACATACAACTACAAAGAAAACCGCGTCACCGATCATCGCATCGGGTTCACGATCTATCGGCTCTCCGATGTGCTGGCGGGCGACGTCGACTTGGTCGTGGAGCCGATGCTGCATGACGAGCGGTCCAAGCAACTCGCAGCAACAGAATGACGCCCGGAAAGATTTGCCGGTGCTGACACTGCGACAGATGTGGGCCGACACCATCCAGGCGCTCGGTGCCCGGCACGAGGCACGCTGGGTGTGCGAAGTCGCGGCAGGCCTCGATGGCGACGACTTCGCGGCGGCACTGGATGAGCCGCTCACGGAACGGATGGTCGCCCACCACGACGACATGCTCGCTCGTTTACGGGCCGGTGAACCGCTGCAGTACGTGTTGGGTCGTTGGAGTTTTCGTCGCCTCGACCTGCTGGTCGACCGACGTGTCCTCATTCCGCGTCCGGAGACCGAACAAGTCGCCGGAGTAGCGATCGAACTTGCTCAGCGTGTGCACGGCAGGCGGCTCGTGGCCGACCTTGGTACCGGGTCAGGTGCGATCGGGCTGTCGCTGGCGGTTGAACTCCCTGCCGATGGCACCACGGTATGGATCACCGACTGCAGCCGGGATGCGCTCCACGTGGCCCGCGCCAACTTGGTCGGAGTTGGCCGGGCAGCTGGCAACGTGCGAGTAGGCGAGGGTTCGTGGTTCGAGGCGCTGCCCGAAGGCGTGCGCTTCGATGTGATCGTCAGCAACCCGCCGTATGTGGCCGAAGCGTCACCATTGCTCGATGAGCGTGTGGAGTTGTGGGAACCGGCGAACGCATTGTTCTCGGGAACCGACGGGCTGAACGACATTCGGTTCATCGTGGCGAACTCTCCGCTTCATCTCACGCCGGGAGGTTGGTTAGTGCTCGAGATCGGCACGGATCAGGGCGCTGCGGTGCGCGCGCTGCTCGGGTCGGCTGGATTCACCGAGGTCGAGATACGGCAAGATTTCGCCGGGCACGATCGCGTGGCGATCGGCTGCACGTGACTCGCTAGTACATGCGGTCGCTCGAACCGCTCTGTGTTCCGCGAGCCGTTGCGAGTTCGCTGGCGAAGCCGATCGTCATGGCTGAGAGATCGGCGGTGACGGTGACCATGCGAAAACCCTGCTCGAGACGTTTGGGGGTGAGAGCGCCAGTGGCGTGGATGCCTGGCACGATTCCGTGGCGGTGACAGCCGGCAAGGATGGCTACCAACGCATCGTCGAACAATGGGTCGCCGTCTTGGTTGCCGGGCTGGAGACCGAGGCTGATCGAGAGGTCGGCTGGGCCAACGTAGATGGCATCGATGCCGGGCACGCTGAGAATGTCGTCGAGGTTGGAAATGGCCTCGACCGTTTCGATCATCGGAATGCAAGCGATGTGCTCGTGGGCCCACGTGCGATTGTCGGCATGGCGCATGTTGGGCATGACCGGCCCCCAGCTGCGCGAGCCGTCCGGCGCATACCGAGTGGCACGAATGACCGCCTCGGCCTGAGCGCGCGTGTTGACCATGGGTACGACCACTCCGTGCGCCCCTGCATCGAGCGTCTTGCCGATGATGCCCGGTTCACTCCATGGCACCCGGGCGATGGGAACGCCACCGCCGAGCTCGATCGCCTGCACCATGCCGACCAATGACGAATAGTCGTTGATGCCGTGCTGCATGTCGACGCAGACGTAGTCGAAACCAGAGCGGGCGGCGGCCTCGGCCGACACGCTGCTTGGAATCGATAGCCACACTCCGAGTGTGGTGTTGCCGCCGTCCCAGTTCGTCCGAAGGCTCATGGGGCGAGTCTGCCAGGTCAGCTCAACAACACCGGAATGCGAGCGAACGCAGAACGGGCTGACGTCATGTGCTCATTGCGTGGCGCCGACCAAGGCGACCACGGCAAGGAGGATCATCGCCAGCAGGATGGTCTGCATGGCACGTCGAAGCTGCTGGTACTTGCGGCGGACGATGCGGGCCAGCGCATGCAACTGTTGGACGTGGCGCGTCGCCGGTTGCTCGGCGTCGCGGACGATCGCCTCCATGAGCGCTACGGGCTCGCTGAACTGGGCATGCTCTTGGAAGTAGCGCGCTTGGCCAGATTCCGGACGACCGACCCTGGGGGTGACCGCCAGGGCCAGAAACACCAACGCAGTCGTGAACATCGCAAGGACGACGACCGACAACACGACGACCGCATCGCCACTCGTGCGCAGTTCCGACGTCTCGTCGAGCAAGATGTTCATGACGAGCGCGATCACCGTTGCGACCGCAGCGAAGAGCGTGCTCGTCTTCGAGTCGGCCATCTTCACTTCGTCGCGGCACTCGTCGAGCAGCCGCAGGACGTACTCTTCGAGTTGCGGGTCGGCCGGTCCTTCCGCGTCTAGGGGCAAGGTCACGGATGTGAAAAGTATCACAGTCGCGCTTGACCTGTCTTTGTGGATCGACCACGATGAACCGATCGACGAGAGCCGCCAGCCGTTGCATCCGTATGTTTCGGCGCACGCCGCTGCTGCCCTCGCTGCGAACCCGGCGCAGCGGTGGGTCGACATCGAGGGGTCGCTCGCCTTCTTCGACATTTCGGGTTTCACCTCGCTCACCGAGCGCCTCGCCGCCCTCGGGCGGGCTGGTGCCGAACACATCAACGATGTCTTGAACACGGTGTTCACGGGACTCATCGACGCCGTCCTCGCTCACGGAGGAGACGTGCTCGAGTTCGGGGGCGACGCCATGGTCGTGCTGTACGCGGGCGATCAGCATGCTCGGCGAGCAGCAGCGGGTGCTGCAGCTGCGCATCGGTTCATCGCTCGCAAGGGACGCGTCGCGACTCCTGCCGGGAAGGTGCGGCTCGGCATGTCGTGTGGCATGGCCTCCGGCCGTCAGGCCTACTATCTACTCGGCGCCACCCGTCGTGCGTTCGTGGTCGCCGGGCCGGTGAGCACGGCAATGGCGAGGCTCGAGGCCGACGCCGGGTCTGGCGAGGTGCTCGTCGACGCCAACCTCGCGGCCGACCTGCCGAGCGATTGGCACGGCCCACCCGACGTCGACGGCAACGTGCGGCTGCGGCTCGACCGCATTGCAGCCAACGGCAACGAACGCCTCGATCCGGCTCGGCACACGGCACGGCAGACGACTGTGGAAATCGACACGTCGATGCTCCTCCCGGTGCAGTTTCGTGAGTTGACCGACATCGGCGCCCGTACCGGCGAGTTGAAGCAGGTGGCGATGTCGTTCATCAGGCTCGAGGGCACCGACGACGTGCTGGCGTCAGGTGGGAGCGAGGAGGTGTGTCGGCGCCTGGCCGAAATCTCCGAGATCGTCGATCGGACAGCGTCCGATCTCGACGTCTGCTGGCTGGAGACCCAGGCCGAGGCCAACTCGGTGCGCTGGACACTGATCTCGGGCGCGCCCACCGCCACAGAGCGCGACGGCGAGCGACTCGTGCGCGTGCTTCGGCGAATTGCCGACGCCTCGCCGTGGCCGCTGCGGATAGGAGCCAACGTGGGCGTCGTGTTCGTGGGTGACATGGGACATCCGCAGCGATGCACCTACATCGTGATGGGCGACGCCACCAACCTTGCAGCGCGATTGATGACACGTGCCCAGCCTGGTGAAATCATCGCCGGAGAACGGTTGGTGGCCACGTGCGCGGGACGATTCGAGGCCACCGATCTCGAGCCGTTCACCGTGAAGGGCAAGCACCTGCCGGTGCGCGCCGCCAGCATCGGCGCCGCAATCGAACTCCATTCACCTGCCAGCGAACCCGTCGGCGAAGCACCGATGTCGGGAATGATCGGTCGCGAGCGTGAGCTGACGGTGCTGCGTGGGGCGATCGACGCGGGAGAGTCGATTCAGATCGTGGGCGACGCGGGTGTGGGCAAGAGTCGTCTGTGGCAGGAGGCGCGCCGACTCATGCCAGAGCGAACGTGGCACGTTTTGCGCGCCGAACCTCACGAGATCGGCTCGGCCTACCTACCGTTCGGCCGGCTGATCCGGACCGTCGCAGACATACAGCACCAGGGCGAAGCGGGTGTCGCAGGCACGATGCTCGGTGCGTTCGTCGAGCGAGTCGCTCCCGACCTCGTCCAGTGGCTCCCGCTGCTGGCCGACGTGATCGGTGCGAGTGTGGAAACGACCGACGCGGTCGATGCTCTCGATCCGGCGTTCCGAGCTGATCGACTCCGGACGACCGTCGCCGAACTGATCGCGACGATGACCATGCCTGCGGCTGCGATCGTGATCGAGGATGTGCACTGGCTCGACGAGGCGTCGCGGTCGCTACTCGATGTCGTCGCCCGCACCCCGGCGCCGCACTTGTCAGTTGTGGTGACCCGGCGACCGGACGGCTGGGAGCCGCCGGCCACGGTCACGATCGATCTGGCGCCGCTCGACGACGAGGTGGCCGAGCAACTCCTCCTTCGAGAACTGCCCGCGTCCAATGCGAGCGACGCCACACTGGATCGACTCAGGCTTTCGGCGGCCGGCAACCCGCTCTATCTGATCGAACTGGCGCGCGCCGTCGTCGACAGGTCGGGGACGGACCTGTATCCGGAGTCGATCGAGCGGCTGATCGCAGCGCGCATCGACCAGCTGCCCGTGGCCAGTCGAGCGCTGATCCGCGACGCATCGGTGCTCGGAACGACGATCAACCTGGCGTTGGCCGCCAAAGTGCTCGACCGAGACGAGTTGATCGACCCCACGGCCTGGCAGCGATCGTTCGGCGATTTGTTCGTCGCCGGGGAGGACAGCGTTCGATTCCGTCACGACCTCGTCCGAGTCGCCGCCTATGAAGGACTGTCGATCCGCCGCCGCCGCGCGGTCCACGAGCGCGCCGGTGACGTGATCGAGGCATGGGGGGATTCCGTTCCCATCGCCGATCCGGTGGCCTCACTCGCCCACCATGCCACGGGGTCCGGCATCCCGGAGCGGGTCGTCGAATGGAACCAACGTGCCGCCGACGCAGCGATCGACAAGGGCGCGATGGAGGTCGCCGAATGGCTCCTCGTGGGGGTGATCGAATCACAACGCAAGGTGAGAGCCGGCCGAGATGTACGAATGGCCACGTATCGACAGCTGGCCATGGCCGCCGAGCGCGGCGGTCATCCTCAATCCGCACTCGACGCATTGAAGCAGGCCTCCCGGTTGGCCGCCACCACCGAGCGGGCGACGCTCGCAGTGGCACGTGCCAGAATTCTCGAGAAGCTCGGACGCTACCGAGCGGCTCTCGTGCTGACGGCTCGGGCGCTGTCGATGTGCACCGACGATGCCGCCCGCGGCCACCTGTTGCTGACGCGGGCGTCGATTCACAACTTCCGGGGCGATTGGGCCCACTGCCTCCAACTCGCGAAAGCGTTGTTGAACGACCCGATCGCCAAGGCCGATCCGCGTCTCTGCGCCCAGGCGCACCTACTGGCCGAATGGTGCTGTACCGAACTCAGGCTTCCGGGCGGCGGCGAGCACGGAGGCGCTGCCGAGCAGTTGCTGATCGAACTCGACGACTCGATCGGCTTGGCGAACCTCTACCTGAACCGTGGTGTGAGCGCATGGCGGGAATTCCGTACCGCCGAAGCCCTGGCCGAACTCCGCGCCAGCTCCGATCGCTATCAGCGCGCCGGTGACGTCATCGGCGCCGCCCTCGCTGACAACAACGTCGGCGAGATCCTCACGGTGCAGTTTCAACTCGAGGCTGCGGAGTCGCTGTTGAAACCGGCCCGTCGCGTGTTGGCGGCCGCAGACTATCCGTACGGGTTGTTCTGCGCGATCAGCGGTCTGTCACGAATCGCCTTGTGGCGTGGTGACATTGTCGACGCGCAGCGGATGCAATCGGAGGCGCTCGAAGGCTTCCGGCAGCTGGGTGCCGACGATCTCGTTGCCGATTCGTTGCTGCGGATGGTCGAGATCCACGTCATCGCCGGCGACGCGCCGGCAGCGCTGACCGCCGCTGACGAGGCGGCATCAGCGCTCGACCACCTTGGTGACGTGCCCGTGTTACCGGCCAACCTGGCTCGCCTGCGCGCGCAGGCGCTGGTGCTGTCCGGCCGACCCGACGAGGCACGCGACCAGTTCGAGCGCGGTCGTGCCCTCGCAGATCCCGACGGCTCGCCGTACGAGTACGCCCTCGCCCAGATCGGGCTTGGTCGGGTCGATGACGATCAGACGCTCATCGACGATGGGATGGCCCGGCTCGCCCTTCTCGATGTGCTTTCGCCACCACCAGGGCTGTGATCGAGCGACGATCACTGCGCCTCATTCCACGTATCCGGTCACGTCGAGGATCAGGTCGGTTCCCACCAGCGTGAACACACAGACTCTGCCGTCATCGGACAGCGCCACAAACGCGTTGTTCGCCCGGACGACGCCGGTGGCGTGGTTGACGCTCGACGTGCCCGGCACTGTCGGCGTACACGGATACAGGGTTGCGAAGCCTGGACCGTCGGGGAAGACCACGCCGATGTTGGCGAAGACGGCCGTAGCCGATGCGGGGACGTCAGCGCGTCCAGTGATCTGGATCGGGACGATTTGGCCAGCGGCGAGGCGCGGCCCTTGCGCGATGCCGTCCGTGATGGTTTCGCCTTCGCGGGAGTCGAACAGTCGCCGCGGGTTGAGTGCCGTCAGCGATTCGGTGCCCGCTGGCACGTAGCCAGTGACGTCGAGGAGCAAGTCGGTCGCAGCGAGTGAGTAGATGCAGACTGCTCCATCGTCGGACAGGTCGACGACAGCACCATTGGGCACCACTTGGCCCGCAAAGTAGTTCATCGAACTGGCGGTGGGAACCGTTGCGGTGCAGGGGTACAAGGTGAGGAAGCCGTTGGCGGCCGGATTGACGGCGGTCACATTGACGATCGCCGCCGTCGCGTCGCCGTCGACCTCGCCCCGGCCGGCGATCTGTACCTTCACTGACGTGTTTGCGGCCAGCTGCCCGATTCCCTGCGACACGCCGTCGAATGTGGTGAAAGCCGCGACGGAGCGGGTGTCGAGGTAGCGCGCTGGGCTTACACCCGCCATCGGTGACGATTCCGAAACGAACCCGGTGACGTCGAGTGCGAAGTCGGCGTCGGCAAGCGTGAACACGCACACCGTGCCGTCGGTGCTCAGCGGAACCTGCCCGTTGTTGGCCAGCACTTCGCCGGGGAAATAGTTCACCGTTGACGTGGACGGCACCGTCTCGGTACACGGGTACAACGTGGCGAAGCCGGCAGCACCTGGAAAGATGACCGTGAGGTTGGCAACGACGCCAACCGCATCAGCATCGACCGTGCCGCGACCAGCGATCTGCACCTCGTACGACTGCCCGCCTGCCAGCCGACCGGTGTTCCGATGTTGGCCGTCGAACGTCCGCTCGTTTCGGGTGTCCCAGTAACGACTGGGCTCGACGTTCGACACGGCACCAGGGTCGTCGACGGCGATCACCGTGATCGTCACGGTCGCAGGCGCAGACGAAACCAAACCGTCGTGGCTCTGGTACGTGAACGAGTCTGATCCGTTGAAATCGGGAGCAGGAACGTACGAGCGACTCGCGCCGTTCCCGGTGAGCGTGCCGTGTTGGGGCTGCGTCTGCACGGCGAACGTCAGCGCATCGCCATCGGCGTCGGAACCGGCGAAGCCGACGTTCACCGGTGTGTCCTCATTGGTCGTGATCGCCAGCGATGTGGCTGTCGGCGGCGAGTTGCCGCGGTTGGTCCCTGGCACGACGGTGAGGACCGCACTGCCCGTCGGGCTCCAGTTGCCTGCCACATCGCGAACCCGAGCTGAGATCGTGTGTGCGCCGAGCGCGAGACCGACGCCCGTTTGTCCGACGAGCGTGCCCCCGGCCGACGTCAACGGGTTCGCTGCGCCAGCTCCCGGGTCGAGGCCAACCCACCATTCCCCATTCGCCACACCAGAGAGGACATCGGTTGCGGCGACAGCGATCGACGAGCCCGTGCCGATCTGGATCGACGGCGACGCGAGTGTGACCGTGGGCACCGACGGTGGCGTGAGGTCGATCTTCACTGACGCGGTGGCATCGCCGGTTCGGCCGGAGCCATCGACGGCAGTGCCGGCGATCGCCACTGCGGCACCCTGCTGCGCCCCGGTCGTCTTGTTCGCGGGGCACACGACCACGCCCGACCCGGCGTCGCTACAGCTGAAGCTGGCGACCACCGCCGTGTTCCGCCACCCGGCGGCATTGGCCGGCGGGGTGAGAGACATGGTGATCGCCGGGGGCGCGTTGTCGATCCGCACGGTCACGGTGGTGACGCCACCGTCCGCGGTGGTCACGGTGATGACGTGGGCGCCGTCGCTGAGCCCGCTCGGCACGAATGGTCCGCTGTACGCAGCGGCGAGCGCGCCGTCGATCGAGTACTCGGCCGGCGTGGAGCTGGTGACCGTGATCTGCGGGGCCGTGGCGTACCAGCCGGACGGGGGAGGCGTCGGTAGAAGTGACACGTCGGGGGGGACCGGTGGTGGTGGCCCCGGTGCGAAGCCGGGCCCCTTGTTCGCCGCCCACGAGACGTTGCCCGCCCCGTCCACGGCCTGCACGACGACTCGGATCTGCTCGTTGTCGATGCTGCTCGGGACCGTAAACGTGCCCACGAAGAGCCCGTCGCTGTCGGCGAGATCGATCATCTCCCAATCACCACCGGCCTGGTACAGGGCGACGACGCGGGTGACCCCCGACTGGTCGATCGCCCGCACCGACACTTCGGCCGACGTCGCTCCGGCTTCCCGTTCGAGGCCCACGCCGTCAACCTTGGGCGGCGTCCAATCCGACGACGCGGAGTAGTACACGTCGCCGGCCATCCGCCCGTACAGGGTTTGGACACCGGTGTCGTCGGGTGCGTTCTCCAGTGCGAGGAACTGCCCGGGAATCAGAACGAGACGTTGGCGTTGTGCGACGCCGTCGGGTCCAACCAGGCCGACCGTGTCGCTCGCAGTGGTGATCGCGGCGAGCCGGGTGGGAAATGCCGCGACTGAGTTTGCCGCCTCGGCAGTGTCGGCGGAGTCGATGATCGGGCGGCTGAAGGCGGCATCGAAGTCGGTCACGATCTGGTCAGTGTCGAGCAAGGTGACGACTGCGCCGTGCGCTGGCAACAGCGTTTCATCGGGTGCCGCGGCCGTGACGTCGATCTCGGCGCGTGGCTGCACCGGTCGCCCGGCGGTGATCTGCGGGAGTTGGGGGCCGCTCCCTGCGTCGGCTTCGAACCAGGACCCAGCCGGGTCGCTGCGGCTGGCGAAGTCGAAGCTCTCGTCGTAGGAGTTGCTGAACAGACCAGTGGCGCCCACCACCGGGGCGACGCCGACATTGTCGGGCACGGGCCGAACGGGACGCTCGCTGCCGATGGCAAACATCGGCAGTCCGTAGAGGATCGTGCTCGACAATGCCTTCTCGTCATATGAACCGTAGAGACCCTGGCTGCCGAAGTACGTCTGCTTGGCATTGCGCAACGCATCACCGAGCGACACGGCACCGTCGAGTTCCCCGGCGAACAACGTCATGAGTCGTTCTTGGAGCCCGACGCTGAACTGGTCGCCGTACCCGTAGCCCGTGGTCGCCACATAGACGGCACCGCGTGCAGTGATCGCTGCAGGCATGTCCGCCGACGTTGCACCGGCGCCGACCGTTGCGTCTGAGATGGCGAGACCGGAGTGACAGCCCATCGAGAACACCAGCCGGGCACCAGGCGGCAACGCCGCTCCCAAGTCAGCGGCGAGGATCCCTTCTCCTTGGGGGGTCTCGAGTGTCGTGTGGTCGGCATGTCCGAACACGGCTGCAATGGACGGTGCTGGAGGCCCAGCGAGATCGGCGAGCAGGTCGGCGGCAGACCATGCAGCCGGGTCGACGCTGCTCGGCGGCGTGACGATCGCAGGTGCCCCGTTCGCCGCCGTCAGCGACGCTTCCAACTCAGCGCGAACAGCGCTTGCACCATCGATCATGAAGTCGTACCCGGCGGCGTACCCCCGGCTGGCGTCGAGTCGCCCCAAGGAATCGCTGAACGCGTCGAGTTGGGCGACGATCTGTATGGGTGTTTCCACGAGGCGACCGATTGCCAGTTCGGGCACATAGAGCCGCCGCGAGCCCCACTGCACCGGGTCGAGATCGCCGTACGGGTCGTCGCTGAGGAAGTGACTCGACCCCATCGCCCCGTGATACGGCCCGTTGACGTCGAACTCGTCGGCGTATCCCGTCTCGTTGCCAAGACGGGTCGTGTCGTCGAGTCGGGCCATCGGCACCATGTCGTCACCGCCGACGATGACGACGTTGGCGAGAGCCGGATGAGCGCTGACTCCGGGATAAGCGCCGTTGCGCACACCGACGACGAGTTTGGTGATCTCGTTGACGACCTTGTTGGCGCGATCGGCGGCACATGGATTTGCGTTCCACGTGGCGTAGGCAGCAGCGATTGCCGGCACAGCGTCGACAGGTATCACGACGCCGCGAACGTCGGGGCGGTCGGCGAGTGCCTCGAGTTCTGCGATCACATCAGCTGCGTTGACGGCACCGAATCGGTTGCCGAGTCGTTGCTGGTTGACGAGGATGACCGTCGTGAGATCGGCCGGGAGCGACGCGAGACTTGGCATCTGGCCGACGACGCCACCGGAGCCGACGTAGGCGGCGCAGGTGGGCACAGTTGGCGGATCTGCCTGTCGTACCCGGAGTACGTATGGCTGGTTCGACACGGCGCTGTTGTACGAGCTCACCTGCAGGAGGTCAGGGGCGATGGCATCGACCGACTCCAGGTCGGTGCCGCGGGCAGCGGAGCGGCCGACCACGGTGAGGCCGTCGATCAAGGGCACGCCTGCATCGACGTCGGGCTCAGGGGCGAACTCGTCGGCCGAGATGTCGAGGTCCTCCGACACCATCGGAGGCGTGGACGGCACGATCGTACGCGTCTCCACCGGGGACGGCGAGTTGGCTGGCGTCTCGGTGGTCGGGCCGTACACGACGAGGTCGCCGTCACCAGCGAGATGGCTGAGACGCACGCCGACCTGGGTGAGTGGCGTGGGCGCGAATTGGTACAGATCGATGTCGTTCGGGCGGTCGACGTAGCCGAGGTAGAGCACATCACTCTCCACCTCTGGCGCCGCAACCGGCTCGCCCGAGGCATCGGTTCGATCCACCACCTGGACCGAGCGGCTGGCGCTCGCTACCCCGGTCGGGATCGTGACCTTGGCGACCACCCGGCTCGAGCCGAGGTCGACCCCGGGCGTGGTGCGGAACGACAGGGTGTAGGCGGTGTCCGCACCCACCCCGACCATGTCCCACGTGAGCAGTTGTCCGGCCGGGGTGTCTGTCACGGCGGGGCCGGTGACCAAAGTCGGGGCGGGCGTGATGACATTGAGTTCGGCCGGCGCCGGTCGGGCGGGAGTGGGTCGGAAGTAGCGGAATCCGTTCGGCAGGGTGACTTCGACGGTCGTCGAGTATGGGCCAGGACCTGCCCGGTCACCGTCGACCGTGAACGCCACATTCCAGTCGAGGGTGGCGCCGGTGCGGGCGAAGTCGGCAAGCCCGGCAGCGGCCAGATCCACGTCTTCCCACGGGAAGTCGGACTGGTCGAGCGAGCCCACGATCACGTCGTTGATCTGGAGCGACGCAGGAAGTGCGAGTGCGATCTGCGTCAACAGGATCGGTGGTGCCCCGGCGACGGTGTAGTCGAGGAAGGCGCGGCCGACGTCTTGCAAGATCGCACCAGGGAGCAGCGCCCCAGCTGCTGCCGCTTGCGCGAGCGTTGCCCCACCCGAGCAGACGAATCCGCTCGCGCAGTTGACGACGAGATTGCGCCGCCCGTAGGCACCGTCGTCTGGGTTGCTGTCATCGACCGGGATGTCGGCGATTCGAACCGACCCCACGGCCGGTGACACCGCAAGTGCCGAGGCCACAGTGATCTGCCCGATCGCGGTAGCGAACAGGTTCAACTCGTTGAGTCGAGAGTCCATGACCGGACCCTCTGCCAGTGCTGCGATGTTGGGCAGCAACGGAATTCGGCGGAGGTCCGGGTGAGCGGCGAGCACAGCGGACGCAGTCGGGTCGACGTCGAGTTCCATCATCGTGGTCGCCGGACCGACGCCCAGCGTTGCACACGTGGCCTCGTCTTCGGTGTTGGTGGCGAGGCGGTCACACCACGTTTCGCTTGCGTCGAACACGATCGTTGCGAGAGGGGCGGGGCCCATCAGGAACGCAGCCGGGCTGGCACCGGCAAACGGTGTGCCATCGAGGAACGACACGTCCTCGAGGGTCAGCCCGAGCAGAGCGGGGGTGAGCGAGCCGGGGGATTCGTACAGCGCCAGGAACTCGCCGAACGTGATGCTCTGCGTGGGTTGACCGGCCAGCGGGGTGCCACTGAGCAGCGCCGGCCAGCCGCCCGGGTAGTCGACTGGGATTTCCGACAGTGGCGAGTCGCTGACTGGTGCCCGCCGTGCCATCGGTGCGAAATCTGCGAGCGGTGCCCGCCGCGCCATGGGTGCCCGCCGCGCCATCGGAGCGCGGCGTGCCATCGGAGCGCGGCGTGCCATCGGTGAGTTCGAGACGTCGACGTCGAGTTCGCGCATCCGTTCGTACGGGATGTCGGCGAGGTTGATGGACGTTGCCCCCGGGCCGGTCTCAAAGGCAGCCGGCGTAACGGTGGACGCGATCGGTGATGGTTGGACCGTCACCGTGACCGTGGCCGTGTCGGCGCCCCCGAAGCCATCGGTGATCGTGTAGGTGAACGAGTCGATCCCGACGTACTCAGGCTCCGGCGTGTAGGTGCATCCGTCGACGTCGCACCAAACCGTCCCGTGGAGCCCGTTGGTCGCCACCGAAGGCGTCAGCTCGTCTCCATCGGCATCGGTGTCGCCGGCGAGCACGTCGATCAGCACCGGTACTTCCTGGGTGGTAGTCGCCGAATCGTCATCAGCCACCGGAGCGATGTTGGGACGCACGATGTTGATCGTGATGCTGGCCTGCACCGCGAACGTGCCATCGCTGACCTGGAACACGAACGCGTCATTGGGTCGGTTGGTCGGTGCGGTGTAGGTGAGGGTGGGCGCCGGGCCGGTGAGCACATTCGGGGTCAACGTTCCGACCGGCGGCGTCACGAGGCTCCACGTCAATGACACGCCCTCGGGGTCGACCGCCTGTAACACGATCTGCTGGGTCGCGCCCGCAGGGACGCTGTAGCTCGTCGAGTACGCAATCGGAGGCTGATTGCCGGTTACCCGGACCCGCACCGCGAGCACACCGGTTGATAGGAGGCCGTGGGTGTCGCGGAGTGTGTAGGTGATGGTTTCGATGCCGGAGAATCCGGTATCGGTGGTGTAGGTGATCAAGTCGGTTGAGAATGCCACGGTGCCGTTGGGTGGGTCGGCGACCGCGACGATCGTGAAGGCGTCCCCGTCGGGATCGAAATCGTTCTGGGTGACATACGTCCCGACTGACTCATCAGCGCGCACCAACGCCACGTCATCTCCGGCTACGGGTGGTTGGTTGGGGTCGCCGGCGGCGAGGATTCGGATTTGTATGGATGCGCCGTCGACGTGTCCGTCGGTGTCGACGACGAGGTAGTCGATTTGATGATCGGTGTTGATGAACGCGGCGTTGTTGCTGGGCGTG
>JBBREA010000018.1:0-36668 GCA_038203385.1 Acidimicrobiales bacterium | reverse complement strand
ACCCATCCACCCACACGACGCCCTGCGAGCCCTCCTCGACGGGTACGTGCAAAGGGTGGTGATCGATGCGAACAGTGTCGTCACCGACATGGGACGCGAGAGCCGTTTGTTCACCGGGCACGCACGCCAAGCAGCCATGGTGCTCGTCAAACATTGTGATCATCCCGGATGCGACCTACCAGCCGAATTCTGTGATGTGGACCACAACATCGAATGGGCCAACGGCGGCCGAACCGACCAGGCGAATGCACGACCGAGATGTTCGACGCATAACCGGTTCAAATCCCGAAACCGATGGCGAAGCCAACAAGCCACCAACGGCTACCACTACACCATCCGAGACGACGGCACCATCGTCCTACCCGTAGGCGCTCGCCCACCAACCTTCCCCAACGACGTTGAAGGCGCACTTGATGCAGGGAACCCCGACATCCTGACCGGCGCCCACACCATCGGATGCTTCCTCAGCCTCAATCTGGGTGACATCACACAGCACGGCGACGAAGTGATCGAACGCATTGCGACATTCATCGCCGCATAGCGGCGATGAACCAGAAGACCCTGCCGACATCGAACGAACACCGCACTCGACAACGAGTCAACCCCCTCAGAGGTGCCTGACTGTCCCATCGGCAGAACGCTTTCGGGCAGCGGTGGAGCGGAGGCGAAGTTCACCCGGTACCTGCGGTGGTTCATGGTCACTTTGGAGGAGGACGTCGCTGGGGGATCGATTCAGGCTCCTGATGGCAGCAGTCAAACCGGGAGCGAAAGGTTCGGGCTCCTTGCTTCTTCGCCGATCTCGAACCGCATAGGGGTCCAATCATCCCGCGCACAGCCTCGCGACCAGCCAAGCGTCGGTGACCCCGGTTGATCCGAAGATGCCGTAGGTGAGGGCAGGTCTCTGCCACCACCTCGCAGACCGGAAGCCTGCGAGCGGTGCTGCAGCGCCATCTCTGACCTCAACGATCGCCCCGTCGTGTCCGTGGTCAACTATCTCGCTTGTTGCCGCTCCACCAGCACGGTTGGCTTGCCGCCGCACCTGTGTCAGCGGCGGACGACCACGAGGTACTGGCCGCCGCCTGACTCGATAGAAGTCGTGATGTTTAGAGTCGGCTCGAGTCGGCTGAGCCGATCTGAGATCCACGCCGCCGCTTGGTCGGCGTCGGCTTTGGTTGGACAACGACCGAAGATCTCTCGGCCGCCCTTGGCCACCAAACGTTCAACGGTGGGAATGATGGGCGCCGGATCGGCGACGAACAGCGTGTCGGGCCAGTGCACCACTGGGGTGACGTTGCCCTTGCCGGTGTTACAGGCACGATGAGCTAGCCGATCCGGTCGCGGTGACTTGTTCGACTTCGATCGGGCCTTGGCCTTGCGGTCGGTGAGGCGGGTGTCGATGCTTGGCCCGCGATCGTCGTTGACCGATCGCTCACGTTCGACCGGCTCGTCACACAACCAGCACCGCCAGCCGTCGGCGTCGCCGACCTCGTCCATTCGACCCATCCCAGCACCGTAACTGCGGCCGAGTAGGCACATCACGTTTGCGCGCACCGTCGAGATGTCTATGGTGGGCGGCGATGGAGGAACTCGCCACCGCGTTCGGTGCGATCGATGCAGCCAATGCGGCTGACCCGACGCTGTTCGAGGGCGAACCGTTGGCTCTGGTGCAGGGCCGTCTCGCCGACAGGTGGGTACTGCAGCTCGACCCGGAAGCGACCGACCCATTGCGGTTGGCAGCCCGTGCTCATCATCTCCGTCGTTGGGTGGTGCCGCGCTCCAGCTATCCGGAAGGGCGCCCCGGTTACCTGCGGTGGCGCAGAGACCAGAAGATTCGTCACGCCAAGGAACTGGCGGTGCTCCTCGCCGAAGTGGGGGTGGCTGAGAGCACCATCGACCGCGCCTGTGAGATCGTGGTGAAGACCGCGCTCGGCATCGACTCGGAGGTCCAGCGTTTCGAAGATGCGGTCTGCCTCACGTTCCTCGACACCCAGCTGATATCGACCGCTGCACGTCTGGAACGCCAACACATGGTCGCTGTGATCGGGAAAACGCTCGCCAAGATGAGCGATGAGGGCAAAGCGCTCGCCCTGACGATGACCTTTCCGGACGACGTCACCGAACTCGTGGTCGCAGCGTTGGCGGCTGGCCCAGTATCAAGCCCAGTAGCAAGCCCAGTAGCAAGCCCAGTATCAAGCCCAGTATCAAGCCCAGTATCGGGCGCTGAGGCGTAGTTCGAAGATCGGTACAGATTCGCCGACAGCGCTCAACTGTTCGTCGGTCGAGGTGTGGGAGACCTTGGTGGGCCCGGCACGTTGCTCGTTGGTCTGGGCATCGGGCTGAGCTTTCCGGTGCTCGGCGCGGCGGCGGTGGCCACGTTGCCGCCGCATCGGTTTGCCGTTGGCAGCGCGGTGAACCAGACAGCGCGGCAAGTGGGCGGAGCGCTGGGGATTGCAGTGCTCGTGGTGATCGTAGGGAGCGAGTCCTCGACCACGAACAAGGTCACCCAGTTCCACCACCTCTGGATCTGGTGCTCGGCCTCGGCTGTGACATCGGGCCTCATCGGCGTGCAGATCAAGCGCAAGAGGTCGTCGTCAGGCGGCGACTGATTGGGTGAGTCGCCCGAACAGCTTGTCGAACACCTGATCCCGATCGAAACGCATCGCGAATGCTCGGGCGGCAGACTCTCGCCGGGCTCGCTCGGCGGGCGTCATGCCGCCGACCACGAAGTCGAGTGCTTCGGCAATCGACTGGGGTGACCCCACCGGCACCATCAGCGCCGTGTCGCCGACGGCTTCGGGAATGCCACCTGTCGGGCACGTGATGACCGGCCCACCGCCTGCAAGCATCTTCTCGACGAGAGCGATACCGAATGTTTCAACGAACTCTGGCCGTGGCTTGCTGGGCAACACGTAGGCGGCGCTGCCGGCCATGAGGAACGGCTTTTCTTCGTCACTCACGTCGTCGAGGAAGAGGATGCGGTCGCCGGCGCCCGACGTTGCGGCCTGAGCCCGCAGCGCCACCGCCTCCGGACCATTACCTGCCACCAAGAGTTTCACATCGTGGCGGGCACGGCTGCGGGCGAACCCTGCGATGAGATCGCCCGCGCCCTTGGCCTTGGTCAACCGTGACAGAAAGAGCGCGTACGAGTCGGGTACCAGCCCTCGGCGTGCGAGCACGGTCCGAACCTGGTTCGGGTCGAGCCTGATGTACGCGGACGCATCGATGGCCGGGTACGAAATCTGCACCCGTTCGGCGCACTGACCGGCGAACTGCGTTCCGTGGCGGGCGTCGATCTCGGTGGCGGCGGTGATGATGAGCTCGCGGGTGTACTCCGACACAGCGACGCACACGTCGTTCGCCAGATACGTCGAGAGCAAGTGCGCTGCAGCGCCGAATCGGCCCGCTTCCACACAAGAACGCACCACGTTGGTGATGTCGGAACCGACGGCCTCGGCAATGGTCGTCACGTCGACGGGAAGACCGCTCCCCGCCGCGGCGCGAAGGGCATCGATGACTGCATTGGTGTGTGGCGTGAGGTACAGCGACATCGCGACCGTGGGGACTTCGTCGGTGAACAGTTCCACCAGCCGGCCCGTGATTCCGGCAAGCACTCGACCGTCTGGCACCCGGTAGTCGCCAACCCCTTCGGGTCGTTCCACGGTGATGCCATCGGAGTAAGGCATCACGTGATCGAGTGGTTTCAATGGCAATTTCGACGACTGCAATGTGTGCAGTGGCCAGGTGACGATACGTACGTCGTCGAACCCGCGGCGTAGCGCGACCTCGGCAAGGTTGCGCGCCTCGCCCGCGTGACCGCAGATCACCGGGTCGGCTCGCACGACAATGACCAGTCGTCGGTCGGCAGTCGAGTCGATCATGCCCTTGCCCCCTGGTGTGAATTCGATGACGTGGTGGCGGATGGCGGGCGTCCAGAGGATGTCGCCCAGTCGGACGGTGCCTCGCCCAGATGCAGTACGAGCGTTCCGCCCTGATGCAGCTCAGAGCCGGCGAGCCAACTGCGGTCGATCGCCCGACCATTGAACGACGCCGATTTCACGTACTGACAAGGCTTGCCTGGCCCAGGGTCGGTGAAGCCGACGGTCTCGATGGAGAACGGCTTGCCACCGACATCGATCGACCCGCTGGTAAACGACGGAGCGTTCACCAGGAACACGTTCTGCCCCGCAACTGGAAACAGCCCGAGCGCTGCCCACACGTACCATGAGCTCAGACCGCCCGAGTCGTCGTTCCCCGGCAATCCACCTCTGCCGGTCCCGAACTGATTGTTGATCACTGCGTTCACGACTTCAGCTGTGCGATCGGGTCTGCCGGCGTAGTGATACGCCCACGGTGCTTCCATGTCGGGCTCGTTGTTCAGGCCTTCGAACCGATTGAGCGCATAGCCAGCCGACATCTCGTCGGCACTCGGCTGTTCGCCCACCTGCTTGACCGGTGCGGCGCCGTACCCGAAGAATTGATCGAGCAGCCCGACGAACGGTTCGGCACCGCCGGCCATGCCGATGCGCGTCGCCATGTCGTGCATGAGGCGGAACGAGTAGTTCCATTTGCCACCCTCGTAGAACGTCGAATCGACGAGCAGGCCGCTCTCTGGGTCGTATGCCTTCGTCCACCCTTGCGCGATCGAGTCGAATTGTTGGGCCAGCGCTTCGTCGCCCAGATGGCGGGCAACGACTGCAGTGCACCGATACCCGAACGTGACGTCGAGCGTGTGGGTGATGGGGTGGGTGATGCCCCGTTCGAGGAGTTCTTCGCCGTACGCCCGCCGCAGGTCGGCGTGCATGTTCGCCAATGCCCAATCCCAATCGATGCCATCGATGACGCCGGGCCCGAGGTCGCACAGGTCGGCGAGGAAGGTGTGCGCGAGCGCGCTCGCTTGACGAGAGAACCGGTCGGCACCCTTCGCCATGCGATAGCCGATCGGCAGATTGCCCTCTTCCTCACAAATCGTGAGGAGCGCATTCGCCAGTTCTATCGCACGGTCAGGAAGCAACGCCGTGATCAACGGCAACTGGGTTCGGTAGATGTCCCACATGGTTGCGATGTCGAAAACGAACGGCCCCGTCGACGGCCAGAACGGGCTCTCTCCATAGGCGAAGCAAGGCTTGATGAGCGAGTGGTACAACGACGTCGCAAACACGGTCGACCGCTCGCTGGCATCAACACCTGAGCCCGTGTCCACCGAGATCTTGTCGAGGTGGGAGCTCCACGCGATTTGCGTTGCGGCGCGGCGTCGGTGAAATCCATGCCGACCGCAGTCGTCTCGGAGGTTCTGTTCAGCCTGGTCGACGCCACGTAACGAGAACCCGAAGCGCAACTCGACCGATTGCTCGGTATGAGTGGGACCGACCCACATCAACCCGAACGGCCGCAACGTGGTCGGCCTGATGTGTTCGAAGTCGAGCCGAGTGCCACCGGGCATCAGGCGTCGGTCGTACCACAACATGTCGCTCCACTCTGAGGTGTCGCATTCCACGTGGACGGCGAGCGGTGCACCTTCCACGGTGATCTCGGCTTGAGCTGCTCCGGCAGACAACGTGTGGAGATGGGCGCGCAAGGGAACCGTTCGGCCGTGTTCGATCGCCAAACCCCCGAGCGAACAATCGATGACGACGCGGGCATTGTGGTGAGCGGGAAATGTGTATCGATGTACCGCCGACTTAGGGCCGACGGTGAGTTCGCACCGGATTCCTGACGACAACGTTGCCGCGTAGTAGCCGGGCTGGGCGACCTCGTCGGTGATGTTCCACAGTGCGCCCAACTCGTCGAGGGGCTCCATCATCGGGGTGACGCGGAAGTAGTTGTAGTACTTCCTGATGGCGCCGGTTCCTGATTGTTGAAAGTGCGAAAAACCCGAAGCCACCCAGTCGTCGTAGATTCGGGTGGGCACTCCTTCGGTGTTGAGTTGGTGACGTCCGTAGCCCGTGGGGTATGCGCCGGAGTAGGCGCACGCCGACACCATGCCCAGTGGGAACGTTGCTCCCGGGTGCGTGTTCCCGACCTGGGGTTTTGGCCACCACCACGTTGCCGCGAGCCCACTGGGTGCCGGCAGATCGGTGACGTCGGTACCGATGAACGGGTCGACGCAATCGAACATGGACCGAAACTACGCACCGTCCGTGGCAGCGGGATTTCCCGAAGATGAACAGTTCGTGTGGTGGAAGAAATGCACTGCGCGTTCGCTCAACGGAGTGTCAAACTCGGCCGATCGTGTGACGGGGGCAACGACAGGGGCTCGGGGCGAGCCCGATGAAACCTGCGTTGGACATTGCCGACGACCTGGGCGTGCCGTGCTACCTCGAGTCCCCGCACATGGGGGCATGCTCAGAGTGGTGTGAAGACCCTAGTCAGGTGCAGATGTTTCGGCACTCACCGATGCCCTCAATCGCGGTGACCACGAGTTCGCCAGCCTGCAAGAAGCGTTGCGGCGCCTGCCCAGCCCCGACCCCACCTGGCGTGCCCGTGAGGATGAGGTCGCCCGGCACGAGCGTGATGATCGTCGACAGGTACTGCACCAGGTTGATGGGGTCGAACAACAACTGATCGGTGTTCGACGATTGCATCAAATCGCCCGCAACCGTGCACGAGATCGAATGAGCGGGGGTCGCCGATGCGTCGTCGGCGACGACGAGCCACGGCCCCACCGGTGTGGTGCCTTCCCACATCTTGCCGGCCATGAACTGGGTGGTGTTGCGCTGAAAGTCACGCATGCTCACATCGTTCGCCACGGTGAACCCGGCGATCGCCTCGGCCGCTTCGGCGGGTGACGCACGTCGCACTTCGGCGCCGATGACCACGGTGAGTTCCGCCTCCCAATCGACCTTGGACGATTCGGGTGGCAAGGGGATGGGGTCGTACGCGCCGATCAGGGTGCGAGCAAACTTCGGGAACAGGGTGGGAAAGCTCGGGAATTCGTGGCCCATCTCGGCGATGTGGTCGCGGTAGTTCAGGCCGATACAGATGACTTTCTCTGGTCGCACCACGAGCGGCGCGTAATCGAGATGATCGAGCGCGTGCGCCGCGCCAACCGCGGCGGCCGCGGTCGACCGCCATGCTGGCGTGGCCAGCAGCTCGCCCACGTCACCATGACCGGTTTCGACCGCATGGTCGGCATCGACCCGTACGCATCGTGTGCCGGCAGATGTACGGATGGTGGCGAGGCGGAGCATCTCTTCATTCTGCCCGCACCTCGGCAAGGTACAAAATGGTAAGCAGGCCTAACACGTAGCTGAGATGGTTGGGTACACTCTCGCCGTGGAGAGTTCATCGACAGTGAAACCGTGATTCCCGTGTTGAACGGCATCATGCGAATAGAGCTGTCCGGCGTGGTCCGGTACACCCACTATGCGGGACTACACGATCGGATGAGCTACCGATGAGCTCTCGGCCCGCTGTTGCACTGTGTTCCGGCAAAGACTGTCGGAAACGTTGTGAGTACGCGCCGCTGCGGCGCGATCTTCGAGCGGTAGCCACGGTGTTGCCTGTGAAGTGCCTCGACCTCTGCGACAGCCCAGTCGTAGTGGTCGCACCAGGGCGCAAGGAAGCTGTGGTCTTCGACAAGATTCGCACCGAAGTCCAGCGCAGAGACCTCATCGAATCCCTTGGTGGCAGCAAGCTGTCGAAGGAGTTGGCCAAGCGTCTGGTCACCGGTCGACGTCGTGCCAAGGTCCTCGGCAAACTGGGCTAGGGGAACTACTGGTCAAAGGGGAACTACTGGCTACCTGAACTTCTGACTAGCTGAACTTTTGGCTAGCTGAACTTTTGGCTAGGCAGGTTTGCCTTTTCGGTAGCGGCCCATCTCGCGTTCCACATCGCGTTGCGAGTCGCGCTCGGCGATCGACTGTCGTTTGTCGCCTTTCGTGCGGCCCTTGCCCACGCCGAGTTCGACTTTCACACGACCGTCTTTGAAGTACAGGCTCAGCGGCACGACCGACACCCGTTCGCGGTCGATGAGCGACTTGAGACGAGTGATCTCGTCGCGATGAAGCAGCAGCTTTCGCGCCCGATCCGGATCGTGGGCACCGAAACCGATGGCAAACGAATACGGCGCTACATGCATGCCCTCCAGCCACATCTCGCCGTTCCGGATTCGAGCGAAGGCATCACCAAGTTGCACTTGAGCCTCGCGCATGCTCTTCACTTCGCTGCCGAGCAACACCACACCGGCTTCGATGACATCCTCGATGGCGTAGTTGCGCCGCGCCACGCGATTGCTCGCAATGAGCTTGGTGCCGGGCTTTGCGCCCTTGGGAATCTTCGGCTTCGCCATAGCGACGGATCAGGGTAGGGCCGGTCGGGCGAGTTCCTGCGAATCGTCGACGAGTCGCACGCTCATGGAGATGACGTCATCGATGGCGTAACCCATGGTTCGGTAGAACTCCACTGCGTCAGGGTTGGACGTTCGGACCTGCAGGTTGATCTTCGGGCACCCCAACGCTCGCAGCGCCAACTGTGCGTGCAGCATCATCGCTGCACCAACGCCGGTGCCCCGTTCGAAGGGGCTGACGCCGAGGTAGTTGATCCAACCTCTGTGCCCGTCGTATCCGGCCATCACAGTGGCGACGATCGAGGCGCCACGGCATCCGACGTAGAGCAGTTCGCCACTGTGGGCCAGCTTGCGATCGATGTCGAGATGGGGGTTGTTCCAAGGCCTGATGAGCTCACAGGACTCCCAGAGTGTGACCACCGCGCCACGGTCCGCCTCCTCGAACGACCGGATCTCGAACTCGGTCGGATCAGCAGACATGCCGTCAGAGTAACGACGGGTAGCGTGACCGGCATGACGGGTTCGCCATGAGTGGTGCACTGGATGCTGGCGCGCCACTCCAGATCGCTCCCTTTCAGATCACTCGACACGTGTTCGACGAGATTTGTCATCTGGCGTTCCGCGAATACCCCCTGGAGATGTGTGGCCTCATCGCTGGTCGCGCTGGTGAGGCCAAGGCTGAGGTCTTCTACCCGTGCACCAACATTGCCGCCTCGGCCAAGGTGTACACGATCGACCCGAAGGACCATCTCGCAGCCGAGCGGGCGGCCGATGATCGCGACTGGACCATCAACGGAGTCGTGCACAGCCACACCCACTCCGAGCCGTACCCGAGCCCCACTGATGTGACCCAGGCGCCGGACCCTGACTGGTACTACCTCATCGTCTCGCTGAAACGTGACGCTCCGGAACTCCGCGGCTATCGCATCCTTGGTGGCACCGTCACCGAGGTTGCCCTCAGCGTCGTCTGACGGCTGGACGGTCTGAGCCGTTTAGAATGTTGACTAAGAATGTCGGGTTTCGTGGAATGATGACCGTCAGCAGGGAGTTGAGCAACACATGACCGATACGAGCGAACGCACGTCAGACCGCCAGATCTCCATGGGCGGCATTGGCGCGGTGCGTGCCAATGTTCTCGAACTCATCGGCAACACGCCGATCGTCGACGTGTCGAACCTCTCGCCGAACCCGAACGTGCGCATCCTCGCCAAGCTCGAGATGCAGAACCCGTTCGGTTCCGTCAAAGACCGCATTGCGAAAGCGATGATCGAGGCGGCCGAGGCCGACGGGTCGTTGCTTCCCGGCCAGACCATCCTCGAGCCGTCGTCGGGAAACACCGGCATCGCGCTGGCCGCCTTCGCCCGGCTGAAGGGCTACCCCATCAAGATCCTGATGCCCGAGAGCGTGTCGATCGAGCGCCGCCAGATGCTCGAGATCATGGGCGCCGAGATCATTCTCACACCTGGCCCAGAAGGTTCGAACGGAGCGGTGAAGCGCGCTCAAGCCATGGCTATGGAGCACCCCGAGTGGTGCTTCATCTACCAGTACGGCAACGAGGCGAACCCGCGCGCCCACTACGAGGGCACCGGCCCAGAGATCTGGGCCGATGTCCCCGAGATCACTCACTTCGTTGCCGGTCTCGGGACGAGCGGCACCCTCATGGGCACTGGCACGTTCCTCAAAGAACAGAATCCCGACGTCAAGGTCATCGCAGTCGAACCACCCCTCGGCGAGCGCGTCGAAGGGCTCCGAAACATGGACGAGGGGTACATCCCTCCGGTGTTCGAGATGTGGGGTGGTCGCGAATTGCTGGATAGGAAACGAGTCGTCCGCCCGCGCGAATCGATCGAATGGACCCGACGTCTCGTGAACGAATGCGGAATTTTCGCCGGGCTGTCCTCGGGCGCCGCGTTGGCAGGCGCAGCCAAGGTTGCGGCCGATCTCGACCCGTCTGGTCCTCCTGCGACGATCGTCTTCATCGTGTGCGACGGAGGTTGGAAATACCTGTCCACCGGCGCATACACCGCGGACCTCGACGTCGCCGAAGCCAACGCCGAATCGATCATCTACTTCTAGATCTGCGACTTCTAGTCTGATTCGAGGCGTCGCACGGCTCGTTCTGCACGGGTCGGCTGCTCGAGCGTGAGTCTGGCGTCGAGCACCCACGATGCGCCGTCGCGCACCATCACCGGGTTGAGATCGAACGAAGTGATCTCGGGGTGATCCGACGCCAGTTGGGCCACACGTACCACCAGGTCGACCATCGCGTCCAAGTCTTGTTCGTCGGTGAGCGTCGCTGACGCCTTGGTGTCCGCGATCATGGTGCGTGCAGAACTGGGGGATACCGGTGCCACCCGGCTCGACTCGTCGGCGATGAGATCGGCCTGGAAACCGCCAAGGCCTACCGTGATGATGGGGCCGATCGTCGGATCGCTCGTGACTCGCACTCGCAGGTCGATCCCCGGTGGCACCATCTGCTGCACGAATACGCTGGCGGCGCCGTCGCCGAGGTACTCACGCATGGTGGCCACCGACGCGCGAACGTCGTCTGCTTCGAGAAGATCGAGCGCAACTCCGGCCTCGGCAGAGCGACCGAGGCCGCGCTCGAGCGCTTTGACGGCAACCGGGTACCCGATCTGGTCGGCGGCCTCGACCGCCGCCTCGGCGCCGACCAACAGCGTCAGTGGCATCGCGACCCCGTAGGTTCCAAGCAGCTCGCGAACCACTTCGGGAGCGAGCACCGGGCCCGGAGATGCCACGTATTCAGCGATGATGTTTGCTGCTGCGATCCGATCGAGACCCAGAGGTGGTGTCTCGGATTCACCTTCCAGTTCAGCCTTGCGCCACGCGCTGTACCAACGCACTCGAGCCAGAGCCGCTGACGCCTGCTCGGGGAAGGCGAAGCTAGGTACGGACGAACCCTCGCACAGCGCCCCATCACCCAATCCGAGCATCACTGCGACCACCGGCTTGAGCGCTCCTCGGGTTGCCTCGTCGATGGCCGCCGTCTGCACATGCAACGACAGTTCGGTCGGTGGCGCATGGACGACCACGAGAGCGTCGACTTCAGCCGCACCCAGCGCCGCTGTGATCGCCAACCGGTAGCCGTCGGCGGTGGTGCGCCAGTCTGCAGGTATCGGCGGATCGACGACCGTGAGCCCGGCTGCCGCCAACGTCGCGCGCACTGCGACCGATGGGCTTCGAGCGTTGCTGAGGACGGCGACGCGGTCACCGTGCATGAGCGGCTGCGACGCGAGGACACGAGCTGTGTCGAGCAGAGCCGGCACCGTCGGCACTTCGATGACTCCAGATTGGCGATACATCGCATCCGACCCAGCACCCACCAGCGCCGCGCCGGTGCGTACGACCACGATCGGTCGAGTCAACGCGACTCGCCGAGCGATACGAGCGAACTTGCGACCGTTGCCAACCGACTCCGTGTACAGAGCGATGACCTTGGTGGCGTGGTCGTCTTCCCAGAACTGCAACAAGTCGTTGCTGGACACGTCACTCTTGTCGCCCAACGACACAAACCATGACAGCCCGAGTTGCAGGCTGTCAGCGAGACGCAACAACGAGCCACCCAGTGTTCCCGATTGCATGGAGATTGCGATGCCCCCCGGCGGTGACGTCACTTCAACGAGCGCCGCTTGGAGTGCCACCTCTGGCCGCGTCGATGCGATGCCCATGCTCGCCGGCCCGATGATGCGGAGTCCGTTGCGTCGGGCATGCATCACCATCGCGTCGACGTCGACTTCCTCGGCGCCGTCGACTCTTGGGTCATGCGGTGCAGTGATCACCACCGCGCCACGAACTCGCTTTGCGATGCATTCGTCGAGCGTCGCTGCCAACTGCGACACCGGAACGGCAATGATCGCCAGGCCCACCTCTTCCACCACATCGAGCACCGAAGCGTATGTTGCGACGCCGCCCACGAATGGGTGTCGCGGATTCACGGGATAGGTCGGTCGCACCGGATCCGCCGACACATGACGCCAGATCGAGTGACCGATCGATCCCTCCTTGTCCGAGGCACCGATCACGGCGATCGACGACGGCAGCAGGATCCGCGCAATCGCGCGAGAATCGGCGCGCTGCTCGCGTCGTTCCACCGAATCGATGAACTCGGCGGTGTCGTCGAGCGGGAAGTCGATGTCGATCACACCCGACTCGAAGCGCCGCTGCACCGGCCAGCCCGCCTTGACGAAAACGTTGAGCATGGCTCGGTTCTCGCCGAGCGTCTGCGCGGTGAAACGCCGAATGCCGTTGGAGCGAGCCGCAGCTGCCAGGTGCTCCAACAACAAGGTGGCGATACCAAGGCCTTGGTGCCCGTCGTCGACCATGAACGCCACTTCAGCGTCATCGCGATGCTGCCACTGCTCGTAGCTTGCCCACGCCACGAACTCGCCATGCGCCTCGACGACAAACGCAACCCGCTGTTCGAAATCGACGTGGGTGAAACGCTCCAGCGATTTGGCCGAGAGGGATGGCTTCGGCGAAAAGAACCGCATGTAACGGCTCTCTGCGGATTGCCGCATGTGGAAGTCGTTGAGCGCCTCAGCGTCGTTCGGACGAATGGGCCGAATGACAGCGGTATCACCGTCGCCCAGCACCACCGTGGAGGTCCACCGATCCTCGCGGGAGTCGTCGGCTTGGTTCACCACCTGAGCTTGGCATGTCTTGGTAATCGCGCGTGCGGCGAGGCGCGACAAAGTAGGTTCGCGCCGAGGACAATCAACGATCAGAACTGAGGCCCCAGGCATGCACAACGACACGACGAGTGACATGAACGGCGCGGTGAACGACACGGTGAACGGCGCAGTGAACGGCGCAGTGAACGGCGCAGCGAACGGCGCAGCGAACGACGCGGTGAACGACGACGGCGACGTGGCGGCCGATCCCAGTTCGTTCTCACGTCGAGCGTTGGTCACTGGCCTCGGCGCAGTCGGTGCAGCTGCCGGTCTCGGGGTTGCCAACCTTCCGGCTGGTCGAGCCTTGGCGGCTCCGGCAGTGGTACCCAAGCCGGCCGTCCTCGACACACCGAACCCGGCGCTCAACTATGTGAACGTCGACGCCACTGCCTTCAACACATACTTGAGTGAGCGGTACATAGACAACCTCACTGGTGTGGGCGCTCTCAACCCGCCAGCTCGATTGGCCGCCCCGCTCATGCTCGAGATCGGGTCGGTGGTGCGACAGCTCAACATCGCGTACCAAGGCCAGCCGATCTTCGAGATCTTCAAGCGCGACTTCGTCGCACCGACGTCATGGCAGATGCCGTTCCAACAATCGCTTCCGGCCGGGGGCGGAGCCAAGACCATCACGATCAATCTCCCGACGCCGGTCACCATCGCAGCAGGCGCCTCCTACTCCTTACAGTTCTACGCGCCCGCAGGTGCCACGGTGTACGGAGTCACGGTCGGATACTCAGCGGCGACTGCAAGGTTCCTACCTTTCAGCGGCGCAGAACCTCGTGCGTACGACTCACGCCTGTCTGGCGGCCGGAATGACGTCGGGCGAGGAGCGCAGTATTCCGCTCGGTTTCCCGGGGGCCAGCGCTGCGTTGGTCAATGTCACTGTCACCGAGACCGCCGGGTTGGGGTTTGTCGCCGCTTTCGCCGACGGCATTGCGTACCCGGGCAACTCAACCATCAACTGGACGTCGTCGGGTACCACCACGGCGAACGGTGCCGTTGTCGCGATGAGCGCCGGTGGAGCGGTCACACTGCGATGCGAGGTGGGCTCCACCCACGTGATCGTGGACCGGCTCGGTTGGTTCCTCTAGGGCTGAGCCGGCGAGCCGTCACGTACCGGGCCGATCCACCGGAGCCCGGTCCGCGTAGTCCTCCCACTCCCACTCCACGCCGTGTTGGTCGAGGAGTTCGAGGAATGGTTCGCAGGGGAGTGCTTCTGGCCCCACGATGCCAGGCTTGAACCAGGCGCCAGTCGCCATGAGCTCGATGGCGACTGCCGGCATCACCGCGGTTTGCCACACGACCGCTTGGTGGCCGTACTCCTTCATCGACCACGCGTTGTCCACCACGTGATACAGGTACACCTCACGTGGTTCGCCTTCGAGGCCGAGGCCCTTCACCCAAGTGCCGGCGCAGGTACGACCTCTCATCTGCCCACCGAGCGTGGCGGGGTCGGGCAGTGCCGCTGCAACGACGTCGCGTGGCGACACCTTGACGCCCCGCACTTCCACCGGGCTGGTGCTCGAGAGTTCGAGCTTCTGGAGGGTCTTGAGGATGTTGATGAAATCTTCGCCGAGGCCGTACTTGAACGTCACTCGCTCGACGTCGATCCAACGCGGCATCAAAATCACTTCTTCGTGTTCCACGTTGACGCATTGCAGCGGACCGATGCCCTCGGGGAATGTGAACGTCTCGGGCTCGCTGAACGGTTCGGTGGTGAACCAACCACGATCACGCTCATAGATGACGGGAGGGTTGAGGCATTCTTCGATGGTGGTCCAGATGGAGAACGTGGGGGCGAAGTCGTAGCCGTCGACGACGAGATCCGCCCCGTCGCGCACGCCGATCTCCTCGATCTTGGTGAACAGGTGGTCCGCAGCAAACCGAGCGGCGACGTCGCTGAAACCTGGCTCGACGCCCATGCCCACCAACGCCATGAGGTTGCGGTTCTTCCACACCGGATGTTCGGCGAACTGAGCGTCGCCGAGTCGTCTCCCAGTCTTCGAAAACGGGTGCGTCGGATGTGGCTCGGACATGTGCATCGCCATGTCGACGTAGTGGCAGCCAGCGGCAAACGCCCCGTGGAAGATGGGCGGGTTGAACCGAGGGTCGCAAGCGTTCAAGATGACCTGGGCGCCGCACGACCGGGCCAGCTCGGCAACGGCGTCCTCGTCTGATGCGTCGACCTGGGCTGCGGTCACGCGAGCGCCGCCATCAGCGCTCACACCGGTGCCCACTGCGGTGGCGACCGCAGCGATCGCACGGTCGAGATCGATGTCTGCCACCGTGATCTGCACGTACGCCTCGCGGGTTGAAGCGATCGCGACGAACGCCGAGCCGACTCCTCCTGAACCAATCACGAGTACTCGCATGCCGGGAGAGTAGCCGTCAGATCGGCTGTCGGTTCGATGCCAGGTTCACAACTGACAATCCCCGTAGCCTGCTGGGCGTGCATCGGCCGATCGGAATGTTCGACTCGGGTTTCGGCGGCCTCACGGTGGCGCGCGCCCTGATCGACCTGCTGCCCGCTGAGGACATGGTGTACATCGGTGACACCGGTCGATACCCGTATGGATCCAAGCCGTTGGCCGACGTACGCGAGTATGCCCACGAGTTGGCTTGGTCGCTGGTTCGCGACTTCGACGTGAAGGCGGTGGTGGTCGCGTGCAACACCGCAACCGCCGCTGGGCTCAGCGAGTTGCGCTCCGAGTTGCCCGTGCCGGTGATCGACGTGGTCACACCCGGCGCACGCGCGCTGGTGCAGGCCACCGCGACTGGCCGGGTAGGCGTGATCGGCACGGTCGGTACCGTGTCCTCGGGGGCTTACATCGATGCCATTGCGGCCACTGGTGCGCCAGTGCAGCTCACGAGCGCGGCCTGCCCGGGGTTCGTAGAATTCGTCGAGCGCGGCCAAACGACTGGTGACGAGGTGCTGGTGTTGGCTGAACGGTTGCTCGCACCGATCGTCACAGCGAACGTCGATGCGCTGCTCTTGGGATGCACGCACTACCCGTTCCTCGCACGAACCATCACCGATGTCGTCGGGCCGCAGGTGACATTGGTGAGTTCCGGAGACGAAACGGCATTCGCTGCCTACGCCGAACTGCGGTCGCTCGGGTTGCTCCGGCCCACCGATCGTGCGGGCTCATGCCGCTTCCTCTCGTCAGGCGACGTGCACACGTTCCGTGATCTGGGCAACCGCCTGCTCGGCCCCGAACTCGACCAGACCGAACCCTGGCCCCTCCAACAACCCTGACGAATGGGGACGGTTCTGACGATCGGGGTCAGACCCCGACCGTCAGGGGTCAGACCCCGACCGTCAGAATCTGACGATGGGGGTCTGACCCCGATCGTCAGAATTACGGGAGGGGCGTCAGACACCTCTCGTGATGCGTAGCCTCGACGAATGCGAAATGACGGCCGAGCTGACAACCAACTACGACCTGTGTCGTTCCACCGTGACTTCACCACCATGGCCGCAGGTTCGTGCCTCGTGTCGTTTGGCGATACGAGGGTGTTGTGTACCGCCTCGATCGACGACGACGTGCCGCGTTGGATGCGCGGCAGCGGCAAGGGTTGGGTCACCGCCGAGTACTCCATGCTCCCCGGCGCCTCGCCCGAGCGCATCGATCGCGAAGCGGCGAGGGGCAAACAGAGTGGCCGCACCGTTGAGATTCAACGGCTGATTGCTCGGTCGCTCCGCGCAGCCTGCGACATGCAAGCACTCGGTGAGCGGCAAGTGATCGTCGATTGCGATGTGCTGCAAGCCGACGGGGGGACTCGAACGGCGAGCATCTGCGGAGGTTTCGTGGCCCTTCACGATGCATTGTCGCGTGTGGTTTCCGCTGGCGGGCTTACCGCACACCCCCTGCATTCGTTCGTGTCGGCGATCAGCGTTGGCATCGTCAACGGTGTGCCGCTGCTCGACCTTCCGTACGTGGAAGACAGCGCGGCTGAAGTCGACATGAACGTGGTCATGCTCACGCCCATCGACAGCGGAGTTGCTCGATTCGTCGAGGTGCAAGGCACCGCCGAGGGGATGGCGTTCTCCCGAGGTGAGCTCGACTCGATGCTCGGTCTGGCCGAACAAGGACTCGCCGAGATCGTGAGCCTGCAACGTGACGCAGTTGCTGTGCCACCGGCGGGCCGAGTGCTCGCACGAGAGACACCGGCACGATGAACACGGGCGCGAGCCACACGAGCGAGATAAGCGAACTCCCTGTCCTGGTGTGCGCGTCGGCGAACCCTGACAAGGTGGTCGAGATCGCGGCGATCTTGAACGGGGTGGTGACGCTGCTACCACGCCCTGGCGAAGTGCCCGACGTAGTGGAAGACGCCGACACCCTGGCGGGCAATGCACGTCTCAAGGCCGCGGCAATCTGTCTAGCTACGGGAATGGCGGCTGTAGCAGACGATACCGGCCTCGAGGTCGCAGCGCTGGGTGGCGCGCCGGGGGTGTACGCCGCGCGGTATGCCGGGGAGGGTTGCAGCTACGCCGACAACCGCCAGAAGCTGCTACGCGAGGTGGGCGACGCCGTCGATCGGTCAGCGACCTTCCGCACCTGTGTGGTGGTGTGCTACCCAGACGGTTCCGAACTCGTCGTCGAGGGGGAATGCCGTGGGACGATCACGAGGGCCGAGCGGGGTGCGCGTGGGTTTGGTTACGACGCGGTGTTTGCGCCCGATGACGCTGGCGGCCGTACCTTCGGCGAGATGACCGATGACGACAAGAACGCGATCTCGCATCGCGGCCGGGCATTCAGACATCTGCTCGAAGCGCTCAAGGATTGACCGCTTCGAACCGCTCGATCTGCTCGTAGCGAATCTCGTTCCACCGGGTCAACCACCCACGAAGGTCGGGGAGTGACATCGGGCGTGAGATACCGAATCCCTGGGCGGTATCGCAGCCCATGGCGACGAGCGCCTCCCACAACTCGGTGTTCTCTACACCCTCGGCCACGACATCGATGCCCAACCGGTGAGCCAGGTTCACCACTGATACGACGATCGCTTCATCGCGTGGATCTTCGAGCATGCCGGTGACGAAGGACCGGTCGATCTTGACGCGGTCCACATCCAGGTGACGCAACGTCTGATACGAGGAGTAGCCCGCTCCGAAGTCGTCGATGGCTATGCGTACGCCCGCATCCCGTAAACGTTGAATGGTGTAGCGAGACCGCTCGGTGTTACTCACGATCGCTCGTTCGGTGACCTCTACCTCGAGCCGATTCGGTGGGAAGCCCAGCTCTGCGAGGGTACTGAGCACGTGATCGGCGAAATGGCGATCGACGAGGCTGCGGGCCGACACGTTCACGGCCAGGCGCACATCGTCGACCCCCGACGCAATGACTCCGGTGGCGGCGAGGCGGAGGACGAGATCGGTGATGGGCGCGATCAGGTCGGTTTGCTCGGCGAGCCCGATGAACTCGTCGGGTGGGATGTCACCGAGTTGAGGGTGATGCCATCGAATCAGTGCTTCGACCGCCTCGACCCGGCCGGTGGTCATCTCGACCTGTGGCTGGAAGTGCACCGTGAGCTGGTGGTCGACCAGTGCTTGACCCAGGTCCGTCAGCAGATGGATGCGTCCGTGACCGGATTGTGCCGGGTCATGAAACTCGACTCCGCTGCGAAGTCGTTTGGCTCGGTACATCGCCGTGTCGGCAGCGCGCAACAGTTCTTCCGATGACGCCAGGCTTGGCGAAGCCACAGCGACACCGAGACTGACCCCGACGCGGATGGGGAACCCGCGCACGTCCAACGGTCGCGTCAGCAGCTCGTGAATGCGTCGTACTTCGGTCTCGCTGAACGGCTCGCTGAAGCGGTGCAAGATGGGCACCAAAGCGAACTCGTCGCCGCCCAGCCGGCTCAACAACGCAGACGTCGGGAACACCGAACGCATTCTGGCCGCGAACGACACGAGCACCTGGTCGCCGACTTCGTGACCGAGCTGATCGTTGACCTCTTTGAATCCGTCGAGATCGATCAGGATCACTGCTGCGCCGAACCGAACGATGCGTTCCTGGTACAGCTCGTCGATGTCGTGGCGGAACGATCGCGAGTTCAACAAACCCGTGAGCGGATCGTACAACGCCTCGTGCGCCCGATCGAACGCCTGGCGAGTGGAACGGAAGATGAAGATCGACGTGGCGGTGAGCAGCGGCACGAGGACCGCGTTGAATGCTGCGCCGACCACCCAGATGGGCGCCAGCGAGAGGAGCGCGCCGTCCGCTGCGACGCGACCTCGGAACTGGCGTGCCAGCGCAACCTGCACGGGCGTCGATCGATACGCCCAGTCGCAAAAAGCCCCGATGGTCGCAGTGACGACCAACAGGGCGACCCCGGCTGCGACGATGGCACATGCCTTGGCCCATGTGATCGTGGCGAACTGCGTGATCGAGCCGTTGATGCCCGACAATCGGAGGATCAAACCAGCGACGGTGACCGCGGCCGCGGTCGATCCGAACCGCGAAAGTACCACCAACACGTTTTCGACCTGGCGCCGCGACGTGACGATGACGCCCAAGGACGCGACCACCAACGTGAGCAGCGGCGTGCCTACGAGGAGGACTGCGAACAAGCTCGCCCAACGCGGAGTGACCACTCCCAGATCTGCCGACGCGATCCAACACCGGGTGCTGTACTCGCCGACGAGATAGCACAGCGCTACTGCAGCGAACATGACCCAGTGCACGTGATTCACGTCGAAGCTCGCATCCAGCCGAACGACTTGCGCAGTGAGACCAGCAGCTGTGAGCAGGATGAGTGTGGTGCCGGCGATGTGAGCGTGGAGCGGTGGCAGTGTTCGCAGCGCTACCGCCCGCAGCGAACGGCCTCGACCCGTCAGGGCCGCCGCCTGCCCAATTGTCGTTTGCCTAACGGCTGCTTGCGCTCCTCGTACGGAGGACATGGCCCTCCAATCCTCGATGAGCCATTTGTGTATCGGCCACGAGAGCCGACATCTTGAAGGACGAAAACGCAGCGGTTGTCGAGTGGGCCCCGTGTGCGGGCTGGGTGTGTGGGCTTAGTGCCGCGGCTGGGGTCCGGGTGTTGCACCCACCCGGCGCGTACAGTTGTACCGTGGCGAACAACGCGAACAGCCCGCCTGGAGCGTGGCTCCGGATGCTGGAGTCGAGGGCGGTTTTCGAACTCGGGGCGTCCGCCGCTTCGTTTCCGCTTTTGAGGCTCGTCGGCCGCGGCGACCAACACCCGGTGTTGGTGTTGCCCGGTTTCATGGCTGGTGATCGGTCCACTGCGCCGCTCCGATCTGTCTTGCGCAGCCAGGGTTACTGGACCCACGGCTGGCAACTGGGTCGCAACCTCGGCCCGACGACTCACGTTGTCGAAGGCATGCTCGAGCGGTTGTCGGCCATCTCGGAGCGTCACCATCGTCCGGTGAGCATCATTGGTTGGAGTCTCGGGGGAATCTACGCGCGCCGTCTTGCGATTCGTGCGCCCGAGATGGTTCGTCAGGTCATCACGCTCGGCAGCCCGTTTCGGTTCGAACAGGGCGATCAGAGCACGGTCTCGGGATTGTTCGATCGGCTCAAACCGCTCCATGCGCCCAACTTGGAAACGTTGTTGCCCAGCGCCGCCGACATCCCGGCGTCTGTTCCGGCGACTGCGATATACACGCGCACCGACGGCGTGGTGCGTTGGTTCCAGTGCATCGAGCAGATTGGTCCGAAGCGCGAGAACATCGAGGTGCGCGGCAGCCATAGTGGCCTCGGTTTCAATCCTGCGGTGTTGTTCGCCGTCAGCGATCGCCTCGCGCAACCGGAGCACGACTGGCGGCCGTTCTATGCGCCGCCGCTCATGCGCCACATGTTTCCTCGGCCAGTCAATTTCGACGCAGCCCGCAAGGCCTCTTGACCCGGTCGGTCGGGAAGCGACCTATCCTCGTTGCGGCGCCCGTACGGGTCGAGCCGACGTAGCCCAATTGGCAGAGGCACTTGGTTTAGGTCCAAGACAGTGAGGGTTCGAGTCCCTCCGTCGGCACAGAATCGGCGAGTCAGACTGGAAGCCAGGCCAACACGAGCTGGGTGACCTTCACGTCGGACTTCTCGAGCCCCACTTGCAGGGTGGAGACCTGCTTGCCTTTGGTCATCCATGCTGCGTCGATGTCGGTGACCTTGCCAGCCAACTCGACGTCGAGTTCCTCGAGCTCTGCGGTGAGGCGCGCCGTCTTGTTCGCCGCAGCCTCCACCCGTTGGCGAGCGCTGTCGGAGCGGCCGCGCCGGCCGGCCGCACTACCGAGTTTGCCCAGCAGACTGCCGCGCGACTTCCCACCTAGCAGTCCGCCGAGAATTGAACCGGCGGTGGACAACAGCTCGGAGTTTCGCTTGCCATCAGCTTCCGATTCGAGGACATCGACCCGATCCTGCGACGCCGCAATCTGGTCGCGAATCTTGGCCACCTTGGTTTCGTACGTATCGCGCAGCTTGGCCAGTTCGGCATCGGCAGCCTCGTCGGCTGCGCGAAGGCAGCGCACCTCGAACTGTTCGGCGGTTTCGCCTGGCCGTCCGTACAGTTCGAGCTCTGAGTTCATCGGTAGTTCCACGCTGCGCACGCGGGTGAGTTCATCGCGCAGGTCACGCTCGATGGCGTTGAACGTCGCAGCGGACGTGAGCTTCATGTTGCCCAGGGCGTAGACCGCCGACGCGGGTGCGGTGGTTCGAAGATCCCGATCGTCGTAGTCCACGGCGACGGCCCGCGAGACCTCGACGAGCTCATGCAGAGGGAACAACACGCACTCGTATTCCTCGTCGCGAACCAGGTCGGCTTTAGCGTCGTCGTAGCGCAGTTGGACCCGGGCCACCACAGCAGGCTCGTACCGGGTGCCGTGCGCTGCGCCGCCGACCTCTGCCAGCCACGCGGCCGCCGGATCGACCCAGCGCACCGCCACTCCGCTCGCCACCTCGGGCATCACCGTGGTTTCATCGTGGGCGAGGGTCTGGCCATCGGTGCTCGCCGAACCCGTAAAGACGTGGGGTTGTCCGGGTTCGGTGGCACTGGATGCATCGGTACCTTGTGCCACGTCAGCCCTGTCTGACATCAGCTGACTGATCTGGTCACGAGTCATCGGGCCGCGCAGGTAGCTCATCGCCCATCGCGTGGTGAACACTGGCGCAGCGTCGCTGCCGGGTGCGCGCAGCACGAACTCTCGCTTGCCGAGCCCGGAAATCGTCTTGTCGACCAGGCCGATGTCGACACCACCAGCGGCGCTTGACAGACCTTCCAGGAGCCGTGCCTTGTCGCGTTCGGTCGACAGTCGGCCGATCATCCAAGTGCCAGCGTTCGACAGCGCCTTGTAGTCGACGTCGACCGGGTTCTGTGTTGCCAAGACCACGCCGACTCCGAACGCACGAGCTTGCTTCATCAACGTCAGGATCGGCTTCTTCGTAGGCGGGTTGGCCGTGGGCGGCAGGTAGCCCGCCACCTCGTCCATATACAACAACGCCCGCAAGTCGGTGGTGCCCGACTGGCGGCGCATCCAGGTGACGAGCTTAGAGAGCACCATCGAGGTGACGAACTGCCGCTCTTCATCCGAGAGATGAGCAGTGGTGACGATGGCGCATCGACCCTTGCCATCGGGCGCGTACAACATCGACTGGATGTCGAGCGGAGGGCCGGCCGCCCAGGCCGCAAACGACGGTGAGGCGAGCAGGCCATTGAGCTTCATGGCCAACGCCATGCGCTCGGCTGGGGGGAAGAATTGGTCGAGTTCGAACACACCGAGCTTGCGGATCGGTGGATTGCCGACCAACCCCACCAGCGCAGGCAGGTCGAGGGCGCGCCCGTTCGTCCACGCGTCGTGAATCAGATTCGACAACAAGATGTGCTCGCGGCTCGAGAGCGGATCTGACTGGATGCCCACCAATCCGAGCAAACCCGAGACATACCCCTCGATCTCATCGCCCACCACTTCCGCGTCGCTCATGTCAGATGGCACTTGCAATGACCCAACGATGTTCACTGGCACTCCCGACTGTGAGCCGGGCGTGTAGATCGTGAAGTCGGTCTTCGTATGCAACGCTGCGATGTTCTGTGCGGTCAGGCCCCAACCGAGGAGGCCCTTGGTCCACAACTCGGCCTGCTGCGCCGCGAAGTCGTTGCCGGACATTCCGGCCGCCCGCGCCTGCGCAGGGTCGATCCATGGCTCGAAGTCAGTAGGGGCAAGGGCTGGGAACGTGAGACAGAGGTTGGTGAGGTCGCCCTTCGGGTCGATCACCAGCGCCGGAAGACCAGCGGACAAGACCTCCTCGATGAGCACTACTCCGAGACCAGTTTTCCCAGAGCCCGTCATACCGACGATCACGCCATGAGTGGTGAACTTGTCGGTACCGATCGTGACGAGGTCGTCCGGCCCTGACCCGTTGCGCTCATGTGTCACCGGATCGACCAAACCACCGACGAACAGCCCTGCCATGTCGGATGAGGGTAGTTGTCCGGCCTGCTGAACACATCCCCTCTCTTCCCTACTGGTCGCCGACCGGTTTGGCGACACCGCTCGCCCCGGAAGGCTGCTTCGCTGAGCTCGGTGCCGCGGTGGTGGTTGCGTTTGACAGAATGTCAACCGTGACCCCCGCTACCACCTCTGATGCACTCGAGAACCAGTTCGGTCTGGCGGATCGCATTGTCGACACCGAATCGATCGCCCGATCGGTAGCTCGGTTTCGTGATCGTGGCATCGTTCTGCCTACGTTCGCCCAGTTGGCCAACCCTTCGTCGTTCAACCAGGCCGCGCTCGTTGGCGACGCCGACCCTCAAGGCCCTGATGCTCGCAACCTGTGGCGAGTGCATTGGTACAACGACCTGTCCGGCAACCGGGTGAGCGTGCCAGAACATGTGGTTCTGCCAGCCGAACTCACCGGGGTGGAAGCGCCCATCATCGTCGTCTTCGGTGATCGTTTCCCCATGATCACGGCACACAAAGTACTTGCGGCGTACGCGTGTCTCGCACCGCGGGTGGTGACAGGGCAGTTCGACCCAACGCGGCACCGGGCGATCTGGCCGTCTACCGGAAACTATGCCCGGGGCGGCATCGCCATCAGCCGCATCATGGCAAGTCGCGGGGTGGCGATCTTGCCGGAAGGCATGAGCCAGGAACGGTTCGACTGGCTGAACGAGTGGTGCGAAGACCCGGCCAACGACGTCATCAAGACGTTTGGCACTGAATCGAATGTGAAGGAGATCTACGACGCCTGCAACGAGTTGGCGAAGGATCCGGGCAATTTCGTACTCAACCAGTTCAGCGAATTCAGTAACCACCTGGGTCACTACTCGGTGACCGGTACTGCCCTGGGCCACGTGTTCGAAACTGTGAGAGCCGCATCGGGGATCGATCTCAGGTTGGCTGCCTTCACGTCGGCCACCGGATCTGCAGGCACCATCGCCGCCGGTGACCGTCTGAAAGACGAGTACGGCGCACTGATCGTCGCCGTCGAAGCGTTGGAGTGCCCAACCATGCTGGAAAACGGCTACGGCGAGCACAACATCCAGGGCATCGGCGACAAGCACATCCCGCTCATTCACAACGTGATGAACACCGACATTGTCTGCGCTATCAGCGACGTGGCCACTGACGAACTCGACGCCGTGTGGAATACGTCGCAAGGGCGGGAATACCTCTCGCGCCGGGGGGTCGACGATGCGATCATCGAGACGTTGCCCCATTTCGGGTTCTCCTCCACGTGTAACGTGCTCGCCGCCATCAAGACCGCCAAACTTCTGAACCTCGGGGCCAACGACGCTCTCATTACCGTGGCAACCGACGGCGGCGCGATGTACCCGAGCGAGCGCGCCAAGCTCATGGCGAAGCGTTACCGGGGTGAGTACAGCCACACCGATGCGGCGGCGGCGTACGGCCAACACGTCGCAGCGGCATCGACGGACCACATGTTGCAGCTCACCGAGGCCGATCGGCGACGAATCTTCAACCTCGGGTACTACACGTGGGTGGAGCAGCAGGGCACACCATTCGAGCTGTTCGAGCAGCGCCGGGACCAGTCGTTCTGGCGCGGACTGCGCCGCTATGTCGCGGTGTGGGACGAGATGATCGACGAGTTCAACGCCGCAGTCGCGGGGTAGTGGCAGATGATCGTCGCCCTGCGGTGCCCGGTGTGCGGTACCACTGTTGACATCTCCACGCCGTTCGCGTGGAGGTGCCCCCGGGCCACCACCCATGACCCCCATCACGTGCTCCACCTTTTGGAGGCCGGTGCGGCGCCCGAGCTGTTGGCGAGTGACAACCCGTTCGTGCGGTTTGGTCCACGCCTGGCCTGGTGGCAGTTTGCCCGAGCCAACGGAATGACCGCAGCGGCGTGTGAAGCGCTCACCTATGAGGCGGCTGGCGACTTCACCGTGACGCCGCTCGTGCACTCAGCGGACCTCGCCGATCTGATCGGCGGGCCTGTGTGGGCCAAAGTAGAGACCGGCAACGTCGGCGGGTCGCACAAGGCGCGGCATCTCGCGTCGATCCTCCTACACCTCCGTGCCGCCGAACTGCTGGGCTTGCTGCCGGTTCGGCCGCCGCTGGCCATCGCGTCGTGCGGCAACGCAGCCATCGCGGCTGCGACCCTGGCGGCCTCGGTCGACTGGCCGCTCGATGTGTTCGTTCCCACCTGGATGGACGACGCAGTCGGTGAGACGCTGGCGCGCCTGGGTGCCCGTGTCACCACGTGTGATCGTCGGGCTGATGGCCCTCCCGGTGACCCGACTCTGCTCCGCTTCCGGGAGGCGGTGAACGCGGGCGCCATCCCCTTCGGTGTGCAAGGCCCCGAGAACGGCTATTGCCTCGATGGCGGGCGCACCCTCGGTTGGGAACTCGCCGACCAACTGGACAGCGTCGGCGTGGCGCCGGCTGCTGTGTATGCACAAGTCGGTGGTGGGGCGTTCGCTGCGTGTCTCAGCCAAGGCCTCGACCATCGAGTTCCGTTGGTTGCCGTGCAGGCCGAGGGTGCAGCGCCGTTGCACGCAGCGTTGCAACGAGCGAACGCCGCGGATCATCCCGAGCAGAATTGGGCGGACATCATGCGCCCTTGGCCCCACCCCCACTCCCTTGCCGACGGCATTCTCGACGACGAAACCTATGACTGGATCGCAGTACGGAACGCCATCGATGAAAGTGGCGGACGTTCTCTCGTGGTACCCGAGTCGGCGATCGAGCAGGCGCATGCGGCGGCGGTCGGCGCTGGGTTCGACGTCAGCCCTACCGGGTCGGCCGGGCTGGCCGGGGCGCTGGCCGAGCTCGAACAGGGCGTGATTTCGACCCCAGTGCTGGTGGTCATGTCGGGGGTTGCCCGGTGACGGAGAGTCCCATGAGCGGCGGCTGGTCGAACCAATTGGCGAAGTGGTGAGCGGACGGGGAAACCTGGCACGCTCGTACTCATGCACGTAGAAGGCTCGCACCGAGATGGTCATGGCGCAGTTGCCGGGTTCGACGTCGAGGTCATCGATGCATGGATTCCAACCGTCACCGAGGCGCACGGCCCGTTCCGTTGGCAACGGTTGGCGGGCGGACACTCCAACCTCACGTACATGGTCACCGACAGCGTCGG
Source organism: Acidimicrobiales bacterium (assembly GCA_038203385.1). Classification (GTDB taxonomy): domain Bacteria; phylum Actinomycetota; class Acidimicrobiia; order Acidimicrobiales; family Ilumatobacteraceae; genus Ilumatobacter. The sequence continues at coordinate 10,134 of JBBREA010000018.1, read as the reverse complement.
TCGCGAGCTGGTGATTCGTCGCCCGCCAGAAGGTGACCTGTTGCCCAAAGCCCATGACATGTCGCGCGAATACCAGCTGATCTCGGCGCTGTGGCCCACTTCGGTTCCCGTGGCAGAGCCCATTGCGTACTGCGACGATCGGTCGATTGCGCCAGTGCATTTCTATGTCATGGGCAAGGCCGATGGCCTGCCGCTGTACACCGGCACCGAAGTAGCGACGTGGCTCGATGAGTCGGGTCGCCGCCGTGCGGGGGAATGCTTCATCGACACCCTCGCGGCGCTCCATTCGATCGATCCCGACGACGTGGGGTTGGGCAACTTCGCGAAGCGAGACGGCTACGTCGAGCGCCAGATCCGCACCTGGTACGGGTCTTGGATGGCATCGAGCCCTACGGCACAGCACGACGACCCGCGAATGCACGAACTCCATCGGCTGCTGACGGCATCGCTGCCCGAACAGGTGCCGGGGCGAATCGTGCATGGCGACTTCGGTCCCCACAACAGCTTGTTCGACAACGCGGGCAACATCAACGCCGTACTCGACTGGGAGCTGGCGACACTTGGCGATCCGTTTGCCGATTTCACCTACTCGATCAACGCGTGGGTCGAGCCGGGCGACATCGGCGTGTACGGCGTGGACCCGCCGACCCTGTTGCCCGGATTCCCCAGCCGTGACGAACTGATACAACGCTACGCGGGTGCCACAGGCGCCGACATGTCATTGCTGAGCTACTACCGCACGTTCAACTACTTCAAGACGGCGGGCATCCTGATCGGGGTGTACGCACGTTACGTTGCAGGGCAAAAGTCGTCGGAGGGCATCGACGTGGAGGGCGTGCTCGAGCGTGTGATCGGTTCGATCGATTCTGCAGTGGCAATGGCCGAAGCGCTCTAGTGACAAGCCGGTAGCCTGCACCCATGACGCAAACCTCGACATCAGCGGCGACTGGCCCGATGGCACTCGACGGCGGTTTCGACCCACGCAGCGACGTCTTCAACCGGCTTCTCAAGAACCGGGTGATCATGCTTGGTTCAGATGTGAACGACGACATCGCCAACCAGCTCTGCGCACAACTCCTGTATCTCGAAGGCGAAGATCCCGCCGCCGACATCTGGCTGTACATCAACAGCCCTGGTGGTTCGGTCACCGCTGGAATGGCCATCTACGACACCATGCAATTCGTGAGCTGCGATGTCGCAACGGTGTGTGTGGGTCTTGCTGCGTCTATGGGGCAGTTCCTGCTGACCGCCGGTGCGGCCGGCAAGCGTTACACCCTGCCGAACTCACGCATCATGATGCACCAGCCGCTCGCTGGTCTCCGCGGCCAAGCGTCCGACATCGCCATCCAGGCCGAGCAGCTGCGGTACACCAAGCTCCGCATGGCCGAACTCATCGCGAGTCATTCCGGTCAGACACTCGAGCAGATTCAGGCTGACAGCGAACGCGATCGCTGGTTCACCGCGGATGGCGCCAAAGAGTACGGCTTGGTCGACAAGGTGATCTTGAAGCGTGGCGAGATCCACTGAGCGCACTGCTCTCGCCTCCGAGCTCGAGATGCCTTGGCGAGCAGCACGCGCAGAACATCATCGCTGATTGGATCCGGCAAGCAGGCCCGGTCGGACGACCGATTGGCAACAGCCTGGGTGACATTCATGTCGTTGCTCGACCCTTGTTCCGGAAATGGCGGACGATCTCGATGATCACGGTGACGCTGAGCGCGGCGCCGAATGCGAACAGGAACGCCATGGTGTGGTTGTCTTCGAATGCTTTGCCGCCGATGTAGCCGAGCAACGCTGCGTACGACGCCCAGATCACTGCGGCGACCGCGATCCACCTGATGAACCAGCCATGCGGCTGATGCGTAATTCCGGAGGACAGGGTGAGCGCGGTGCGACCACCCGGGATGAATCGAGCGGTGATGAGCAGCAGCCCGCCGCGCAAACGAATCTGTACGGACGCCCAGTTGAGCTTGCGCCGGAACTTTGGGCGGCTCTCTGCCCGGCGCTGGAAGTAGCCGGCCATGCGGGCGCCCAGCACGTAGGCCGCGTTGTCGCCGAGGAATGCACCGATGGCTCCTGCGGCGACGACAAGAATGAGCGACTGGTCCCCAGCACCGGCGGCGACACCGCCGATGATCACCGTCGTTTCACTCGGGACGATCGGGATCACCGAATCGAGAAAAGCGACCACCAGAATGATCAGCAGGAACCACCAGCGTGCGGAGATGTCTTCGAGCCACGCGGTGGCGTCAGTGACGACATTCGCGAGCAAGACACCGGTCATGATGCTCGCAGGCTACCGGCGCGACCCTGGCGGGCCGGTAGCGCCCGGTAGGGTCAGGTGCGGATGGTTTCGGAGAGTGGAAGCAGCCCGCCAATCGCGGTCTCGATGCCGCGACGGTAGATGCGCTCCCACGAAACCTGCTGGTTGCCGAGTTCATACATCTCGAGGCTGACCAAACCGTGTGCAGTAGCCCACAGCCACGTTGCAATCTCATCTGCGGACCAGTCGTCGTATTGGCGGAAATCACCCCGCGCCTGACCCATTTCCACTCTGGTGCAAACCGAGTACAAGCACGTGAATGCGACCGCCGCCGAGTCCGGCGAGGGAGCAAACCCGGGTACGGCCGACGACCGAAACATGATCTGGTAGTACATCGGGTTCGAGTTGGCGAACTCGCGATACTTCTGGAGTACCTGCACGACGTCGTCGGAGATGGAGTCGGTGGTTGGAACCGCTTGCAGCAGCGCCGCAAGGCGTCTGTAGCCGTCGGCATACAACTCGTCGATCACACCCGTTTTCCCGCTGAATCGTGAATACACGTTCATCGTGGACATGCCCGCTGCTGCCGCAATTCGCCGTACCGTCAGCGCTTCCGGACCGCTCGACTGCAAAATGGCGTGGGCGGCCTCGATGAGCGCCGTGCTCGTTTCGTCATGATGATGATTCATACCGTTGCGACTCCCCGCGAAGCGTCGTTGTATGTGGCCGTACATGCCGCAGGTTCCGCCTAGCGACTCACGAATTCATTACCCTAACGCCGCCGTTCCCACTCACGATGAGCAAAACTTGACGAATGCCTTACCCAGCGGGCGGACAACGTCTAGCCGTGCGAGACTGCCCTGAGCCATGTCAGGTGAAGAAGCGGTCGATGCAACGTTCCCAGCGATAGAGCAGTGGGCACGTGATCTTGCGGGTTGGGCTGTGCCCGCCGAGATCATTGCGCAAGCACCGGAGTCGCCGTGGTTTCACGAAGTCGATCGGTTTTCGGTGGGTGGGTCAATCGATCGGAATCGCCTGTCGCACCGGTGGGCGCGCGAGGTGCTCCCGCTCTCCGGCGGAACGGTGCTCGACGTCGGGTGTGGTGGCGGCCGATCCACCGTGCCGCTCATTCCCCCGGCGACCGAAGTGGTTGGAGTGGACACCAGCGGCGCGATGTTGGACGCGTACGTGGAGGCGATGGCTCGCGCTGGCGTTGCGCGTCGAACCGTGCACGGCGAGTGGCCACTCGTCGCTCAGCACACTCCGGTCGCCGATGTGGTCGTGTGCCACCATGTCGTGTTCAACGTCAGTGACATTGCACCGTTTCTGCTCGAACTCACGACGCATGCACGGCTCGCAGTAGTGGTGGAGTTGCCGGTTCGGCACCCCATGTCGGCGTGGGCCGAGGCATGGCAACACTTCTGGAACGTCCCCCGGCCTGTCGGGCCGTCGCTCGATGCCTTTGTCGAGGTGACTCGGGAACTCGGGTTCGATCCAGAGTTCGAAATGTTCCCGCGAACGACCGTTCCATTTGTCGTTGACGATGCCTCGGTGGCCGTCGCTCGTCGCCGATTGTGCCTGTCCGCGGAACGCGATGGCGAGCTGGCGGAGTGGCTGCACCACAATCCGCCAACCTTCGTCGACCTACTCGCCGCGGTCAGGTGGCCGGGCGAGGCGTGACCGACGCTTGCCGGAACTCACTGCGAACTCACAACTGGCTGTGTCCGGGTTCTGAGGTACGTCGACGAACGTGTTCAGTGACAACAACCCATCCGAAAGAGGGAAGTACATGAACACTCAATCCAATCATCAGGCAAATCATCAGGCAAATCATCAGGCAAATCATCAGGCAAATGGCCAATCCAGCGGTGACACGCTGGCTGGTGCGGCCGCCAGGTCGGCCTCCGGGCGTCAGCGCCGCTTTGCCGTGCTTGGCGTCACGGCTGGGCTGCTCGGTGGAGGGGCGATCGGTCTGCTTGCCGCCACGCCGTCGTTCTCCAGCGCCGCCAGCAACACGAGCGTCTTCAGCGCGGCGGTCGCCGAGCCGACTGACGACGCAGCCACCAGCACGCCGGCCGACACAACGAGATCAGGCGGCACAACGGATCCGGCGGACCGACCCGACCCGGCGGTTCGACTTCGTGAGTCGCTCCAAACATTGGTCGATGACGGCACCATCTCAGCGGATCAGGCCGACGCCGTCGCCACACATCTCGGTTCGCTTCGCGGCGACAAGGCTGGTCCAATGGGCGGCGGAATGGGCCACCGCGGCGGCGGAGGTCACGCCGGTGGCTCAGCTCACCCCGAAGCTCTCGCCGAACTCCTCGGGCTCGAGGTGACCGAGATTCGCACAGCGCTCGAGGCGGGCTCGACCGTCGCAGAACTGGCGGAAGCAAACGGTGTGGACGTGCAGACGGTGATCGACGGTCTCGTCGACGCAGGGAACCTTCGAATCGACGAGGCAGTGGCAGACGGCCGCATGACCGAGGAAGAGGCGGCGAGCAAGCGGGCTGAACTCGTGACGCGCATCACCGAAGCGGTGAGCGCCGTCCGGCCTGCCGCCGGTGGCGGCGGCTGACGGTCGCAAAGCCGACGGGCAGACGTTGTATCCCAGTGAGATCCCCCACCTAGTGAGATCCCCCCGGCAGATCACCCGGCCCGTATCGTGGCCGGGTGATCTGCGTCGACGCCTCCGACATCGGAGTGGCCCAACCGGACAAGGTGCTGTTCTCGGGGGTGTCGGCAACGGTGACGCGAGGTGATCGTGTGGCGGTGGTTGGTGTGAACGGCTCCGGTAAGACCACACTGGTTCGAATCCTGGCCGGCCAGCTGCAGCCGGATTCAGGCGTGGTGCGATTCGGCCGAGGGCTGCGAGTTGCGGTCCTCGAGCAAGACCCGGTGCTGCCGCCGGGTACGGTCGCAGAGTTCTTGGGAGACTCGTGGGAGGTAGCGGCAGTTGCCACCTCGCTCGGGGTTCAACCGCTGCTACTGCGTCGCACGGATGAACTGTCGGGAGGGCAGGCCAAACGCGTCGCCCTCGCCAAGACGCTGGTTGGAGAGTTCGACATGATCGTTCTCGACGAACCCACCAACCACCTCGATCTCGAGGCGATCGAGTGGCTCGAGCAGCGGCTCACCAAGTCCCCGGCAGCTCTGGTGTTCATCACGCACGACCGCCACCTGATGGACCGGTTGACGGTTCCGACCAAGCCGGGCGCCGGCGAAGGTCGCATCGTCGAGTTGGAGTCGGGTGCCGCGTATCAACATCGAGCCGAGGCAGGGTCCAGTGCATACGCGGTGTATCTCGAAGGTCGTCAGGCGAGGCACGATCAAGCAGCCCAAGACGAGTCGACGAGAAAGATTCTTGCCAAGAAGGAGCTGGAGTGGCTGCGTCGCGGAGCTCCTGCCCGCTCGACGAAGCCCAAGGCTCGGCTGCGAACGGCCCACGAGGTGGTTGACGGGGGTCCCGCCGAAATAGGCGTGCGCGGCAACGAACTGTTGCTCGACGCAGGCACCACTCGCCTCGGGAACCAGGTGATCGAGTTGTTCGACGTCGCCCAGGCGTACGGCGATCATCGCGTGCTCGCTGGTGTCAACCTGCTGATCGAGCCCGGAGCCCGGCTGGGTGTCGTCGGCCCGAACGGAACAGGAAAGTCGACGCTCCTCGACATCATCGCTGGCCGCGCCGAACCGTCGGCTGGCGTCGTGAAGCGTGGTGCCACGGTGGTGACCGGATATGCGGACCAACAGTCGAGCACCCTCGATCCTGACGCCATCGTGAGAGAACTCGTGGCCGGCCCATTTCGGCAACCGGACTGGCAGGATCGAGTGTTGCTCGAACGATTCTGGTTCGACTCGACGGCACAGTTCGCTCCCGTGCGGATGTTGTCGGGTGGGGAGCGGCGTCGATTGCTGCTCGTGATGGTGCTGGCCACCAAGCCGAATCTGCTCGTGCTCGACGAACCCACCAACGATCTCGACCTCGATACGTTGCGGGCCCTCGAAGGCTTCCTCGACGACTGGCCCGGAGCGCTTGTGGTGGCCAGCCACGACCGGGTGTTCCTCGATCGCACCGTGGACCACGTGCTCGCAACCAGCGCCACCGGTGAGGTTCGTCGTGTGCCTGGAGGTGTCCAAGGCTGGCTCGCTGATCGCACCGCAGCCTCGGCAGCGCAAACGCGTCAACCACCGTCAGTGACGAAAGCCGCACCCACTCGGGCGGTGTCGGCTACCGCAGAAAGGGCCAGCCGGGGCCCGAGCGCCTACACGGTTGGTCGCCAGCTTCGGGAGACCGAACTCGCAATGACCAAAGCTCAGAAGTCGGTCGACCGTCTGCACGAAGCGATGGGCAGCGCAACCGAGCATGCGCAACTTGCTGCAGTGGGTGCAGACCTCGCAGCAGCGCAACACGAGCTCGCTGCCCTGGAGCACCGATGGTTGGAGCTGTCAGAGCAGCAATCGGGCTGAACCGACCGGTCAGACGACGAACGATATGACGATCAGACCGAGGACCGCTGGGTCGAACTCCACCATCTGCAGTTCTACCACCACGGTTCCTTCGCCGTCGATGTCGTTGGCGCCGATGACCACTGCTTCCGTGTCCTCGCCACAGCCTTCGTACCGGCGCAGCGTTCCGATGTACTGAAGGTTCTCGAAGTCCTCCTCGACCATGAGAGTGCATTCACGGGCGGCGTCGGATTCATCCATCAACGGCACATATCCCACCGTGGCTTCGAGACCGGTGAAGCGGACTCCGTCGACACCCCAACTGGTCGTGAATCCCTCGGCGTCGGTGGCCACGATGAAGATGCGACGATCGTCGACGGTTTCGCTGAGCTCGCTGGTCCACGTGGCAGGAACATCGCTGCTGATGAGCAGGTCGACCGATTCGGAGCGGCGAACTTGGCCGTCGATCAAGGGAGCCTCGGCTTCACCGAGCGCCGTCAGTTCCTCGGCAAGAGCACTCGCTTCCGCATCGGTGTCGGTGCCCGTATCGCAGTCCGCGAGGAAGGTTTCGAGTTCCGCCTGCACACTGTTGACGACGTCGCCGTCGTCGGCCAGCACCTCCTGTGACACCAAGAGGATGTCGTAGCCATTGGCAGCAAACTCTTCGTCGAAACGTCGGATGGCCGCAAGCAACTCGGTGGGCTCTGCAGCGAACTCGCTGGTCGGGGCCGTGACGATGGCGAGTGCGATGCGATCGATGAGTTCTGCGAAGAACGCCTCCATGGTCACAGGTGCCGGCGTCTCGAAAACATCGCCGGCCAACAGGCCGATATAGACATCTTCGCTCGCTGCGCAGAACGCAGTGAGGTCGGCGTCGGGCACCGTCGTGTCGGGCACCGTCGTGTCGGGCACGGTCGTGTCGCGCACGGTCGTGTCGGGCACGGTGGTCTCCGAAATCGTCTCGGTGTCGTTGATCTCCGGTGCCGTTGCCGGGACCGTGGGTTCCGGGGTGGAGCACTTGACGACGATGTCGCCGAGGGCAACATCGACTTCGGTGCTCGCTTGTCCACTGGTGTTCACCAGTTCTCCAGGCTCGAACCGCTCGAGCGCCTCATCGACGATGCAGGTGGCCACCGAGGTCGAAACCCCAGAATCCGTGAGCTGATCCATCAACTTCTTGCGTGCCTCGTCGGCAGACGATTCACTGCTTCCACACGCCGCGACCATGACCGCCACCGACACCAAGCACGCGCTGACAGCCAGGCTGCGCCGTCTGGTGCGGTGTTTCTCAGGCAGTTCGGTGAGCATGGACTCCAATCCGACGGTGGGGATGCCGCACGTTAGCTTTCGCCACAAGGGCGAACGTAGGGTTTGCCGCAACGCTCGTTGTCACAGCCACTTTCTAGGATGGGGTCCGCCATGTCTGACTCTGCCCTTCCTGAGCTCTTCCCACGCGAGCAGCCCCCAGCGCAGCCAGCGAGCGGGCTGACCGATGGGCTCAACCCGGACCAATTCGACGCGGTGGTGCACGCCGGCGGGCCGTTGCTCGTGGTGGCGGGGGCGGGCTCGGGCAAGACACGGGTACTCACCCACCGCATCGCCCACCTCGTCGACACAGGTGTGGCTCCGTCGAGCATCCTGGCCATCACCTTCACGAACAAGGCTGCGGGCGAAATGCGAGAACGCGTGGGCCGGCTCATCGGGCCGGTCGTCAAGACGATGTGGGTGTCCACGTTTCACTCAGCGTGTGTGCGAATCCTGAGGCGCGACGGGGAGGCGCTCGGGTATCCGAGAAACTTCTCCATCTACGACTCAGCTGACGCGGCCCGGCTGACGGGGTACGTCATCAGAGATCTGGGCCTCGACTCGAAACGATTCGCTCCCCGAACGGTTCACGGCATCATCTCGTTGTGGAAGAACGAGTTGGTCACGCCCGCAGATGCCATCGCGCGAGCTGAGAACATCTTCGATCGCAAGCATGCAGAGGTGTACACCGAGTACCAGACGCGTCTGTTGCGGGCCGGAGCGATGGACTTCGACGACTTGCTCCTGAACGTCGTTCGTCTGTTCCGTGAGCATCCCGAGGTCTTGGATCACTATCGCCATCGGTTCGCCCACATCCTGGTGGACGAGTACCAAGACACGAACCAAGCGCAAAACGAGATCGTGTTGCAACTGGCCGCCGACCACCAGAACGTGTGCGTGGTTGGCGACAGCGACCAAGGGGTGTACGGCTGGCGCGGGGCTGACGTTCGCAACATCTTGCAGTTCGAGGAAGAGTTTCCAGCGGTCACCACGATCGTCCTCGACCAGAACTATCGGTCGACCCAAACCATTCTCGACGCCGCCAACGCGGTCATCGAACACAATCTCGAACGCAAGCCCAAGCACCTCTGGACGGAGCTGGGTGGTGGGGACCGAATCGTTCGATACCACGCCGAAGACGAGGGTGATGAGTCGATGTGGGTCGCCGGCCTCGCCCAACAATTGCACTCGGACGATGCGGTGAACTGGCGGGAGATGGCTGTGCTGTACCGCACCAACGCCCAGAGCCGGGTCATCGAAGAAGCGTTCATGCGGCGCGGTGTGCCCTACAAGGTCGTCGGAGGAACGCGTTTCTACGATCGTCGCGAGATCAAAGACGCGATGGCGTACCTCAAGGCGGTGGTCAACCCTCTCGATGAGGTGAGCATCAAACGTGTGCTGAACGTCCCGAAACGAGGCATCGGCGATACCACCGTGGCCCGCCTCGACGCATATGCCGCCAGCGAGGGCGTCTCGTTCGCTACGGCGCTTCGACATGCGGACGAAGCTGGTGTCGGAGGCCCAGCGAGACGCGGCATCGATTCGTTCGTGGACCTTCTCGATCGGGTCGGGCTCATGGTCGGCGCGGACGGTGTCGGCCCGGCAGATCTGTTGCAGGCGTCCCTCGATGGTTCCGGCTATCTGGGAGAACTCGAAGCCGAGGACTCGGTGGAATCGCACGGTCGCATCGAGAACTTGGGCGAGCTCGTCGGGTCGGCCCGCGAGTTCACCGTGCTCGACGAGTTCTTGGAGCAGGTGGCGCTGGTGGCGGACACCGACGATCTCGAAGACGCCGACGATCAGGTGGTGCTGATGACGCTGCACTCTGCCAAGGGGCTCGAATTTCCGGCGGTGTTCATCGTCGGGGTCGAGGAGGGGATCTTCCCGCATATTCGAGCGCTCACCGAGCCAGCGGAAATGGAAGAAGAACGGCGCCTAGCGTATGTGGGGATCACTCGGGCGATGAGCAGGCTGTTCATCTCGCATGCGTGGAGCCGCATGTTGTTCGGCACCACGCAGTACAACCCGCCATCGCGGTTCCTCGATGAGATTCCGGCGGAGTTGGTAGAACAGCGGGGCAACGTCAGCGGTCGATCGAGCTATGGGCGCCAGAGCTACCG
>JBBREA010000017.1:0-36696 GCA_038203385.1 Acidimicrobiales bacterium | reverse complement strand
GGCATCGATCCCGTGGCACCTTGCCGTCAACGGTTCGCTCGATGCAGGCCAGAGCACCGGCATTGTCTTGTTGGGAGATGCGGCCGGCGTGTTGGCCCCTGACATTGGCAACTCGCTCGAAGGAATCGGCATCGCACCTCTCCGAGATCTGCTCTCGAAGGCACGTGACGTATCGCTGCCTGTCTTCGTTTGAAAGGGATGCGCGGTGGCCCGTGCGGTCACCGAAGATGATCTGGCAGCGGTCGGCGGGACGTGGGTGTCGCCACCCGATGCCGCCCGTCTGATTGCCGAAGCCGAGCGGGTAGTGAGTCTCTGAGCTGAGCCGCGATTGAGCTCAGATCTGTCGCTCGCTCTACCTGGCTCGCGTGTCCGGTGAGGGCACAACGACGGCTCCGGAACCGGCGTTGGAGGGCAGTCGGGATCACGACGCAAGGGCGTCGCCGGCTTGGTTTCGCGTCCAGAACGGCCAATCTCTCAAGTGATGAGCGAGATCGGCGGGAACCTCACAGACGGAGAAGTCGACGTGCTGATCGAGGGACTGTCGGACGACGTTGCGTTCGTTTGGGCTCTCATCTGTTTGGGGTTGCGTCGCAACGACGGTACCGATGAGATACCTACGGCCGAGTTGGTTGACGAGGCGTTCGGGCACTTTGGTCGACTATTGGACCGCGGCCTGATCAGGCTCGGACGAATGGACGTCGTCGACCCGGATCACCCCGCAGGAACGGTTGCGCCAGTGAAACACGTATCGGAGCCAGCCAGCGAAGTCCGCACCCGAGTCCTGAATGCGTGCGCTCAGGCCGCTGCGGACGGGAGCGACTGGGAGTGGGTGTGTTGGATCGTCAACTCCGACGCGGGTCGTGACGTGGCGCGCCAGGTGGTCGAACGAGCTGAACAGCGTGAGTCGATGGCGTTTCGCAGTTGGCTTGATGCAAGAAACTTTCTGCGCAAGTTCAACTACGACACATTGCCGAGTCTGACGCGGGACGTTGATCACTTGGACACCGAGGTCAGTGGCATCGTGATCCCGCTGCAGCGCCGAGAAGACGACCGAGAGATCGATTGGCCGGTCAACGATCTCCTCGCAGATGTCGATCGGCTGACGATTCGGCTTGACGAATTCGCCCCTGCCACCGACGATGAAGCCTGCTCCCTCGCTTCGCTGGTCCAGTGGCTGAAGGTAATGAGAGTCGTCTACGTCGAAGCCCTCGCTCGTCGAAGTCGCTGAGCGCAGAACTGCCGTTTGGCGCTACGGGTCTCGTCCGCCAGCCTCAATGCCGAGATGCGTCCTCGACCCGGCGTTTCGAGGCACCCTGAGGTTACTTCCATCGGCCGTGTGCTAGTTGAGTTCCGGTTCTCATTGACCTCCGACGACTCGTGTGAGATGCCGTCCTTGACGCAGCACTCGTCGCCACATCTGTGCTCGAACGTGTTGGAGGTCGCGATCACGAAGTTCGGGTGTAGACGCGATTGCCGCTCTGGCTGCTGCGCGCCATCGACCCGACTCGCGCCCTGACAGGGCGGACAGTGTCGGGTCGACCTGCCGTTCCAGGACGAACAGGTTGACGGGATCGATCGCCATGCCGTGCCCGACCCAGACGAGCGCGGCCTCCCACATCTCCGTTCGTTCCGTCTCAGAGAGGTCATCACGATGACCTCGCCAGAACAGGTAGTGAGCAAGCGTGAACGGTGCGAGTCGACCGAACTCGAAGATGTTGGATGTTGTCGGTACTGCATGAACGAGTTTTCCGAGTGATCGAACATCGACTTCGAACAAGTCGTGGAGCAATGCGTCGATCTCTCGTTCACCCCGACGTTCATCAGCGGAGCCAAGCTCTCGGGCCAGGCAGTAACGAGCAATGAGGTCCGCCAAATGGACGCGACCGGCGCCGCCGCCGTCTTCGAATCCGCGAGCGGTGTAGTACTGCAGCAACTGCGAGCGCGGGTCGGAGAAGGTCTTCAACGAAATCGGCTCCGTGGATAGATACGCAATCAGTGTTCCGGGAGTGACGGTCAGATCGATCTCGGTGAACCCGGCGAGACGAGCAATGGCCTGCAGCTTGCGGGCAGACAACACGAACTGATGCGCCCCGATCGACAACGCGGCGTAGGTTTCACCCGGGGTTCGGGCCGGGTCGAGCCCGTCGGCGTTCGGAGTCGTCAGCATCACGGTCCCCCCGGGAGCGACGAGCCGGTGAAGGTCCGTGAGGAACGCAACCGGGTCCTCCACGTGCTCGATCACCTCTGTCGCTATCACGACGTCATACGGCTCAGGTCGCTCGTCGAGGTGTTCAAACGTGTGAATCGCTCTGATGTCGAGCTGAAAGCGTTCCCGGCCCACCAAACCGTAGAGCGACGGTTCAAGACCAACCACCTCAGCGCCCCAGCGGTGACAGACGTAGTCGAGCAGGACACCGGTGTTGCAGCCAACTTCGATGACACGGCACCGGTCGCCGTGAGGCACGCGTTCCAAATAGGGCACCCGCCATTCGAGCCCGCCCACCAACTCGACGTAGTGATCCACAAGGATGCGGAAGTCGTCAGTCAGGATCTCCGGATCCGCCGGAGGGTACGACTGACTGAGATCCTGATCCGGACACCACACACTTTTGCAACCAGAACATCGAACGACATGCAGCGTCAGCTGCCGCACCGTCGCTTGGCCCTCGGGAGCGACACGCAAGAATGCCTCGTTCCCACTCTGATTGCCAACACCGGGCATCGAACATCAACGGGCAAGGAGGGAACCAGCCAGTCCAAGCGGTCACCGGTCATCGTCACCGCAGCACTTTACGCAGTGCGGGTCGCCCCACGGATAACTCCAAAACCAAAGGAACGAATCACGAACGCAGCGAAACCGGTGTCATGCACCGGCCACGACCGCCGACACCCTGCGCCAAAACGCCGTCGGACTGAGCCGACGGACTGCCTCCTATGTGCCGGTGGATGGTGTTTCGAGTGCTGTCGTTCAGCCACCTACCTGACCGCAGAGCGTGAAGGACTTGGCCGTCACTGGGCAGTCGTATTGGCCGCCAACGGGCAAATCCCGGGGGCCGCCCACAGTCCGGGGGTAGTCGCCGTGGTACCCAAACATCCTGGGCCACTCCCACCACATTCAGGCACCACATCAGGCACCACATTCAGACGGAGCGGGGCGTCGCTATCGTCGGTGCGGTGGCCCCTCCTTCCGATCTGCACGAATGGATCTCATTCGACGACCCCGTGGCGCAGCGAACGTGGCTGTTCGACGCGACATACCTCACCTCCAACCACCGTTGCATCTGGGGCGAGGGCTGCCAGGGGGTGCTCGATGCGCCAGCGGAAGCGCTCGGACAGGGCTGTTGCAGCTACGGAGCCCACTTCGTCGACGACGCCGACGTTCAGACGGTGGTGAAAGCGTTCGTGCGGATCTTGCCTGAGCACATGCAGTTCCACGCCAAGGCAGTCAAGGGTGGCTTCCTACGCCCAGGAGACGCCGAAGACGCCTTCGACGACACCACACCGGAGGGCGTCGAGCCACCCACGGTCACGCGGATGATCGAAGATGCGTGCATCTTCCTGAATCGACCCGGGTTCGCCGGCGGTGCCGGGTGTGCGTTGCACATTGCCGCGCTGGCGGCAGGCGAACGGCCCCTCGATTGGAAACCAAACGTGTGCTGGCAGGTGCCCGTTCGGCTCGAGGATTCGACTGACGAGAACGGTCACGTCACATCGCGCCTGCGTGAATGGAAGCGCCGTGACTGGGGCGATGGCGGGACAGACTTCCACTGGTGGTGCACCGAGGCACCCGAGGCGTTCTCGGGCGCCGAACCGGTGTACAGAGCAGCTCGCGATGAGATCGTTGAACTCGTCGGCGACGAGGTCTACCAACTCATGGTGGAGCAGCTGGAGCGACCGAACTGGGTGCCACTCCCCCATCCGGTGGTTCGCAACAGATGAGGGCAGCGCCTGGGATCAGTCGTCGGAGTCTTCGTCGTCGTCGAAGGTGACACCATATTTCTCGGCGAGTGCGGCGTATTCGTCGTCTGGGACCTCCTGGGTCTGGGAACGATCACCGAACCCGAGGTCAAACGCCCCAGGGCCCGATTGCTTCAACTTTCGCGCTTCTTCGAAGCGGCGATGACGACCCTTCTTCACAGAGGGCTCCCACACAAACTAGAGAACTGACATTGATTGGGAGTGTACTGCCTCACGTGGATGGTGCGTCGGCATAGATTAGGAAACATGCTCCGCACGCTGGCGATACTCAACCAGAAAGGCGGCGTGGGTAAAACCACCGTCACCCTCGGATTGGCCTCAGCGGCCGCTGCAGCAGGCCGACGAGTGTTGGTGGTCGACCTCGATCCCCAGGCCTCCAGCACCTGGGTGTTGGGTGTCGATCCGGGCGTGCACACGAGTTCGGTTGCCGACGTGGTCGCTCCTAGGGGCAGATCGGCAGCCGAAGTCCGGGTGCCGTCGGGGTGGTCGGATCTTGTTGACGTGTTACCGAGTACCTCTAGCTTGCAAGATCTTGAATCGGGTAAGTCCAAGCGACTTCGCAAGGAACTCGAGTCGATCGAGGCCGATTACGAGGCGATCCTGATCGACTGCCCACCGTCGCTGGGCAACCTCACCAGATCAGCGCTCACCGCGTCCAAACACGCGCTGGTCGTGGTCGAGCCATCAGCGCTCGGTCTGCGCGGCATCGGAGGTGTGGCCGACGTGATCGACGAGGTGTGGGACGCCACGAACCCAGACCTCGAGCTGAGTGGAGTCATCCTCAACCGCGTCCCGGCGGTGTCGGGCGAAGCAGCGCGACGAATCGACGAACTCACGCGCATCGTTGGCAAACGGGCGATCTGGTCACCGTCGGTGCCCCAGCGGGTGATCTTGAATCAAGCGGTCGGCGAGCGACGGCCGGTGCACTCGTACGGCAGTCGCGCCACCGATCCCATCGCCGCGTTCGACGCGCTGTGGCGTCGAGTGCGAGGCGTGATCAAGTCCGCCGGCGGTTGACCGACGTCAGGGCAACTGATCGGCAGCGATGTCGACGAGGCGCAGGCCACCCTGGCGATCGAAGGTCAACCCTGCGGTACCCGCAAGCAGCCGCTCGACTCCATCACCCAACAGTTCCGCTCGCCAACCGGTACGCAACCGAGCGTTCGGTTCGCCGGCGAGCAGTTCGATCAGATCGGTTCGCGTGGCCAGCATCGCCGTGTCGATTCGTTCGGCTTTTGCGATCTGGCTGACCCATGCCGAGATCAGGGTGACGGCGGGCCGAAGCTCACGCTCGAGGTCGTCGCCGCCGCGCATCTGATCGGGCGGCTCGCTGTCTCGCGCCGAATCAACCGCTGCCAAGATCTCCACCGCCAGCTTGCCGCGACTGAACCGCTCGTCGACGCCGCGTGCCTGTTTCAATTCCTTCTCGTTCGCAGGGCGACGTTGGGCGATGCCCAGAATCGCCAGATCCGGCAAGACTTGTCGAACGGGGACATTGCGCCTCATCGCTGTCTGCTCCCGCCAGGCGGCAACCGCCTGGGCGATGGCGCGTGCCTTGGGACGCAGGCTCCGAGAATCCTTGAGTCGTTCCCAGGCGTTGAAGGGCGCCAGCCCCGAAGTGGGCTTGAGGGCGAGCTCGCGGCAAGCTGCCTCGGCCCACTCCACTCGACCGAGTAGGGACAGCTGCGCGAGCAGTTGGTCTTGGGTCTGCAGCAAATACACCACGTCTGACGCTGCGTACACCAGTTGTTCTTCGCTCAGCGGACGCCGCAACCAGTCGGTCAAGCGATCGCCCTTCGGGACCGTGATGCCCAATTCGCCCTGCAAGAGTGACACCAACGAGGGAGTGCCGTACCCGACGAAGCCTCCAGCGATCTGGGTGTCGAAAAAGCGTCGCGGCACGGTGCCAACCGCATGCGTCAAGACATCCAGGTCCTGCTGCGCTGCATGAAACACGGCCTGGACCTCGGAATCGAACAGTCGCTTCATCGCCGTCACATCCACGGCCAACGGATCGATCAACACCAGATCATCTGGCCAGCAGATCTGCACCAGCGCGAGCGCCGGGTAGTAGGTGCGCTCGCGGTGAAACTCGGTGTCGATGGCGTAACGCGGTTGTGTGAGGAGCGCGTCGATGACCTCTTCGAGGGCGGCATCCGAGTCGATCCAACGGTACGCGACCGAACTCACGACTCGACCGAGTTCACGCGGCGCCGGTTTCGATGGGGCGGCCTGACTCTGCCCACGCCCGACTTCCACCCGCAACGTTGATGACATGCTGCCCGGAGACATCGGCCACGACCTCGCACGCACGCATGCTGCGACCGCCGCTAAGACAGATCACATAGGTTGGTCCGTCGCCGGCGAATTCTTCAATGCGCTCCAGGACGGTTCCCAGCGGCACATGCACAGCCCCGGGAACCCGAAACTCCTGGAACTCGTTGGTTTCGCGCACATCGATCAGGCGAGCGCCATTCGCCAGCACCGACTCGAGTTCGTCGACCGTTATCTCTTCGATTGCCATACCCCGCCGAGACTACCCGACCGACCTGCTTCCGGCAGTGGAGGACTACTGCCGGAATTCAGCGGTTCGCTCAGGCGGAACCCCGTGCGGATCGAGCTGCATCAGGAACTGCGCGCAACGCTCCGCCTCGTCGAGCTCGCCGATCTCTGTGGCCATGACCTGAAGCCCGAGCAGACAACGCAAGAAACCCTCGTTCCCTGCAGCGGCCCACCGCACGTATCCCGAGCCACGCCATCCGTTCGCCCGAAGTGCATCGAGCCCACGGTGGTAACCAACCCGATATGCCGCATACCGTTCGACGGTGTCGCGTCCCAGGTCGCCAAGCGCTGCCCATGCGTGGCTCCAACGCGGGGCAGAGGCAGCGATTTTAGCCACGGCAGCACGTGCGTCATCGCTCGCAAGCGCTCGGGCTAGCGCCTCGCGAAGAGCGGGTTCGGCATCAGGAAGCACGGTCGAGGGGAGCCCCGACGACAAGTTGATCGGCTGGTCGGACATCGCGTCAATCTATGCCGTGTCCGCCTATGGTGGCCGCCATGTCTACGGTGCTCGCATTGACGCTCGATCAGGCCAAAGGCGCTGCGCTCGCCGTGGTGGCACTGCTGGTGCTCGGGGCCGTTGCCAGCGCTTGGCTCATGAAGACAGTGGTGCAAAAGGTCGTCGTGGCGCTCATCTTGCTACTGGTGGCGCTGTTGGTGTGGACCCAACGAGCATCGCTCGACGAGTGTGCTGACAAGGTCAGATCGGTCGGATTCAACGGCGAGACCACGTGTAGCTTCCTCGGCAACGACATCAACATCTCTACGCCCAACTCGAACTGATCGGCCACCGTGGGCGAGATATCGAGCCACGACCGGCGGCTGCTCGGTGTCCTCACCGGCGCCAAGTCCATGTCGAACGTGGCATTGCGGTGGATCGGGCCATTCCTGCCGACGCTGGAACGGGCATTCGGAGCGAGCACGTCCACGATGACGTCGATCATGGGATCCACCGAACTCTTGGGGCTCAGTACAGCAGCGACGGGCCGTTACATCGATCGCGGGCACGAGCGACGAATGGTCTTGCTGGGGCTGTGGGCTGTTGCGATCAGTTCGTTGGTGGCGCTGGCGGGGAACGTGACCGCGTTCGCCCTGTCGTTCGGTCTGGTCGTCATCGGTGTCGGCAATCTCACGGTGGCTGCGCACACGTGGATCAGCCACCGAGTTCCGTTCGAGACGAGAGGCCGCGCCATCGGAATTCTCGAGACGTCTTGGGCGCTGGCGCTGTTGGTAGGCGCCCCCGTCATGGCTGCGCTCCTTTGGGCATTCGGCTGGCGCGGGGCGTACCTCGGTCTGGCGGCTGGGGCGACGGTTTCAGCGTTGATCGTTCATCGGGCTGTGCCTCGAGATGTGAGCCGACCCAGTTTTGAGCCTGGGGCCGAGCCTCACCGCCTGCCTGGTTCGGCGTACTTGCCCATGGTCGCCGCGGCTGCAATTGCTGCCGGAGGTATCGGCCTGTTCGTCATTTCAGGGTCGTGGCTGGCCGACACGTTCGATGCGTCCACGACGACGTTGGGCTTGGTGTCGGCTGGTCTTGGGGCTGCGGAACTCATCTCATCCACAACGGTTGCGTCGATTTCGGACCGGGTCGGCACGCGCCGTTCGGTCCTGTACGGGTTGTCCGTCTTCAGTCTGGGCAGTGCAACCATGGCCGTTTCAGGCGACTCGTTCCCCATGGCCGTGGCCGGCCTCATCCTTGCGATGTCCGGATTCGAATATGGGTTCGTGTCGTCCTTGACGCTCGTGACCGAGGCGGCTCCCGCCGCCCGCGGCAAGGCCATCGGTGTGAGCAACGCCTTTGCAACGGTCGCCCGGTCGGCTGCGGTCGTCGCCACCGGACTGTTGTACGACGAGTTCGGGTTCGGTGCCTCGCTGCTGATGACCATGGGCGCCATCGGGGTCGCCGTGACCACACTGCTCCTCAGTCGGGGGGCAAACCACCAGCCGAAGCAGCTGTTTCCCGAACGCTGAGGAAACGGAGCACCTCAGCAGCGACCTCATCCGGATGCGAGTTCGGTCCGAAATGTCGTGCTCCAGGAATGGTCACCAATCGGCCATCTGGCAGTTGTTCAGCCAGGGCGTGCATGCCCTCCCGATGGTGTTCAGCGGCGAATTCGCCGACCAGAACGAGGACAGGTACCCGAATGCCTTCGGCAGTCCACGGTGCCGACAGACGCAGTGCAGCCAACTCACCGACGAGCGCCGGACCCTCGGATCGGCGCGCTAGCTTCGTAGACGACGGCAAGCGCTCCCACCGGTCATTTCCGATCATTCGTCGCAGGAACGCCTCGGCGCCAGCTTCTGGGTCGGCGCTCCACCCGTGTGAGGCCAACTGTGTCGACATGCCGGGCCACGTGGGCAGCCATGACATCGGAGATTCGTACGTGACGACTGCGTCGACCAGCTCCGGATGTCGCTCCGCCGAGGCCAACGCCACATTGCCGCCGAAGCTGTGGGCGACGAGGGTGCACGGGGTCGTGCCGGCTTCGACCACTTCGACCAGGTCGGCGACCTGAGCGTCGATGTCGAACGGGCCGTCGCATGGCACCGACTGTCCGTACCCGCGCCGGTCGTATCTGGTGACCTGAAAATGCTGGTCGAGACGACGACTCAACTTCAACAGACCGGCGGATCGGTCGAGCGAGCCATGCACGAGCACGATTCGGCGGGCGTCGGCCGAGCCACTCGTGGCGCTCCAGATCAGCCCGTTGTGGTGGGTGGTCACTGGACCTGCACGATGCGGAGTACGTCGGCAGCGGTGCCCTTCGCGCGGTCCGGCGAGCCCGCCAGGACGATGACGGTGTCGCCGCTGTCGATTCGTCCGAAGTGCACCGCCGTCTCGACGGCGTGCCACACGATCTCGTCGGTCGTAGCGTGTACTGCGACCGCAATGGAATCCACGCCCCAGCTGAGAGCGAGGGCATTGACGGTGCGTTGCAATGGCGACAGTGCGATCAACTTCGCCCGCGGACGGAATCTGGCGATGGCCTTGGCGGATCGGCCACTGCTGGTACAACACAGAATCGCGGTGGCCCCGACGTCATCAGCTGCCTGGATGGCAGCGTGGGTGAGTGCGGCGGTGATGCGGTCGCTCCAGGAGTCCCAGTTCTCGCGCTGAACGCGCCCGAGTTTGGCCGCCCACTGGCGGTAGCTGGCTTCGACCTCGGCCCGCTCGGCGATGGAACTCATGGTCGCGACCGTGAGCGCCGGATCGTGACCAACAGCCGTTTCGCCCGACAACATGAGGGCATCGGTGCCGTCGAACACTGCGTTGGCCACATCGGTCACTTCTGCTCGAGTGGGCGTGGGCGACGTGATCATCGACTCGAGCATCTGGGTGGCAGTGATCACTGGAATGCCGTATGCGACGCAGCTTCGGACGATCATCTTCTGGAGGTGGGGGACGTCTTCGAGGGGGCAATCGATTCCCAAGTCGCCGCGAGCAACCATGATGGCGTCGGAGGCTTCGATGATCTCGTTGAGGTTCACGAGCGACGCACTGGTCTCGATCTTGGCGACGAGTTCGGCACGGTCACCAACGACGGCCCGCACCTTGTCGAGGTCAGCTCCCGCGCGCACGAACGACACCGCGATGAACTCGACGCCCGCCGCCGCCACCGCCTCAGCGAGTTCGAGGTCGATGTCGGTGGGTGTGGTGAGGCGCAAGCGTTCCGAAGGGAGGTGCGCGCCTGGACGACCCTGCGTGAGGCCACCGGTTTCGACGACAGCCACTGCGTGATCGGACTCGATCGAGGTGACCCGCAAGCTGATCGCGCCGTCACCGAGAATCACACGATCGTCGACGGTGAGGTCGTCGAGCAATGTCGGATAATCGATGTTGATCGCCGTCGGTGTGCTGGGTTCATTGCCTGCTCGCAACACCGCCGTGGAGCCCCCCACGATCTGCACACCACCGTCGGGAAACTTGCCACACCGAACTTTGGGGCCGGGCAAGTCGGCCAGGACGGCCACCGTGCGTCCTGCCTGGCGGGCGGCGATCCGAACACGGGTGAGTCGCGCGAGATGCCCGTCGATCGGCCCGTGACTGAGGTTCAGACGAACGACGTCGACGCCTGATCGCAGCAGCCGCTCGAGAGCGTCGGGCTCGTCGCTTGCGGGTCCGATGGTTGCGACGATCTTGGTACGCCTGGTCATAGGCCACCTTCATACCTCATCGGAGACGCTTCCTTGCGCAATCACATCAGTCGCTCCCTCGAAAGTTGCGGTTCAGCGGCCCATGCGTGGTCAACTAACCCCTATGAGTGCTGACATCGACGACCTACAGACCTTTCTCGATGGCTCACCGTCGGCGTTCCATGTCGCCGCGACCGTAGCGTCGCGGCTCGAAGCTGCAGGACTCGCGGAGTGTGAAGCCGGGGGCGACGCCCGAACGATTCCCAACGACGGTTTCATCGTTCGCGACGGGGCACTGATCGCGTGGAAGAACGCGACGGCGGTGCCACCGACGTCCGGGTTCATGATCACCGGGGCGCACACCGACTCGCCCGGCTTTCGCGTGAAGCCCAACCCCGAATCGTTGCGGTTCGGTTGGAAAACCCTGAACGTCGAGGTGTACGGCGGCATCCTCAACAACTCGTGGCTCGACCGGGATCTCGGCGTCGCGGGCCGAGTGACCAGCGTCGAGGGAACCCACACGTTGGTCAACATCGCTCGGCCGATCGCTCGAATACCCCAACTCGCTGTTCACCTCGACCGAACGGTGAACGAAGCCCTCACGCTCGATCGTCAGCTGCACCTGCGCCCTGTGTGGGGACTCGGCGACGCTCAGGACGGCGGGTTCGCTCACTGGCTGGCGGACGAGGCCCAACTCGTAGAAGTTCCGGCCCTGTGGGACCTGTGTCTGTACGACGTGCAACCCTCCGCCGTGCTGGGCGGTGATTCGTCGCTGCTGGCGTCAGGACGTCTGGACAATCAGCTGTCGTGTTGGTCCGCCACCACCGCGTTGATCGCGGCGACAAAGGCGGAACACACCGCGATGATCGTGCTCAATGACCACGAGGAAGTGGGATCTGCTTCCACCACGGGGGCTTCTGGACCACTGCTCGAACATCTGATGGAGCGACTCGTCCTGGCACGCGGCGGAGATCGCGGCGCGTTTCTTGCGGCGCTCGGCAACTCGGCGTGCGTCTCGGCCGACAACGCGCATGCGATCCACCCGAACTATGCCGACCGCCACGATGGCGAACATGCGCCGATGGTGAATGCCGGCCCTGCCATCAAGATCAACGCCAACCAGCGCTATGCCACATCGTCCGCCACTGCAGCGCGTTTCATCCGTTCGTGCAACGCCGCTGGAGTGGCGTTCCAAACGTTCGTTTCTCGCAACAACATGCCGTGCGGTTCGACGATAGGTCCGCTCACTGCCACGCGCCTCGGTATCGACACCGTCGACGTCGGTATCCCTCAGCTCTCGATGCATTCGGCCCGCGAGCTGTGCGGCACGCAGGATCCGGTCGCGTTGACGTCGGCGCTCACCACGTTCTTCGCCCACTCGTAGCGCCTTCGGGCTGAGGTCAGATCCCGTCCTGCATGCCTGTGTGCACGTCGTCTCCCCCGCCTACCTGCGAGGGGTAGCTCCACGGCACTCGTTGCATAGCGAGGTCGAACAGTCGCTGCAGTTCCGCGTGCAATACATCGGAGTGCTCCCGATACGCCTCGCGACCGATTCGACGTCCGTCGGGCGATACCGGGGGAGGAATCGGTGGACCGATCTCGATGTGCACCTTGCGTGGGAAGACGAACTTGGCGTTCCTGGGCATCACCCGCTCTGATCCCCCGATGCCCACCGGGATGATGGGAGCACCAGCTTTGATGGCGATGTACACCGCACCTTCGAAGAGCGGCTGAACGATCGGTCCTTGCTTGCGTTCGCCTTCTGGAAACAACACGAGGCCATCGCCGTTCGCGAGCACCTCGATGGATCGCTTCAGCGCTTCGCGATCGGCCGTGCCACGCGACACGGGAAATGCCCCGAGCCCCGAGAAGATGCGACCTGCGATGGGATTGTTCCACATGGAGTCTTTACCCATGAAGCGCAGTCTGCGACGCGTGATCGAACCAGCGATCGGTGTGTCGACGTAGGAACGGTGAACGGGCGCGAGTACGAACGGGCCAGTCTTCGGAATGTGTTCGCGCCCGTTGAACGTGGTGCGGGTGTACAGCCTGGTGAAGCCCGTCACGAAAAAGTGGGCGACGACGTAGAAGACGCGACTGCCGAGCCCGTTTCCTGCGAGAGTGGTGGTGGGCTTGCTCACGGCAGCATCGCCACGATGTGGTCGAGCACATCGTCGACCGACAGCCCCGTGGTGTCGACCGTGATCGCATCGGGCACAGCAGTGAGCGGGCTGTCTGCCCGAGTGGAGTCTTTGCGGTCGCGCTCGATGATCGACGCTTCCATCTCGCCCACG
Organism: Acidimicrobiales bacterium; assembly: GCA_038203385.1. Lineage (GTDB taxonomy): Bacteria > Actinomycetota > Acidimicrobiia > Acidimicrobiales > Ilumatobacteraceae > Ilumatobacter. Next base: position 23,731 of record JBBREA010000017.1, on the reverse strand, counting down.
TCACCGCCGACCTCCGCAACACGGCGCTCGGCACGAACTCGGGGCGACGCCGTGATGTACAACTTGAGCGCGGCGTCGGGGAAGACCACCGACGCAATGTCTCTGCCCTCCACCACGGCTCCGCCATGTTCGGCAACCCATGCTCGCTGACGGTCCACCAGCACCTCGCGCACCACCGTGTTGGCGGAAATCTGCGACACGGCTTCGGTGACTTCGCGACCACGAATCGAGCTGGTCGCATCGATGCCATCGACGGTGACCGTGTCATCGGTCAGGTCGATCAGCACCGTTGGGGCCATGGCCGCGACGTCATCGAGGTCTTGCTCACAGACCCCGCGTTGCAGCGCCGCGAACGTCATTGCTCGGTACATCGCACCGGTGTCGAGGTAGGCCAGTTCGAGCCGATCGGCGAGCGCCCGCCCGATCGTGCTCTTTCCGGCACCGGCGGGCCCGTCGATGGCGATCACCAGCGTCACCAGTTCGTCCCCAGCGGCCGACCTTCTTCGTAACCCGCTTGGCTCTGCACTCCCACGACCGCACGTTCGTGGAACTCTGGAATCGTCGCCGCCCCGGCGTAGGTCGCGGCAGATCGGACGCCGGCGACAATCTGGTCGATGATGTCTTCCACGCCCGGCCGCACCGGGTCAAGGTACATCCGCGAGGTGCTGATGCCCTCTTCGAACAGTTCCTTTCGAGCCCTCGCAAGCAGATCGTCGGCGCGGGTACGGCTCTTCACGGCCCGGTTCGAAGCCATCCCGAAACTTTCCTTGTACAAGCGTCCGTCAGGGTCCCGCAGACCATCTGCGGCTGACTCGTGAGTACCGGCCAACCACGAGCCGATCATCACATTGGCCGCTCCCCCGGCCAGCGCCAGCGCAACATCGCGAGGAAATCGCACACCGCCGTCAGCCCATACGTGCTTCCCCAACCGAGCTGCCTCCTCCGAGCAGTCGACCACCGCGGTGAACTGTGGACGACCGACACCGGTCATCAAGCGAGTCGTGCACATGGCACCGGGGCCGACCCCCACTTTCACGACGTCCGCCCCAGCATCGATGAGGTCGCGGGTGCCAGCGGCGGTGACTACGTTGCCCGCCACGAGCGGGGTGTTCGGGCACGCGGCCCGCACGGCAGCCACGACTTCGAGCATGGTGTCTTGATGACCGTGGGCGGTGTCCACCACCAACACGTCAGCCCCCGCCGCAACCACCTCTTTGGCTCGCGCCACCGGGTCAGCGTTGACACCGATCGCCACGGCGATGCGTAACCGCCCGTCTTCATCGACCGCCGGACGGTAGATGGTCGACCGGAGCGCGCCCTTGCTCGTGAGCACACCAAGCAGCCTGCCGGCATCGTCGACCACTGGAGCCAGATGCCGTCGGGCGCCGTGCAACCGAGCGAAGGCGTCTTCGGGAGTGACATCGGAAGCGAGGGTGTCCGGATGTGGCGACATCACGTGCTGCAGTTGTGTGAAACGATCGAACCCGGCCGCATCGTCTTCGGTGAACACACCGACCGGCCGATCGCCACCGTCGACGACGACCACTGCGCCGTGTGCGCGCTTGTGGATGAGACTGAGCGCCTCGCCGATGGTGTCGTTGGGCGACAGCTTGATCGGGGTCTCGAAGAACGGGTGACGCATCTTCACCCAGGCGATCACCTCGCAAGTGACGTCGGACGGAATGTCTTGGGGCAACACGGCGATGCCGCCACGGCGAGCGACCACTTCGGCCATTCGCCGTCCGGCGACCGCAGTCATGTTGGCGACGACCACCGGGATGGTGGTTCCCACACCATCTGGGGTGGTGAGGTCGACGTCGAGGCGCGAGCGGACGGCCGAGCGGTTGGGCACCATGTAGACGTCTTGATACGTCAGATCGTGCGTGATGTTGTTGTGCAGCATCTTCATGACAGTGTCTTCATGGGAGTCTCCTCGAAAGCGGCCCACAGGATAACGGCAGCCGATCGTCGCGTACGCTGATGCCATGCCAGATACGACTGTCCCACGAGATCGAGCGAATCCTCCGGTCATGCTCGTGCACGGGTGGGGAGGCTCCTTCGCCACCACTTGGCAGCAAACAGGATTCACCGAGTTGCTCGCCGACGCCGGCCGCACCGTCATCGGAGTCGACCTGCTCGGGCATGGGGAGGCGCCAAAACCACACGACCCCGAGGAGTACGCCGACCTCACGGCCCGCATCATCGAGGCGCTCCCCGACGAGCCCGTTGACGCGATTGGTTTCTCCATGGGTGCCTTGACCCTGCTTCGGGCTGCAATGGCGCACCCGCAGCGGTTTCACCGAATTGTCCTGGCGGGGATTGGTCGGAATGTGTTCGAGCGCGACGAAGACGCCCGCGACCGCATCCTCGCTGCCATCGAAGGCGACGGTGCTGCGCACCATCGGGAGTCAGACGACAATCAGGCACGGTTGTTCGCGCAGTACGCCGCCCAACCGGGGAACGATCCCGTCGCTCTCGCAGCCGCGATGCGATCCCCTGGTGGCACCCCGATCACGACCGAAGGTCTTTCTGCGATCACGTGCCCGGTGCTGGTGGCGGTTGGCGACCGTGACTTCGTGCTTCCCGCCGATCAACTGGTCGATGCGCTTCCCAACGCCCGGTATGTCGAGTTGCGGCGAACCGATCACTTCGCCACACCGGAATCGTTCGACTTCATCGATGCTGCGCTCGAATTCCTCGATGCCGTCCCCTCCTGACCACCCGAGCAGTTCACGTGCTTCGGCTGACCGAGACCCGTCGTTCGATGGGCTCGTCACCACCGACGTCGAGTTCACCGTGGAGCGTCTTCGTGCCGGAGGGTTGGCTGCCATACCCACAGAGACGGTGTACGGCCTGGCGGCTGACGCCGAGCGCATCGACGCAGTAACTCGGATCTTCGAGGTGAAAGGGCGCCCTTCCAGCCATCCGCTGATCGTCCACCTCGCTGGCCCGGAGAACATTCACGACGGCTGGATCGACTCGTCCGCTGAGCCACACGTGATCCGGGCTGTCGATCGGCTGGCAGCCACGTGTTGGCCCGGCCCGCTCACCGTTCTGGTGCCGCGTGGGGCGCGGGCGCTCGACGCTGTCACAGGCGGTCGTTCCACTGTCGGTATTCGCGTTCCGGCTCATCCGGACGCGCAGCAAATCCTGGGAGCATTCGGAGGCGGCCTGGCCATGCCGTCGGCCAATCGGTATGGCCACGTGAGCCCAACCACAGCCGAGCATGCCGTTGCCGACTTGGGCACGCTGCTCGACGCGCAGCGGGACGTCGTGTTCGATGGCGGACGCAGTGCTGTTGGCTTGGAGAGCACCATCGTGGACCTGGCTGCCTGGCCACCGCAGGTATTGCGTGCTGGGGCCATCGACGCAGCCGCCATTTCTTTGATCTTGAGCGTGGACGTCCACGACGCCTCGGGGCCGAGCAGGACAAGTGGCATGTTGTCCGGTCACTATGCACCTGCGTGCGTGGTAGCGCTCGCCGACACGCCGAGCGCGGCCCGGCTCGTTGCCGATACGTATCTCGCGCTCGGCAAGCGGGTGCGCGTGCTTGACCGAACAGACGATGCGGTGCACGCCGCGTTCGAGTTGTACAGCGACCTGAGGGCCGCAGACAGCGAAGGCATCGATGTGCTGGTGGTGGTGTTACCCCGCGCCGAGGGCGTCGGTCACGCCGTACGTGACCGGTTGTTCAAGGCGGCGGTTGGTTCGGGCCGTCAGTCCAGTCCAGGCGGTTGAGACCTTCGACCAGGAGATCTCGAATCTGATCGACCGTGGGACGCGGGTACCCAGGCTCGGCCGTTACTGCAACACTCGCAGTCGTGGCACCGGCGTCAGGAACCAGCGTCACCTCGCACCACGCGTGCAGGTCATCATCGAGCCTGAACTCCAATCGATATGGCTGGTCGTCGTCCACCATGGTGCCCAGCTCCGATGCGACGAGCACGAGCGCTTCAAAGGCATCGACCGGGAGCGCCTCGATCGTGAAGCTCGGGTGGTCGGTGGCGGTGGAGTCGCGCCACGGCTGCCCCCGGGGCTCGCCTTGATGACGAGAACCGCGTCGCTGCGGTTGAGTGTCTGTGCGGAGCGCGCTGGTCGGTGCGGTGCCGGCACGCAACAACGCGATCACCTGATCCGCCGCAGCATTGATGGCCTGCATCGCGGCGACGTCACCCCCGAGGTCAGGGTGGCTCTCCCGGGCGAGGCGACGACGAGTCTCGCCGACATCCGCTTCCGTGGCGCTTGGGTCGAGGCCGAGCAGTTTCCACGGGTCGGTCATGTGGCGAACGCAGCGCCAACTGCTGGTTCCGAGTCCCCTGACGAGCTGCTTCCTGGTGAACTGGTCACGAGCTCGGGGGCAGAGGTTGCCAAGACCAGTTGTGTCGAGGCGAACATCACGGCAGTCGCCCCAGCGATGTGAACGCCAACCAGCAGCGCCGGAATGTCGTTGAAGTACTGCACGTAACCAACGACCGCCTGCAGTGAGCCGAGGAACATCCACGTCGACAGGGGTGTCGTCAGCGCTGTCTTGTCCTGCCGACGCTTTCGAACTCGCAGGGCGATTGCCACCGAGAGCGCCAGCGTCGCCATCACTGTGGTGCCGTGGATCTGAGCAACCGTGCGGATCGCCACGTCGAGCCGGGCGGCGTCCGCATCCCCCGCGTGCGGCCCCGCCCCGGTGACCCACGTGCCGGTGACGATTGCGACACAGCTCAATACGAAGTGACCGATCACGAGTCGCCGCGTGGGCTCGCTGACGACTCGAACGAGCGGCACGCCGTCGGGCTCGCCGGCGCGCCGAACCAGAAGGGTGCCGACGACGATGAGCGCCATGGAGAGCAGCATGTGGCCCTGTACCGCCAGTGGGTGCAGGTCGACCAGCACCGAGATGCCGCCGAGCACTGCGTTCGCGACGACGCCCACCACGAGCCAGAGCGAGAGGCGGGTCAGGTCTCGGCGTCTGGGCCGGCGCCACAACGACGCCAACACAGCAACGATGACCGCGATTCCGACGACTCCGGTGAAGAACCGGTTGATCTGCTCGATGGCGGCGTGTCTCGATGAGACATCGATCAGCTTGGTGCTCGAACAGTTCGGCCAATCGTCACAACCGAGACCGCTGTCGGTGAGCCGTACGGCTGAGCCCGTGACGATGATGGCCGCCAACGCCCACAACGCCGCAACGGTGACCAGTTGATATCGGGTGGGCGTGATGCGCATCACGCTTGCGAGCCTATTTGCACGACATGGAAAGTGACGCCGGACAGAAGTGACGCAGGACGGAAAACTGACGCGGTGGAGATGGTGTGACCGAAAGCCGATCGAGACGCCGGTACTCTGCCCGATTGTGAACGACGCTCCGAACCCGACACCGGCGGGGTGGTTTCCCGATCCACTCGGACGCCACGAGCACCGATACTTCAACGGGCAATCGTGGACCGCAGATGTCGCCGATGCCGGCCAACGCAGAGTGGACCCGCTGGGCACGACGCCTGGATACGGCCCTGGCGTGACGCCACAACAGTTCGGTCCCGCCGGCGGAATTGGCGGCAACTCGGGCGGCGGTGGAGCGACCGCCGCCATGGTGTGCGGCATCATCGCCGTGCTCATTGCCTGGATTCCATTCCTGGTCGTCGGCGGGATCGTCTTGGCGATCCTGGCCCTGGTGTTCGGTATTCGCGGCATCCGGCGATCGGCGGTCGGGGTGCCCGGGCGGAGCAAGGCTGTCGCAGGAACGGTGTTGGGAGCGATAGCTCTCGGCCTGTCCATCCTCGGTGTGTGGCTCAGCGTCGTCACACTGATCGAAGTCACCGACTTCATCGAGCCCGAGGCCAACAGCGCTGAAGTCACCGGATGCAGGATCGATCGCTCGGCCGTCACCGTGACGGGAACCCTGACCAACCGGTCCAGCAAGGCTGCCGAGTTCACCGTCTTCGTCGACATCCGCTTGCAGGCTGGCGAAAGCACCACGGCACGTGACGGGCGCGCTGCGGTTCCGGTGGTCATCGATTCGGTCGGGCCCGATGAAATCACAGAGTGGAAGGCGGTCACCACCAACCGACTGGGTGCGACCACGTGCACCGCGGCCAGCGACGTGTTCGGACCGTTCCCGTTCGGTCTGGAGATGGAACGGCCGTGAGCCAGACCGCCCATCGACCTCCCAGTCACACCAACGTGCTCGATGACGACGTCCCAGCGCGAGGCGGTCGTCGATTGGTCCTGCGGCTGTTGGCGCTAGTCGGCGCAGCGTTGTTCATCGCCTTCTGGACATGGGCGTTGTTCTTCGCTTCGAAAGAAGCGATCAATCGGATCGAGGACCGGGAGTGGGCAGAGCGAGCAGAATCGATCTGTGCTGCTGCAACCATTGAGCGAACGGCACTGTCGGATTTTCGTGAGCTCGACGAAGCCGGCCCGGACCTCATCGCCGAACGAGCGGACGTCGTCGATCGCGCGACCGACATCTTGGAGGCGATGCTGAGCGACGTGGTTGCTGTGTCGCCTACGGATCCAAAGGGCATCGAGATCGTGCCGCTCTGGGAAGCCGACTATCGGATCTTCATCGAAGATCGCCGCACGTATGCGAACGAGTTGCGTGCATCTGGCGTCAACCTGCCGTTCTACGAGACGGCCATCACGATTCCGATTTCCGAAAAAGTTGCCACGTTCGCCGGAGACAACTCGATGCCGTCGTGCTCGCCACCCAGTGACCTGTCGAGCTAGTGACCTGTCGAGCTAGTGACCTGTCGAGCTAGTGACCTGTCGGCGCTTCAGGCACCGACGGTTCTGATCACCTTGGCGGGAGCCCCGGCGGCCACGCTGTAGTCGGGGATCGATCCGGTGACCACGCTGTTGGCGCCGATCACCACATTCCGGCCGATGGACGCGCCCGGCAGAATCACTGCGCCGTGACCGATCCACGAGCCTGACCCGATTCGCACTGCCCGATTTGATCCCCATTGCTCCCGGATCGGCACCTTGATGTCTTCGAAACCGTGGTTCTGATCGGTGATATACACCAGATGGCCGGTCATGACGTCGTCTCCGATCTCGATCGAGAGGTGCCCGACGATCCCTGAGCCCTGACCGATCAGGCAGCGGTCGCCGATCTTCACCACGCAGTCCGGCATCCCCTCCTGATTCGGGATCGTGCCGGCCGACAAGGTGATGTTCTGGCCGATCATCGTGTTCGCGCCGATCTCTATGTGGCTCTCGTTCATCACGGCCACTTGTGGGAACCGGATCATGGAACCCGCTCCGAACGCCCGGAATCGGTCAGCCTGCTTCGTTCCCGGGCCGATGGAGGCAGCCCGCACGACTGCATCGTGGGCCGACACCAACGCTGCCTGCAGCGCTCGCTGAAATCTGGCCGCGGCGCCGCTCATGGGCCCGCACGCTACCGACTGGTTCGATACGGTCAGCAGTCATGACGAGAACGAATCTGGTTCCGACCGGCGGGACGCTTGCCGACGTGGCGGGAGTGCGAGTCGGCCACGCACAGCGCCGTTCGACCGGGTGGCAAACCGGCACCACCGTTGTGTTCGTGCCATCGGGTGCTGTCGCAGCGGTCGACGTGCGCGGCGGCGGGCCAGGAACTCGCGAGACTGATGCACTCGACCACCGAAATGTCGTCGATCGAATCCATGCCGTGTGCCTCACCGGGGGCAGTGCGTATGGTCTCAGCGCAGCAGACGGCGTGATGGCGTTTCTCGAAGCGCGCGGACTCGGGGTGCGCGTCGGCCCCGCCACCAACGAGGTCGTGCCGGTAGTGCCGACCGCGGTCATCTTCGATCTCGGGCGAGGCGGCCGGTTCAGCAATCGTCCTGATGCGTCCTTCGGCGCTCGGGCAGTGGCCGCCGCTCGTTCCCGACGAATTCAGCGGGGCAGCGTCGGTGCTGGCACCGGAGCCGTTGCAGGCGGCCTGCAGGGCGGTGTGGGCATGGCGTCCCTGTCGCTCGGGCTTGCTGGTCGCTCCGTAACCGTTTCCGCACTGGCGGTCGTGAACTCGATCGGCGCGGTGATCGACCCCGACACTTGCCTCCCCTGGTTGTCGCCGGTGGAACTCCGTCGGCCCAGCAGTTCCGAACGGGCAATATTGGCCGCTGCCGTCGTGCGGCCGACACCTTCGCTGAACACCACGATTGGGGTGGTGTGCACTGATGCCGACATCACCCGTGCCGAGGCCGGCCGGCTCGCGATGTCCGCTCACGATGGCCTCGCCCGGGCGATTCGTCCGGCGCACTTGATGATGGACGGCGACACCGTGTTCGCGTTGTCGACCTCCAGCGTTCCGTTCGTGACGAGCGAAACCGACGATCAGCCGCGTTCAGGAGCATCTCGCGCCGCGCTCCTGAGCACGTTGTTCGCCGCCGCAGCCGATGTGTTTGGCGCCGCGTGCACCGACGCCGTGCTCAGTGCGTCAACCATTTCGACCCGTCCGGCGTATCGCGACCTGTGCCCATCGGCCTTCACTCCGCGGACCCGACGCACCTAGTGTCGACCCCGATGGATGTGCTCACCACGCCGAGCGCAGCCAGCGCGTGGTCAGCCAGCGTTCGTTCCCGGCCAGAGACCATTGCGGTGGTGCCCACGATGGGGGCGCTGCATGCCGGGCACCTGGCCCTCGTGGCTCGTGGCAAGGCCGAGGCTGATCGGGTCGTGGTGACGATCTTCGTCAACCCGTTGCAGTTCAATCAGACAACTGACTTCACTGCCTACCCACGTCCGCTCGACGACGACTTGTCGGTGTGTCGCGAGGCCGGAGTCGACGCCGTGTATGCGCCCACCGCAGCAGCCATGTATCCCTCGGGCTTCCAAACCCACGTGGAACCTGGGGACCTCGCAGCCCGCCTCGAAGGGCCGATGCGGCCGGGCCACTTCCGGGGCGTCACCACGGTCGTCCTCAAGCTGTTCGCAGCCACACAGCCAGACATCGCACTATTCGGTCAGAAGGATTATCAGCAGCTAGCGATCATTCGACAGATGGTCAGCGACTTCGATCTCGGCATCGAGATCGTCGGCGCACCCATCATTCGTGAACCCGACGGTTTGGCGTTGTCGAGCCGAAACCTGCGCCTCACCCAACACGACCGCGCCCAGGCAGTGGTGATCTCGCACGCACTCGCCCATTGTCATGCTGCGTGGGCCGCAGGCGAGCGTCGCTCCGCCGTACTCACGAAGGCGGCCGCCGACATGATCGCTTCGTCGTCCGGAGCTCACATCGAATACGTCGAACTCGTCGACCCCGTCACCCTCGAATCAATCGATGATGCGACCCATGGCGGCGTGATCCTGGTCGCTGCGTGGTTCGGCGAGGTGCGCCTCATCGACAATCAACTGCTCGAGCGGTAGCAGGTCGGCTACCTCTGGCACCATTGCCACGACAAGGGAGTCGAGCGGCTCGTCGAACCGGTGGTTGAGCCGTTCGGTCACGCCGGTCAGCGTGAGGGTGACGACGACGCCATTCAAGATCGCATGCGCAATCACGCCCGCACCAATTCGCCGGGTGAGAAACGCAGTGGTGCCGAGAACCATTCCGATCGCAGACAGCACCATGAGGAGCCCGATGTTCCCGGCTCCACGCGCGGGGTCCACGTGGGCGACACCGAACAGGATGCCTTGCAGCATGATGGTGGCGATCGCTCCGAGGCGACCGATCAAGCCACGCAAGATGATGCCGCGGAAGACCAGTTCTTCCACCAACGGCGCGGCCACGACGGCAGTCAGCACGATGCCGACGATGTACGTGGTCGTGATCTCGCCCCCTGCGACGTCTTCGACATTGCTGGTGAGCGGAATGTCGAACCCCAGCACGATCGCCGCCACCGCTGCCTGGGCCACGATCGCCGTGAGCCAGGTGACTGGACCCCATGCAAGGTCGATGGGTTTGAACTGCCATCCGGTGCGACGCGCGTTGTCGTCCGCCCACCTCCGCCGGACGTACCAGAACCAACCGAGCGATGGGCCGTAACCAACGGCTGCAGACAGGGCGAGGAATACCCACTCGGGCGCATCGACGCCATCGACCGAGGCGCCGACGAGCCGCGAGATCAGGAGAGACGCGGCAAGCACGACGAGCGCACCGACTGCCGCCGGCAACGGCAACGTCGGGTGGGGCACAGCGAGTGGCGGTGCACCGAGCCGGGTCCATCCGGTGCCATCGAAATAGCACAGACCCTGACCGCTCGGATCGGGATACCAACCGGCTGGGGCGGTCGATGGAGGAGGAAAACTTGCCATGTCGAACAGGACCCCTATCGACTCAGTCTTACGCTGACGTGAACCTCACGCCCCTGAGTGGAACTCACAGGTCCGAGGTTGGGAACGTATCGGGTTGGCCGGCCGCGTACACCCAGGCCGCAAACACGGCGTCGAGATCGAGCCCGCTGGCCTGCTCCATCACGTCTTGAAACTGATCGGTCGTCGCTGCCGAATCGAGGTAGTTGGAGATCCATGCACGGATCCCCCGGAAGAACGCCTCGTCGCCAACCGATCGACGGATCGCATGGATCGCCGCCGCACCACCCTGATACACGACGTTGCCGAAGAGTTCATCGGGTGCGTACACCGAACCGCCATTCCCATTCGACATCACAGCGCGGCTTGCGGCAGATTCCAGGTTCTGTAAACCCTGCGCGTCGAGCCACAGCCATTCCCCGTATGTCGCAAGACCCTCATTGAGCCAGATGTCATCCCATGTCGCAGGAGACACCGCATTACCGAACCATTGATGTGTGAGCTCGTGTGCGAGCAGCAGGTGCTGGAGGTATCCGAGGGAGCCGTCGAGGTCGCTGATGCTGAACAACGAGAGCCCCTGGGTTTCCATCGCCAGCCCACTCACCGAGTCGGAGAGCGCCAGCCCGTACCGATCGAACGGGTAGGGCCCGAACAGCTCGCCGAAGAACGTGAGTTGTTCGTCGGTGACATCGAGGTACGGAGTCAGCGCATCGGCATTCTCGGTCAACACTGCGTGATCGAGGATCACACCGGTTGCTGATTCCCCGTCGTTCACCAGCGTGTATTCACCGATGAGCAACGTGATCAGATACGACGCCATCGGCTCGTCCTGGTTCCAACGCCATGTGGTCGTGGGACCGTCGACTCCGGATTGGCCGCTCGTGGAATCGACAAGTGAGCCGTTCGTGATCGCCGTGAGCCCTCGAGGAACCGTCACGGCGAACGACCAGGTGGCCTTGTCGGTGGGGTGATCGCTGACCGGCATCCAGGTGCTGACGCCGTCTGGCTCGTTGACCGACCACACGCCTTCATCAGTGGGAAACAGCCCAGCTGCAGAAAAGAAGTCGTCCTGCGCAGCCACTTGATGACAGAAGTCGATCGTTGCGACGAACGATTGGGAACGATCCAACGCTTGGGACAGCGGAATCAACAACTCTCGGTCCGCGAGTTCGAACGCCCGTGACATCGCCAGCACTTCGCCCGACCCGGCAACTGTTACTTCTCTCACGTCGATATTTGCGGCATCGAACGCGAGCTGATCGGTTGCCACCACGACGACGCCGGAAATCGCCACGGTGCCGCACAACTGGAAGTCGCTGCCGAAGGCGAGCTCGACCTCGTAATGAGCTACGTCGATGTCTGAGGAGCCGAGATAGTCGAGTCTCGGGTCGCCCGCCGAGGTTGAGCGTGACACTTCGATCGGTCGACTCGTCGACGAGCCGGCCCCAACATCTGCCGCTTCTGCCACCGAGTCCGCGACCTCGCCGTCAGCATCGCCGTCACTGTGTGCGTGTCTGTCGGCGTCGTCAACGGCGGTCCCGCCGTTCGTGACCGGGCTCGAGACTTCGGTGGCAGATGGCACATCTCTCGATCGAACGATGTTCGGGTTCGATGCAACCTGGGTCGCGCAGGCCGATGTCGCACACGCCACGACTGCAATCGCCCACCACAGCGCTCTCGGGCGGGATGCCACGATGAAATCGTAGTTGTGGCCACAGAGCGAGTGGGCGCGGCACGAATCCGCGGTGGCCTCGGGCAATCGGCAACGTTACGTCAAGATGTCACAAGGTCCCGATCGACGTTCCGATAACCAGGGCGTGAATGCAGCAACAGGCACCTCCACTCGAAGAGTTTTGGGGCGAATGGTGCTCGCCTCCGTCTCGGTACTGGCATCGGTAGCCCTCTTGGCTTCGAGCCCGAACTCCGCGAGCGCCGTCGACGATGGTGACTGGCTGGAGATCGTGAACACCTACCGGGCGATGTCCAATCTGAACCCAGTTGTCGGCAACGCCACGTGGGCTCAAGAAGCAGTCAATCATTCGTGTTACATGCTGTTGAACGATATTGCGCATGACGAGATCCCCGGCCGACCCGGGTACACCGCTGGCGGTGACGTGGCCGGCAACAGCGGCAACGTGGCGGTCAGCGGGTCGACCGCAGCCAATGCGAGGAGTCACATCGATCTCTGGATGACAGGGCCATTTCATGCGATCGGCGTCCTCCGGCCCAACTTGACGACAACGGCCTACGGCGAGTGCGAGAGTGAGACCACCCTGCGTTGGAAGTCTGGCGCAACCCTCGATGTGTTGCGAGGTCTCAATAGCTCGATGCCCCGCCCGTCACAGCCCATCGTCTTCCCTGGCAACGGTTCGACCGTGCCGTTGAGCCGGTTCATCACCGAGTCACCCAATCCTGTGACGTTGTGCGGCTGGACGGGCACCGCTGGGCTTCCCCTCATTGCGATGATGCCCAGCACCGTACGGGCTGCGAACTCGAGTCTGGTGGGCCCGAATGGCCCCGTTGAGACCTGCACACTTCATGGCGGTAACACCGGTGGCAACGCCACTGCACAGGCCATCTTGAATGCTGACAACGCTGTGGTCGTGATGCCACGAGATATTCTCGCCGACGGTCTGTACACCGCCACGGTCGAGTCCAACGGAGGGTTCGCCTCATGGACCTTCACCGTCGACCGTGACGGAGGGCTCAGTGCAGCACCTCCCGCAGCACCTCCCGCAGCACCTCCGGTGTTCGCGGATACGACTCCGTCGTCGAAAGTCACCAGGTTCTCCCCCACCGTTCCGTTCCGACTCGTCGACAGCCGGCAGTCAACTGGTGCAGTGCGCCTCGCCGCTGATGCGGTGACTCGGATCAAGGTCGCCGACCCGAGCGTCGCTGCAGTGAGTGCAAACTTTGTTGCGGTGGACCCCGGAGACGTCGGCTTTCTCACCGCCTACAACTGCACGTCGGAAGTCCCGGTCGTGAGCATGATCGGCTACGGCGCCCATGATGTACTGGCGAACCAGGCGATCGTGCCATTGAGCGACGGGGACCTCTGCCTGTATTCGTTGAAGGCGACCGACATCGTCATCGACGTGAACGGATACTTCAACGAGCATGGCGGCTCCGGCTTCGTGCCGGTGACGCCTAAGCGATTGTTCAACACTGCCGATCCAGGCGTGGGAATGATGCAACCCCTCACCGAACGCTCGCTGGTCATCGCCGGTGGTGATGCCCCATCGGGAGCAACTGCTGTTGCCCTGAACGTCACGGCCGTGAGACCGACCAGCGCCGGCTATGTCCAGGTCTACCCCTGCGGGTCGGCATCCGGCGCAGACTTCTCCACGGTGAACTATCAAGCTGGTGCCTACCGGCCGAACTCCGTGGTGGTTCCGGTCGGAGACAACGGGTCGGTGTGCTTCCAAACCCTCACCGAATCAGACCTGATCATCGACTTCACCGGGTACTTCGTCGCAAGAGGCGGCCTGAGTTTCCAGCCGCTGGATCCGATTCGACTGTTCGACAGTCGCTCGCCGTACGACTCCTTGAACCCGGTGACCAGCGGGAACAAGGTTGCTGCGGGACAGGTCGCTCGAATCCGAATCGCCGGCACTCGCGGCGTGCCCAGTGGTGCCCAAGGCGTGTCAGCCAACATCACGGCGACCGGAGCGCAGGGCAATGGCACCTACCTCACGGCGTACCCCTGCGGTGTGCGGCCCGAGTCGTCGAACGTGAACATCACTCCCGCCGATCCCGCCACCGCCAACGGCACCCTCGTGAAGCTGTCGTCCGAGGGAGATCTGTGCATCTACACCCTTGACGACGTGCACATCATCGTCGACGTCAACGGCGTCTGGCTGTAGACCAGCCTCGACCACGTGGGCTATCGCCGGAGATCTGTGTTGGCAATCTCTGCCCGATAACGCACCGTGTACACAGAGTCTCCCGACAGGATTCCACCGCGTCCCAGCATTCTGCCGCCCTCCCAGTTCGACAACCCGAGTTCGGGAGCACCGAGGGCATACTGCCCATCGACCCAGCGGGTCATGCCGTCGCCGACGAACGGTGCGTCCACGGTGGCGTAGAACCGCTCATGCGCAGCCGATGAGGCGCTGATCAGCGACACCACGAAATGCGGGCTGTACCGGTTGCATAGCTCAACTGCTTCGTCGATGTGGTCGACGACGTGCAGCGACACTTCCGGCGAACCCTCCCACTCCCATTCGTGCCCCAGCCCTTCGACATCGATGTGCGAAATGAATGCCTCGTCGTGTGTGCCATCTGCCCGGGCGACGATGGATCGCTCCGCCAGGAGCGCGTCGTCGAGAACCTGCAGCGCCGCCTCGGTGGCATGGATGCGCGCTCCGACCGATCGTCGTGCGGCTGCTGCGCGAACTGCTGCGATGAACGCTGGCACCAACCGTTGGGCACCCGAACGCTCGATACAACAGACGTTCAACGTATTGCACACTTTGCGATCGAGAGAATGCTCGACGGCACGGACAAACCGGTTGTCGTCTGCGTCGCCGGCAGCCATCATCCACGCCCCACCCGTACCGTGCAGGCTCACCGGTACACCGGCCTGGCGTGCCACCGAACCGAGTTGGGCGACGGCGGGTCCGGAACCGCGAGCAACGGCTAGACCGAGACGAACGTCGGAGAACAACGCCCATCCCGCAGAGTGCTCGGCGGATCCGACCAGACTCACCGCTCCGGCGGGAAGCCCGCTGGCGGACAGCGCCGGGTCGAGCGCATGTTCCACGATTGCCTCTGCGGTGCGAAGCGCGTCTGAACCGATACGAAACACGACGGTATTGCCCGTGCGCAACACACCGGCGGCATCGGCGAACACATTTGGGCGACCCTCGAACACGAACCCAACGACGCCAAGCGGCGCCCGCCACGCAGTGACCGACCAGTCCGGGTGTTGCACCGACCGTTCTCGACGATCGCGGCCACCGTCCATCGCGGCCCACACCCGCAGCCCGTCGATCATGGACGACCGCATCTCCGCAGTGAGCTCGAGGCGGGTGGTCGATCGACCTCGTTGCCGCGCACGGTCGACGTCGGTGCGGTTGGCGGCGACAATCGGGGCGAACGACTCGTCATCGTCCAGCAGCGCTGCGAACGCTTCGAAGAATGCGGTGATCGACTCGTCGGACACGCTCGCGAGAGCATCGAACGCGGCACGAGCGCGACCCACTGCGGCACCGACGATGGCGTGCACGTTTCCAGGCACATGGAGCAACGCGCCGCTCGCGCCGTCGACGAGCACCGAGTCACCCGGGCGGAACGCTTCGGCGAGAGCTTCGCTGACACGGGCGACACGGTTCCCTCGATAGACGACGATCTGGCCGGGTTCGAGACGGTCGAGCAGGTGGCGCATGCCGTCGCAGCGTACGCTCAGAGCGTGAACGCGCCCACCGAAGACCGTTTCTACTTCCGTCAACTTCTTTCGGGACGTGACTTTGCGCAGACCGACCAGTTCGCCCAGCAGATGGTGAACTTCGTGTACGCGATTGGCGATCGAGACACCGGTGAGTGCGTGCTGGTCGACCCGGCCTATGACCCGGCTGCCTTGGTCGACATCGTGGGTTCAGACGGCATGACGGTCGTGGGAGCCCTCGCGTCGCACTACCACGCCGATCACATCGGTGGATCGATCTTTGGCTTCACGCTTGCGGGCATCGCCGATCTCCTGGAGGTCGTCGACTGCCCGATTCATGTTCACGTTGACGAAGTGCCATGGATCACGCGCACCACGGGTGTCGACGAGCCGCAGCTCATATCCCACGCTTCCGGTGACATCGTGACAGTCGGTCACATCGACATTCAGCTCGTCCATACGCCTGGCCATACGCCCGGAAGTCAGTGCTTCATGGTCGATCGGCGGCTCGTCAGCGGCGACACCTTGTTTCTCGATGGCTGCGGCCGCACGGATCTCCCCGGCAGCGATCCGGCGCTCATGGTGGAGAGTTTGCGCCGTCTGGCTCAGGTCGATGACGACGTGGTGTTGTTCCCCGGGCACCAGTACTCGGCGGCATCCAGCGCCACCATGGGAGCAGTGAAACGCCAGAACTACGTCTTCGATCAGATTCCTGGGATGTAGGCGTCGGCACCACCCGGTGCGTCGATTCTCAGTCGTTGCCGGGACTTCGTTGATACGCAGTGATCGACTGCTCGCCCATCACCAACTCTGCTGCAACCGCAGCAAACAGCGCTGGCACGACGAAATTCGGTCTCCCGGTGGATTCTGCGACGAACATCACTGCCGCCAACGGCACCCGATACCCGGCCCCCAAAAACGCGGCGACACCCAGCAACGTGTACAGCCCCACTCGATCGGGATGCACCAACTCACCGATCGCGCGCCCGATCAACCCACCGCCGACGACGAGTGGAATGAACACGCCACCAACGCCCCCGCCGGCGACCGCTATCGCTGACGCGAGACACCGGGCTACGAACACCACCACCAGCAACCAGATGGCGATGTCCGCTTCGACGAACAACCAATCGCGAAACACGTCCAAGCCCGAACCGACCGTGAGTGGCTCGTCGGCCAGGTAGTACACCGCATAGAACAATGCGACCAGCAGCACGGAACACGCAAGGGTGCGCAGTGGCCACCGGCGTGTCGACTGAGTCTTGGCAAACCGAATCATCTTCGCGAACAGGCGGGCACCCACGGCACAAGTTGCCCCCACGAGAAGCGCGCCGAACAGATCGATCAGCTGAAAGTTGTAGTCGCTGAACACCCCGACGCTCAACACGGGCCTGGTGTTGCTGAGCGACACGAAGGTCAAGTAGCCGCATGCGCTGGCAACCAACGCAGGCAGCAGCATGCGTCGTGCCATGTCGCCGTGGTACGGCACTTCCAACGCAAAGATGGCACCGGTCGCCGGAGCCTTGAAGATCGCCGAGACGCCCGCCGCTGCACCTGCAACCATGAGCACCCGGTGGTCCTGCGAGCGGAAACGCTCGGGAATCCGCCGCTGGATCGAAGCGCCCAAGGTGGCGCCGCCATAGAGGGAAGGCCCCTCGAGGCCGAGCGCTCCCCCGGAGCCGACGGTGATGATCGAGGCGCAGATGCGAGCGACAGCCGCCCGCGGCCTCAACCGATGAGCTGGATCGTGAAACGCTCTGAGGTACTCGTCAGCGGTCGCCGACGAGACGCCCGCACCGCCGACAAGTCGCAACACGATTGCTGACAGCATCAAACCCACGGCCGGCGCAATCGCCAAGCACCACAACGGCAATTCGAGCAGTCGGTGATAGATGGCGTACCCGAGATAGGCAAGGCCCCGTACGAGGAGACCCGTGGCGACGCCCGTGATCGCGGCGATGAGTACGGTCTCACGAGACCGGCGGAACAGTTTGCGGAGCTCATCGCGCCGAACTTCCAACGAGTCGGGGCGCACACCCCTGATCACCCGTTGAGACCACACACTGCCCGAGTGTAGATGCGGTGCTTGTCTGCGATGGGACCTCTCGCAGAGAAGCAGTCAGGATTCGTCGAGAACGTCGTGGCAATAGGCGATCATGGCCGTCAGACCGGTTCGCAGGTCGACCCTCGGCTCCCACCCCAGTCGTTCCCGGGCAATCGTGATGTCGGGCTGGCGAATCTTGGGGTCATCCGAGGGCAGCGGCAGGAACTCGACGGTGCTCGTGGAGTTCGTGAGTTCGACGATCAGGCTCGCAAGCCCGGCGACGGTGATCTCATTGGGGTTTCCGATGTTCACCGGGCCGACCTCGTCGCCGTCGAGAAGAGCCAACAAGCCGGTGACCTCGTCGTCGACGTAGCAGAAGCTCCGTGTCTGGGATCCGTCGCCGTAGAGCGTCAACGGCTCGCCGACGATTGCCTGCCTGACGAAGTTGGTGACGACACGGCCGTCGTCGAGCTGCATGCGCGGTCCGTAGGTGTTGAAGATCCGCACGATTCGAACTTCCACACCATATTCGCGGTGGTACGCCATGGTGAGCGCCTCGCCGAATCGCTTCGCCTCGTCATACACCGCTCTGGGGCCGATCGGGTTGACATTCCCGCAGTAGGACTCGCGTTGTGGATGCTCGAGCGGGTCGCCGTATACCTCACTCGTCGAAGCCAGGAAGAAGCGAGCATGGTCCTGTCGGGCGATTTCCAAGAGGTTGCGGGTGCCGATGCTGCCCACATCGAGTGTGTCGATGGGGCGGCGCAGGTACTCAGGTGGAGACGCCGGGCTTGCCAGATTCATCACGATCTCGAACGTCATGGCATCCGTCGCAGTAGCCAACACCCTCGCAACGTCGTGACGAACGACATCACACTCGACGAACGTGAATCGATCATCGGCTTCGAGGTGCGCGATGTTCTGGCGACGCCCGCTCGACAGGTTGTCGACGACGACCACGGTGTCGCCGCGTTCCATCAACCGGTCGACGAGGTGTGACCCGACGAAACCTGCGCCCCCTGCCACGAGCACGTTCGCCATCAGGGCCTCCCAACGCTGTCGTAGGAAAAACCGGCTGACCGCACGGTCACCGGATCCAGAAGATTGCGCGTATCGACGATCGCCCGGCCGCGCATCACGTCGAGAGCTGCGAGGAGATCGAGCGAAGCGAACTCCGGCCACTCGGTGAGCACGACGGCGACGTCGACCTCGGCAAGGGCACCCAGTACGTCGTCATGTGCCGTGACGTCCACCAAACGTGCGCGTTGTACAGGTGACATTTCACCGGCGACGGTCGGGTCGTAGCCATGGACCTCGGCGCCAAGCGCGACGAGCCGCCGAATGATCGTGAGGCTCGGCGACTCCCTGAGGTCGTCGGTGCCAGCTTTGAAGGTCAGACCGAGCGCTCCGACCTTGATGCCGTCGAGCGGAAGGTAACCGCTGACGTTCCGTCCTGCAGCGCCGGCAACCTTGCGGACCATGCGTTCGAGTTGCTCGTCGTTGACTGTGACAACACCGCGCATCATCGAAAACTCGTAGCCGTGTTGCGCAGCGATGCTGACCAAGGCCCGTGTGTCTTTCGGGAAGCAGCTACCACCCCAACCCGGGCCAGGCTTCAAGAACTGCGGCCCGATGCGCTGGTCGCTACCGATTCCTGCCACGACCGCTTCGACATTCGCGCCGACAGCCTCGCACATGGCCGCCACGGCATTGACGAACGAGATCTTCATCGCAAGGAATCCGTTTGCGGCGTACTTGATCGTTTCGGCGGATGCAGCGTCCGTGAGAATGATCTTGGTATCGAAACTCTCGTACAACCGCGCGACCTGCTGGGCGGCCTCGGGCCGATCGCCGCCGATCACCACCCGATCGGGGTGCAGGAAGTCGTGAACTGCGGTGCCTTCGCGTAAGAACTCCGGATTGGAAACCACCGACACATCGGGGCGGTGCATCACCCGCTCGACGACCAGCGTGGATCCGACAGGAACCGTGGATTTGTTCACCACCACCGCACCAGGACGCAGCACAGGCGCGATTTCGGCGGCGGCGGCTTGCACGTACGACAGATCCGCGCTGCCGTCGTCATCTTGGGGCGTTGGCACGCACAAAAAGATGACGTCGGCATCAGCGGCAGCCGTGGCAGCACCGACGACGAACGTCAACCGACCAGCAGCAACCGCAGCGGTGACGATGTCGGCGAGTCCATCTTCGACGATCGGTATCTCGCCAGCCTGCAGCCGGGCGACCTTGTCAGCGTCGATGTCGGCGCACACGACGTGAAATCCGACGTGGGCGAAGCAAGCTCCGGTGGTGAGTCCGACGTAGCCAGTGCCGATGACTGCAATGCGGTGCGGAGAAATCTCCTGAGGAACTTGTGACATCGGGGATGCAACCTACCAAGACCTCCCACCGCACCATCCACGGGCGCACGGACAGCCTTTACTACGGTCGTCACCATGCCGCGTCTTGGCTCCACTCTTCAGGTGCTGGCGGTCCCCGACGGCGATTGCTTCGAGGATCCGTCATCGTCGGTCTGCAGTTGGGTGTATCGCAACACCGACAACAACGCGACGCTCGCACGAATCGCCAATTGGTTGATCGACCGCCCGTTACAGGTGTTTCTTGTCCTTTTGGTTGCATGGATCGTCGCCAGGATCTCGCGGCGCATCATCCTTCGCAGCATCCCGAGATTCGTCGATCCTCGCAAAGATGCGGTGATGAAGTTGTCCCGATACGGGGTTCCGATGCCAGAGTCGTTCACTGCCAAGACGACCGACTCTCGGCGCGGGGCACGGGTCACATCTATCGCTCGGGCTGCAGCGAGCACCGTCACCGTCACCGTGTGGGTCATCGCGTTCGTCCTCGTCTTGGCCATTGTGGACATCAAGATCGGTCCGTTGGTCGCAGGTGCCGGCATCGCCAGCGTCGCCTTGGGTTTCGGTGCCCAGAGTCTTGTCAGAGACTGTATTGCCGGCATCTTCATGCTCATCGAAGATCAGTACGGGATCGGCGACATCGTCGACGTGGGCGAAGCGACAGGCACCATCGAGTCGATTGCGCTGCGCACCACGGTGCTTCGCAGTGCCGACGGCACGGTGTGGCATGTGCCGAACGGCGTCATTCAGCGCGTAGGCAACATGTCACAGCAGTGGTCGGTCGCGGTGCTCGACGTCGACGTGGCCTACGACACCGACATCGAACTGGCGAGCGCGTCCTTGTTGCGGGCGGCGAACGAGATCTGCAAATCCGACGAGTACGTAGCTCAGGTGTTGGAAGCGCCCACACTGCTGGGCGTCGAAGCTGTTGGCGCCACGGCGATCACCCTTCGACTCACCACCAAAGTCACGCCCGGAGCTCAGTTTCGACTGCAACGCGCACTCCGGGAGCACATCAAGGTGGCCTTCGATGCCGCTGGCATCAAGACGCCCGCCCCGCAGTTCACGGTCAATCGCGACGCGCAGCCGTGACACGGTGTCGACGAGGCCGATGAGTATGTCTTGGCTTCCCCTCGTCGACCGTCCGGGGACGACGCCGCTCGTAGTGGCACTGGTGCTGATCGCTCTCGGCTGGATCATTCACGGTTGGTCCTGGTGGTCGACCCAACCCCAGCGACCTGTCGCCACGGGTAACGCGAAGCCGGTTGCACAGGCGGGAGCACCACTCGAGGCGCCAGCAGTGGTTGCGTTGCTCACCAATGACTACGAGGTACCCCCGAGCGCGATCACAGCAACACTGCTCGACCTCGCTGCACGGGGCTGGATTCGCTTGGCCGTGGCCAACGGTGAGCTCATCGTCGTCACCAGACCGCAGAGCAACAACCTCGATGCCTTGTTGCCGTTCGAACAGCAGGTGTTCAATCACGCACGGGCGCGGGCGTTCAATGACGTCACGTCTGCGAACACGCTGGCTGCCTCGCGCGAACGACTCGATGACGCATGGATCAGTCGCTTTGCCCGCGCAGTCGCAATCGACGCTCAGCAACACGGCATCGCCGTTCCTCGCTACGGCGTGAACCGCTGGAGTCCGGTAGCGGTCGCTGTTGGTGCCGCGGCCACAGCTCTCCTGTGGTCGTGGCGCACAGCTGGTGATGCCGATCTCACCGCCTCATGGCGACCGCGCCTCGTCTGGCTGGTCGTCCTCCTCGCTGCCGTCGGGCTCACCGTTTCCACCTGGCGGCGAGTTCGTCGGTCGGCGCAACTTCCCACGACTGCAGGCTTGCAGCGCAGCGGCGAATGGCTGGGCTACCGAGGTCGCCTGCAACAACGAATCCCCGTCAGCGCCTCGGTGGTCGGTGCGCCTGAACAACAACGCGCTCTCGCCTACGCCGTCGCCATGGGTGTCGCCACACATGTGCAACATGAGTTGCCGGTGGCTCCGGACGACCCGCGCCGTGCCTGGTCCGACGCAGGCGGGACCGCCCATACGGTTCGAGTGCGGTATCCGTTTCGTCCTGGCTACGGTCAACGACCCCTGAAGGTCTTGGGCGTCGGGGCAGCCTGCGGCATCATCATCGGTGCCCTCCGGGGATATCTCAGAAAGATCGCCGATGGAGAAGCACTGTCTTCCTTCTTCGAGAACAGCCCCGGACAGGTTGATCTCTTTCGTGATCTCGCAGCGGTGCTGGCGGTGCTATGCCTGATTCCGCTCGCGGCCGCACTGTGGGCGACGGTCGCAGGGTTGGTCGATTCCGTCATCACCCGGGAGCGGATCGGGGTCGTCGTTCGCAGCAGGCACCCCGCCGAAGTGGTTCCTGCTGTCGTGGGGGCGTTCGTCAAGCCGTTCGGCGGACGAGCGGACTTCGCTTCCTACCTGGCCGTCGACGATGGCACCCGGAAGACGATCACTGCATGGATCGCCGACGGGCGGTCCGGCGCTCCGGAAGGTGCCCAGGCGCGGGTGCGGGCGACCCCGTTGCTCGGCTACGTCCGGTCGTCGGAACCGGTCGGCACGTCAACTCGCTGACAGACGCGGAGCACCCGCGACCGCAAGCTCGATCGCGTACAACGACGTGGTGGCCGTCATGTACAACGTGTGACGGTCAGCACCGCCGAACTCGAGGTTGGCGCACGTCTCGGGCAGCCTGATCGTTCCCAGCAATGTGCCGTCGGCCAAGTAACAGTGGACCCCGTGCGCGCCACTTGCCCAGATGCGACCGTCACGGTCCAGCCGGAAACCATCGAACGCTCCCACAGGACAAGTGGCGAATATCTCTCCGACGCCTGCTTGCGCACCGCGAACGATGTGGCCCGCTTCAACATCGAAACGGCGAATGTGGCGCGGACCGTCCGACACATGGCTGGCACCGGTATCGGCAACGAAGAGCGAACGACCGTCCAGCGAAAAGGCCAAGCCGTTCGGGCGGACCATGTTGGTGATCTCGGCCGTCACGTCACCGCTTGTTGCGTCCACGCGATACACGTTGCTCGAACCGATCTCTGTGAGCGCGAAATAGCCCTCGGCGTTCGAATCGATGCCATAGGTCGGATCGGTGAACCACACCGAGCCGTCGGTGGCCACGACGACGTCGTTCGGGCTGTTGAACCGCTTACCTTCGAATCGGTCGGCCACGATCGGCCGGTTTCCATCAGCGAGCAGTCTCCGGACGCTCCGTGTTCCGTGTTCGCAAACGATGACCACACCGTCATGGTCGATGGTGTGGCCGTTGGAGTATTCCGACGGTTGCCGAGACACCGTGACCGTTTCGGTCGCCAGGTCGACGCGCAGCTGGCGATTCGTGCGCACATCACTGAAGAAGAGCACCTCCTGGTGGGGAACGTAGACAGGCCCTTCCGCCCACACGCACCCATCGACGAGGTGCCGCAACGGTGCATCGGCGACGATGAGGTCGTTGAACCGCTCGTCGACAACGTCGTAGGTGGCTGGTTGCGGTGTGCGAATGGCCATCACCACAGTGTGACGCCTCTACAGGTGCACCCGCCAAGCGAAACCACGGAACGAAGCGACCACCCGTCGAGTCATTAGTCTTGCCTTCGCATGACCGCCGAGAACAGCCCTCCTTCCGTGTCTGTTGGGACGCCCCAAACCGTCGTCACACTCGACCTCGAGGG
>JBBREA010000016.1:0-37035 GCA_038203385.1 Acidimicrobiales bacterium | reverse complement strand
ATGTGGTTCCGGCGCGATCTTCGGGTACAGGACCATCCCGCGTTCGCCGAGGCAGCGGCGTCGGGCGAAGTGCTCTCACTGTTCGTCCTCGACCCTGCCTTTGCGCGTGCAGGTTTGCCACGTCGGCACATGCTTGCTGCGTGTCTCGCGGCGCTCGATGCGGCGCTCGGCGGGTCGCTGGTGATCCGCACGGGCGATCCCCGCGTGATCGTTCCGGCGGTAGCTCGGGAGGTCGGCGCCCACACCGTGTTCGTTTCGAAAGATTTTGCTCCATATGGCCGAACGCGGGATGCAGCGGTGGCCGAGCAACTCCGAGCAGATGGTCGGGTGCTCCGCGGGGTCGGCAGTCCGTTTGCAGTAGCTCCCGGCACGGTGCGCAAGGGCGACGGCAAGCCGTACGCAGTGTTCACGCCATTCAGCCGGGCTTGGCGTGCGGCGGGATGGGCGGCACCCATCGAAACACCGACCGCTGTGCGGTTCATCGAATCCCTGACCGAACCGATTCCAGCACCGCTCAGGGCAACCCCAGCGGGCGGGTCGGCACCAGAGGCGGTGGCAACATCGGAGGTCACTGCGCTCGAGCGGTGGGATGACTTCCGCCGCAGTGCTCTGGACGACTACCAAGCCGGGCGCGACATTCCATCGATCGATGGCACGAGCAAGCTGTCACCACTGCTGAAGTTCGGGGTCATCCATCCGCGACAACTCTTGGCCGATCTCTCTGTCGGCGAGCCGGGTCACGACAGGTTCGCCAGCGAGTTGGCATGGCGCGACTTCTACGCCGACGTGCTGTTCCATCGGCCCGAGTCTGCATGGCGGCACCTCGACCCGCGCTACGACTCGATTCGTTACGACACGGGGCCCACTGCAACTGCAACGTTCGAGCGATGGTGTAGCGGAACCACTGGATTCCCCATCGTTGACGCCGGCATGCGTCAGCTGGTCCAGACCGGCTGGATGCACAACCGGGTTCGGATGATCACGGCGAGCTTTCTCGTGAAGGACCTGCACCTTCCCTGGACGTGGGGCGCTCGGTTCTTCCTTGACCACCTGCTCGACGGCGATCTGGCGTCGAACAACCATGGGTGGCAGTGGGCCGCAGGGTCTGGAACCGATGCCGCCCCGTACTTTCGCGTGTTCAATCCCACGAGTCAGCAAGAGCGATGGGATCCGGAGGGTAGGTACGTCGATCGTTGGATTCCAGAGTTGGGCACGAGCTCATACCCGTCGCCGATGGTCGACCATGCAGCGGAACGTCTGGAAGCCCTCGCCCGCTACGAATCGGTCAAACAGGCCCGCCGAAGCTGAGCGGATATCCCGTCCATGCGATGAGTACTGCAACCATCGACATGAGCACCACAGCGGAGACGTCGAGCGAAGGTCGCGACATCGTTACCGGCGCTGTTGGAGGTGCGGCCAGGGTTGCAGTTGGGGTTGTGTTGGTTGTCGAGGGGTCTGCTGGCGGGTCGCCCATGAATCGACCAGCAAAGCAGGTCGATTCCAACCGGTGCGACAGCGGATGGCAGCCACGTCGCCTGGCAGTCGGTATCGTTGACTGCCAACATGCTGGACGACCGCAAAACCGCAATATTGAGTGCCGTGGTGAATCAGTACATCGCGACTGCACTGCCGGTCGGTTCGTCGCATATCGCTTCGGCGCCGGGAATCGGCGTGTCATCAGCGACGATCCGGAACGAAATGGCCGTACTGGAACAAGAGGGATATCTGGTGCAGCCCCACACATCGGCGGGTCGCATTCCCACCGACAAGGGGTATCGGTTCTTCGTCGACAACCTGGCTGCGCCCGGACGACTCGATGATGTCGCCAGTCGCCATGTCGGCGAGTTCTTCGATGCGGCCCATGGCCAGCTCGAAGAAATGTTGCATCGCACCTCTGACCTGCTGACCTCGCTCACGCACAGCGCAGCGGTGGTGCTCGGCCCGAGGGCCCGGCCTGTGGCAGTACGAACCGTGCAGATCGTGCGTCTGTCGAGCGTCGCTGCGACCGTCGTCGTGGTCTTTGCTAGCGGGGTCGTGCAAAGCCAAGTCTTCGAGGTTCCCGAGATGCTGACTGACTCAGCGTTGCTGGCAGCAGCAGCGCACTTGGCGCAATCGCTCGAAGGTCACACGCTCGGAGCGCTCGGCGACGTGGGACCTTCTGGCGTGGAAGTGATCGAGGGAGTCGATGATGTCGTGGCGAGGGCGGTCAGTGCCTTGCAGGTGCCAGCCGTAGAAGACCAGGTCTACGTGGGCGGCGCGTCCACGATGGCCGATGCGTTCGACGCTGTCGAGGTCGTGCGCCAGGTGTTGCACACCCTCGAGCAGCAGTTCGTCGTGGTGTCGCTCGTGCGCGACATCGTGGATCGAGGGATGTCGGTGGCGATCGGAATCGAGCACGGTGTCGAACCGCTGTCGGCGTGCTCGGTCGTCGTTGCGCCGGTGGTCGTAGACGGTCAGCACGTCGGTTTGGTCGGGGTGCTCGGCCCCACTCGTATGAATTATCCGCAAGCCATGGCAACGGTCGACATCGTGTCAGACCGGCTCGGCAAACGACTCGGAGACAGCTAAGTGGCCGACTATTACGAACTCCTCGGCGTGACGAGCAACGCCACGGCTGACGACCTGAAGAAGGCGTACCGCAAACGGGCGCGCGAGTTGCATCCTGATGCGAACCCCGACAACCCTCAGGCGGCGGAACAGTTCAAAGAACTTTCCACTGCGTACGCGGTGTTGTCTGATGACCAGCAGCGGGCCCGCTATGACCGGTACGGCCCGGAAGGCGTTGGAAGCCCGGGCCAACCGAACATGGGTGACGTGTTCGGCGGCGGCGGGTTCGGTGACATCTTCGATGCGTTTTTCGGAGGCAACGGAGGCGGGAACCCATTCGGAGGCGGGCGTCGCGGTCCCTCTGGTCCGCCTCGCGGTCAAGACATGGAAGTCACCGTCGACGTCGCATTCGAACAAGCGGTGTTCGGCGCCGAGATTCCGGTCACGCTGCGACTGCCGCAGGGTTGTGACACGTGCAACGGCAGCGGCGCAGGGGAAGGCACACAGCCCGTCACGTGTTCAGAATGCAGCGGGTCTGGCCAGGTGCAGCGCGTCCGTCAGAGTGTGCTCGGGCAGATGGTCACCACCAGCCCGTGCGGCCGTTGCGGCGGTCTTGGCCAAGTCATCACCACGCCCTGTGTCACGTGTCGTGGCGAAGGGCGTGTCACCGCAGAAAAGACCTACACGGTCGATGTGCCTGGTGGCGTGGTCGACGGGTCCACCCTCCGGCTCACCCGGCGCGGTGCCGTCGGGCCACGGGGTGGCGCCCCTGGCGATCTGTACGTCCATCTACGCGTGGCATCGCATGACCGGTTCGTGCGTGATGGCGACCACCTGCTGTGCGAAGTACCGATCTCAATTGCGCAGGCGGCTTTGGGTACGCACGTCACGCTGCAAACGCTCGACGGTGACGAGCCACTACAAGTGCCGGCAGGTACGCAGTCAGGACGTCAATTCGTCTTGAAGGGTCGTGGCGTCACGCACCTGCAGGGTCGTGGTCGTGGCGACCTCATCGCGGTGATCCGTGTCGAGGTGCCAACCAAACTCAGCACTGACGAAAGTGAGATGTTGCGGCGTTTCGCCGAGGGCAGGGGAGAGACAGTGGGCGAGCCCGCTGGAGGGTTGTTTTCGAAGATCAAGTCGGCGTTCTCGTGAAGCCGGAGGCTTCCGACGTACAACGTCGTGCCTCCGAGATCGCCACTCTGCGCCGTTCATCTGCTCACGTGATCGTTGATGACGTCGACAGTCCGCTCCTCGATGACGACGCAGCGCATCACGTGTTTCGCGTGCTTCGCGTTGCGGAAGGGGCGCCCATCACCGTCACCGATGGGGCAGGGTCTTGGCGTACGTGCCGAGCAACTGGTACGAACGTTCGGCCCGACGGCGACGTGGTGTTCCACCCCCGCCGCGAGCCACTCATCACGGTTGGTTTTGCCGTGCCGAAAATGGATCGTCCCGAATGGATCGTGCAGAAGCTGACCGAGATCGGTGTCGACCGGATCGTGGTGTTACATGCTGAACGATCGGTGGTGCGCTGGGCTGGCGAGCGTGCGGTAAAACAGCTTGGCAAGCTCGAACGAACGGCCCAAGAGGCAGTCCAGCAATCTCGCCAAGTGTGGTTGCCAGCAGTCGTCGGCCCAGTGAACGCAAGCACTTTTCTGAGCGAAGCAGTGGTTGCGGAACCGGGCGGTCGGCCGATCGGCGCAGCTGATCACACGTTTGCGATCGGCCCCGAGGGCGGATGGACCGACGCCGAACTCGAACGGGCTACCGACCAAATCAGTACCGGCACGTCGGTGTTGCGCGTGGAGACAGCGGCGCTTGCGGTCGGCGTGTTGGCGGTCGCGGCGCGCCAACGTTGAGCGGCTGGCCCATTTGCTGCACACAGTGCTCTCGGTCGCCATCTGACCTCAAAGAGTGGCTATGCTGCTAGCGGTCCGACGGGGGGACTGAAACTCAACCGATTGATCTCAAGCGCTGCAGGTAGGACCATGGAAGACTTTGATGACAACGATGCCGGCTACAGCGTTCAAGTGGGTGAGCGGTTGAGGGCCATCCGCAAGCAGAAAAGGTTGTCGCTGCACGACGTCGAAGCGCAGTCGGATCAGGAGTTCAAGGCGTCGGTCCTTGGTGCCTACGAGCGCGGCGAACGAGCGCTGTCGCTTCCACGTCTCGATCGCTTGGCCCAGTTCTACCGAGTGCCGGTCGATCAGTTGCTGCCCCGAAACATCGCCGATCCTGGCGACGCGTTCGATGGCACCGGCCCGCGGCCCAAGCTTGCGATCGACATCTTGAAACTCACCCAACTCTCGGGTGCCCCGTTCGAAATGCTCACCCGATTCTTGCGAATGATCCAAGTGCAGCGGCAAGACTTCAATGGGCGGGTCCTCACCATCCGAGCCGACGACAAGCGAGCGATCGCCGCCATGCTCGACATCCCGGTCGATCAAGTGGCATTGCGACTCGAGGCACTCGACCTCGTGTTCCGACCAGCCTGAACCGAATTTCTTCATGACCGAGCCGGCCGCCCCCGCGCCGTTCGGCGTGTATGTCCACATTCCGTTCTGTGCGTCGAAGTGCGACTACTGCGCGTTTGCCACATGGACTGATCGCCACCACCTCACCGATCGCTATCTGACTGCCCTTCGAACCGAAATCTCGCGAGCAGTCGACGGAGGCATGCCGGTGGCGTCCAGCATCTTCGTGGGTGGCGGCACGCCGTCGATGGTGGACGCGTCGGCGTTGCTCGGTGTTCTGCAGGTGGTGCCGGTGGCCGTCGGTGCGGAGATCACGATCGAATGCAATCCCGACAACATCACAGTTGGGCTGATGCAGGCGTACGTCGACGGTGGAGTGAATCGAGTGAGCATCGGGGTGCAATCGATGGTGCCCCAAGTGCTCGGAGCGCTGGGCCGCCAGCACAACCGAGCGAACGTGGAGATTGCCGTCGAGGCGGTTCACCGGGCTGCAATGCCGACGTTCAATCTCGACATCATCTACGGGGCTGCAGGCGAGACGCTCGACGATTGGCGCAGCACGGTCGAGGCCGTGGTTGGCTTGGAACCGCCGCATGTATCGGCGTACGGGCTCACCATCGAAGCAGGAACACCGCTTGCTGCACAACCGGACCGACACCCTGACGACGACGACCAGGCCGACAAGTACGAGATGGTCGATGACGTACTCTCCGTTGCTGGCCTCGAGAACTACGAGATTTCGAACTGGGCGAGGCCGGGTCACGAGTGCCAGCACAACGTGCTCTATTGGCGCCAGCAGAACTACCGAGGTTTTGGTTGCGCAGCTCACTCCCACCAAGACGGCCGCCGGTGGTGGAACGTGCGCACGCCCGACCGCTACATCGATCTCGTCGAAGCCAACCAGCCCTCCGAAACAGCTGGTGAAACGCTCGACGCGGCGACCCGACAGTTCGAAGCACTGGAACTGCAACTACGGATGCGCGACGGGGTACCGCTGGACGCGCTCGATGCAGCAGGGCTCGAAGGTCTCGTCGAGCGAAGCAACGACCGCTGGGTGCTCACCCGCCGCGGACGTCTGCTAGCGAACGAGATCAGTCTTCGCCTGAGGTAACCGCTGTCGACGGTTCGGCCAGCCAGTCTGCGAACAATGCTGGGAACACCCGTGCGACCTTCGCGGTGAGGTACTCGCCGTAGGCACCTTCCCACGCATGCACACTCGTGCCGTCCCACCGTCGGCTGGCATCGTCGGCCGGTGTGGAGCCGTCGAGCGGTAGAGCGGTGACCAACGCATCCCAGGACGGATCGAAGAAGTACGGAAACGAGAGCCGGCTCTCTCCGCTGGTGTTGCGCGCTCGGTGCGGCGTGGATCGGTATCGACCTTCGGTGAGCCGGTCGAGCATGTCGCCGAGGTTGCACACGAACGTGTCCGGCTCGGCGGGAACGGGGAGCCATCGACCGTCGGGTGTGCGAACCTCCAATCCACCCCGGTCGTCTTGAGCGAGCAGGGAGATCAGGCCGTAGTCGGTGTGTTCGCCGACGCCGAACTCTTCGGCGGTCTCGTTGTCTGGCATTGCTGGGTAGTGGAAGATTCGAAACAAGATGGTTGGGTCGTCGGTGAGGTGACGTTCGAACCAGTCGTGCTCCAGCCCGAGCCCAAGTGCGATGCCACGCATCACGGCGTCAGCGACTGGGCGAAGGGCCGCTAGCCAGCCGCCGACCGACGGCCCCAGTGAACCAGGGGGGAAGAGATTCGCCCCGTGTAGCGGCGTCTTCTGCCGCACACGCGGATGATCGGGAGCGTGGTCGATTCCGACGTACACCCCTTCCTTCCGGTCAGGTTGCCCGGAAGTGATTTCGCCACGCACCGGGAACCAACCCCGCCACGCGGCGCCTGCGTTGACCATCGCATACTTCGCCTTTTCTGCATCTGACAGCGCGAAGAATTCGCGTGATGTCACGTCGAGTTGTCGGAACAGAGCGTGGTCGATGCCGTGGCCGGTCACTCGGAAGAACCCGAGACTGCGACACGCTGAGTCGATCTGGTTTGCGACCGCCAAAACCGCCGGATCCGTTGGGTCGAAGTCGCCCAAGAGTGGCGACATGTCGATCAGCGCCAACGACTGAACGGCAGCGATGTCGCCATCGTCGGCGTGGCTCTTTGGCCCGCTCGTCGGGGTGTCAGTCATGGTTCACCGCTGATAGCGTACGCACACGATTCGGGCGTATGGCTCAGTTGGTTAGAGCGCATCCATGACACGGATGAGGTCGGGGGTTCGATTCCCTCTACGCCCACCGAATCGGCCCAGGTAGACAGGCATTTTTGCCAGTCACAGTCTGGGCCTTTCTCGTTGCTGGGGGTCTACTGGGGTCTATCGGTTATAAATCGGGGCGACTTGCCGAGGCGAAGCTGCCTGTCGAGATCCTCGAAGAAGGCCGCAGACACGCGAACGTCGCGACAACTGGCGCTCACGCGTGGTCGGTCTACTCGGTCTTGGCGATGATTTTCTCGACACGTGCTCGGACCCGGGCCAGGAACTCGGGTGGCACCTGGTCGAGGTCCGTCACGATGCTTGCATCGAAGATGGCGCGTCGCTCGTCCGGACTCATCTTCTCGAGTTCTGCAGCGGTCCACACCTTCGACAAAATGTTTGGAGACCACTCGGCGCCGTCCGCGCCGTGGGTCCGACGTCCCTCAATGAGCGCTGGTCACTCGTCGGCGGGGTAGTGGCCAGGCGACCATCTTGTCGGCGAGCAGGTCGCTCAACTCCTTACCCCAGGAGCGGGCGCCCCGGTTCGTGGGCTTGCCGAGGACATGCTTGGTTCGATTGTGATTCGTGCCAGTGTTCGTCGGGCTGCACGTGATCAGCGCAGTGCTACAGGCCGATGTCGAGTCCGGGCCTTTCGGGTCGTGGCTCGTGGTGCGTGAACGGTTGCACGGTTGGCGCGCGACGAGGATGCCGCAATTATTATCCGTGTATTAGGCGATCCGGGACACACACCGAGCGGTCAGCGGCGCACGTTTCGGGGCAGCGGGTGGGCACGGGCACCAAGGCAATCTGATCCCACCCTCACCGCGCCGGGGGTCAAGGCTCACTACGCCGCTGCCGCCGTCTCGTCCCGGCACCGATGTCCCTTGGGGATGGTCAAGGCTCGGGGACGGGCTCACCATTCTCGGTCGTACGAACGGCGCTGTGATGAAATGTTTGGCGACCGGGCGTGTAGTTGACCAGCGAGATCGGCTGCTCGACCACCGTCTGGCCGTCGTCGGCGAACAGCCGGACCGTGTACTCCATCCCTCCGTTCGGCCAGTGCGGTTGGCCGACCCGCTCGAGTTCATATCGTTCGTAGGGCGCACCCGTGGTGGTGGCGTACAGGAGCGGGACGTCGTCGGATCCACCCGAAAAGTAGAAGACCTCGACGTATCCCTCGGCGCCGTCGCCGTCGATTCGTGCCTGCAGGAACTCCTCCAGGCGTGCTGTGGCCTTGGCTTCGACGTCTTTCGGGTCGGCCTGCGCAAACTGGACGCTCGTCCACCGGCTCACCACCCAGATCCCCTCCGAGCCCAGCCCGGCCGGTTGGGAGAGGTCAAGACTCACCGCCTCGTAGCGGAGATCGTCGATCGTTGGCGCACACCGCTCGCCGCCTATGATCGACTGTTGTCCGTCGGGCGCGATCGGGTACAGCGGATTGTTCTCTCCGGGCGAACACCGGACATACACCAGGCCGCGCAGCCCATCGGCATTGAGCGGGGTGGCCTCCCCACTGAACAAGAACCCCTCCCAGCCCAGCTCTTCGTGGAGGAAGCGGTTGACGATCTCGGGTCCCGCCGATGTGAGGTATGTCCACAACGAGGTATCCGTCAGCAGCGGATCGGATTCCTGGGACTCCAGTTGCGGATCCACCTGCCACGTGTAGGCGGCGTCGCCGGCGTCGGCGAGCCCCTGCGCCTGTCTCGCCTCGTCAATGCTCGATTGGGGCCACATGTCCGCTGACACTTCCGGGTCGGGGTCCTCCGGTCTGTGCCGCGCCCACACCATTCCGGATGTGTCGGTGACGGTGTCGTTGCGCGGGTCGTGGAGGAAGGTCAGGTCGCGGGGTAGCTCCTCCGAGGGGGCGCCGTCGGGTGCCGCTGGTGTGCTCCCATCATCGCAGTTCAACGATGGTCGCGGGAGGGAAAGCGTTCCGTCGGCGTCGACCCGTCCCGTTCCGATCATGGTCGACGCTGCGCCCGAGCAGACCCTGTCGGAGTCATTGCGCACAACGACCTCGAAGTCGATGTCGGAGCGGGCAATCTCCATGGTCTTCGGCGAGCCGTCGGTGTCGGTGGAGGCCCAGGTACCTTCGAACGGTGGGGATTGCTCGCCAGCGGTGACCGTGGTCGGGGGAGCGGCCAGCGTGGTCGGGGGAGCGGCCAGCGTGGTCGGGGGAGCGGCCAGCGTGGTCGGGGGCACTTCGGCCGGGTCAAGATCGTCCTCGATTCGGATCGCTGCGGTGAGAGCCAAGGCGATGACTGCGGCCGCAGCGGCCGCGAACGCGATCGTCGTCGTGAGCCGTCGACGGCCTCCCCGGCGGGTAACGACCATCGGGTCGAGGTCGATCAACGCATCGTCTTCACCCGACGTGCTGCTGGCGGGCGTGGTGTTGTTGTCCGATACAGGGGTGACGCGTGGGATTCCGGTCGGCTTCGATGAAGCGGGGGCGGTGAGCCGCTGTACCAGGACGCGTTCGAGGCGGGTGGCGAACTCGCCTCCGGGCTCGGCGCGGTAGGAGGTGGGAAGGTCAGGCATCGGTGTTGTCTCCTCCAACAGCTCGGGCACCATTTCGGCGGAGCTCGGCTCGAGCGCGGGCAAGCAATGAGTTCGTCGCGGTCACTTCCCGGCCGACGATCGAGGCGACGTCGGCAACGGCGAGGTCATCCACGTACCGCAAGACCAGCACCAAACGGTGGAGCGGCTGCAGTTCCTCGAGCCAAAACAGAACGTCGGTGCCGCTCGGTTCCTCATCGATCCGGTCATGGGTTCGGATCAGCTCCAACTTCGACCCTCGCCGCTGCTCCCGACGAGCGAGATCCAAGAATCTCGAACGTGCGACCGTGATCAACCAACGGACATCGGCCCGCTCGGTACGCCCCTGGCGCAACTCCTCGACCAAGGCCAGCCAGACGTCCTGGGTGAGATCCTCGGCCCGCGCCCGATCACCCGCACACAACCGCAGGAGATAGCCGTAGACGTCGGGAAGAACTCTGCGATAAAACTCGCAGAACTCGTCCGTCGACATGACCACCTCCGGTGACGCCCCTTTGTGTCCCACAACACTCCAACGAACGGAGCCCACCGAAATCGTCGCACAGATCGCAGATTTCTCAGGGATACACGTCGAATCGAGTGACCAGGACGTCCGACCACCACGAACCGTTGCCGGATCCGCCGAAAATGCTCAGCCCACGCATTCCCAGCGTTGGAATCCGTGCACCGCTCCTGTTTCGCTTACCCGCCGCGGTGACGGCGTCGGCCGAGCGGAGCGTGTCGATGTCGGTGCCGCTCGGGGCTTCGATGCGCGATGCTGACTGTGGTGAGCTACGCACTGTCCTGCAAGGTTGCTCGCTCCTCATGGTCGCTGGACCCGTTGACGGCGCCGGTGGTGTCAAGGGGGTATGAGCGAGATCGTTGAGCGTGGGGAGCGGCCTGCCGGTCTCGACTTCGAGCGGCTCTATCGGGATGATTTTGTTCGTGCGGTTCGCCTTGCCCATTTGCTCACGGGATCGAACGATGCTGCCGAGGACATCGCGCAGGAGGCGTTCCTGCGTGTGCGGACGGTACGCACCGAGATCAGGGATCCTCAGGCCTACCTGACAACCACAGTGGTGCGGCTGTGCCGGAACTGGCAGCGAGGCCGACGCCGCCGGATGGCTCGCGAGCAGCGACGCGCTGTCGACGTTTCCGCGCTCGAGACCAGCCGCGGCGAAGTTGATCGTCACGAAGAGTTGCTCGCGCTGGTCGACCGACTGCCCTTCCGCCAGCGAACCGTTCTGGTTGCTCGATATTGGCTCGATCTCCCCGAAGCGGACATCGCCGTCTTGGTCAGCTGTCGGCCCGGGACCGTGAAGTCGCTCGCATCGCGAGCACTCGACACGCTGAGACAGGAGTTTGCATGACGACGGACATCGAGCAACAGCTGCGACGAGCGTTTGAGCACCGGGCGCAACACACGGCAGTGGGCAACGACGTTGACCAAAACCAGAACGCATCCATGCATCGGTCTGGCACGTTGGTTCGCAAATGGCCTCAATACGCCAGCGTGGCGGCCGCCGCCGTGTTGGTCGTCGTCGGGCTCGTGGCAATTGGCGCTGCGCGAGACGATCAGGTCTCACCAACGAAGCAGACACCCGCGTTGCCCCTGGTTTCTACGCCGCCCACGACTACGGTCGCCGCCGCGCCCGTGGACACTGTGCCGCCCACGACCAGGGTCGCCGCAGCGCAGGACTCACCGTTCGTGGGCGCGTGGGTGTCAACCGACACAGCCGGTCCGTCTCAGACGATGTTCATCGATCAGTGGGGCACCGACACCTACCTGGTCAGGGTGAGCGATAGCGACCAGTATCAGGTGGCGACGGTGTGCGCCTCTGTCGGGCGGCTGACGAGCGAAACGTCCTTGGTGGTCGCTCGACGTGCACGCCCGAGCAACGGCGCCGAGGCATCGTGCGATGACGGGGTGTCCGAGCCCCAGACGGAGCTCCCGTTCACGCTCGATGTCACCAACTCAGCCGATCAGATCGTCGACAGCGTCGGTGTGGTGTGGCGCGAGCGGGTCGCACCGGCGCCCGACGCGGGGGACGTGACGGTGTTGGAGGCGTTCCTCGGAGCCCGGGTGGCTGGTGAGGGCGCTGAGAACTTTATGCCACGTGTGCTCTCTGGAGAAGCTCGTGTGCCGCTGCTGTATGCCACGACCAGCGGGGTCGCCTACGAGCGGTTCGACATCGAACGTCTACAGGACCCGGACGGCATAGAGGCCTACAACATCCGGCTGGTCGCACGCGATGGGACGGTGGTCCAACAAAGGTTCACCGTCAGCAGCGTCGCGGTGTACGGAGGGCTGACCCTCGAGGACGGTCACGCCGTACCCGTGCCCTTCAGCATCCTCGACGGTGAAGTGAGCTTCGAGGTTGCCCCGACGTGGGAAGTGGAATCACTCGGTGATACCCACGTGGCTCTTGTGCATCGGTTCGGCGGTTCATCGATCGTGATCGCCACCGAGCCCCTGGCGGTCGGAGGAGGAGCATGCGGGACCATTCCGGCTCCCACCAACGCCGAGGAGCTGGCTCGCCTGATCTTCGCCTACTCGGGATACGAGGTCACCGAGCCGTTGCCGGTGCGCATCGCGGGCGTCGATGGATTCCAGATCGATGTGGCGGTATCGGATCCTCAGTACAACCAGTATCTGTGTACGTTCGAGGAGACCGGAACCCTTACAGCTGTCCAGTCAGGGGGGACCCGTATACGGCTCCTCATGGTCGACCACCCAGGCCCCTCAGCGGATGTCATCACGGTCGCGAACATGACCACTCAGGATGAGTTCGATGACGCGATCGCCGAGCTCGCGCCGATCGTCGACTCGGTCGAGTTCCACCTTGGCTGATGGCGACACACGAGCGGCCAATCTCGGAACCAAGAAGAAGGCAACATGGTCACCAAACCTCGTATCGAAGCTCCTCACGTCCACTTGCAGAATGGAGTGGTCGAGGTGCTTTTGAACTGGGCGATCAACTCTCAGACTGATGGCAGGAGTTTTGTTCGAAACAGCTCGAGCACCTGATCGAGGGCATCCCTCGTGGGTTCGCCTGGCTCGTCGATGAGGTCACCGGTGAGCACCGAGTGGCGATGCGGCAGTGGCCCGCGAGGATTGCCGTCAGACTGGGGCAGCTCGATCGCCACGAAACCGTCGCCGAGCCGATCTTCGAGAAAGCGAAAGCGCTCTTCCGGCACGTACGGGTCCTGGTCGAAGCGCAGGCCAATGACGGTCAAACCGTCGTTCGCGCACCGCCTCGCAACAACATCGAGATCGGCCGCGCTGGCATCGATCGACGACTTGTGCTTCTTGGACACTGGGAACGGCAGTGAAGGCTGCGAGAGCACCGGAGCCAGCACGATCGGGTCGACTGCCATTGCGAGCGCGAACCCGCCGGTGAAGCACATGCCAACTGCGCCCACTCCAGGACCGCCGCATGTTCGGTGTTCCTGCTGGGCCAGCGCGCGTAGCCAGTCGACGACCCGCGATGACTTGCCAGCGGCCAGGGCGGTGAAATCTCGGCGAATGCACGTGCTGAGAATTGTGCCGAACGCACGTGCCTGCCCGACGATCTTGTTGCCGGCGGTGGGGTCGTTGCCAGCAGTGCCGAACAAGTCAGGCAGGACCGCAGTGCAGCCGAGTGCAACCACACGATCGGCAAAGCCGAGCACCATTGGCGAGATGCCCGGCATCTCGGTGATCACGATGACCGCAGGGCCAGAGCCCTTCCGAAACACCCGGTACGTCGACGACCCGTGACTGAACGACGTCTCGGCATACGTAGCCAAGTGGCCAACGGGTGCCGGGGTAAGGACGCGGGTCTCATCGCTCATGAGGTGACCGTACCGCGCTGTCTCAACGCGGTTCGCGGGGGAGCCCGAGCACTCGCTCGCCGAGGATGTTCCGCATCACGTTCGAAGTGCCACCCATGATGGTGTAGCCGGGTGCGTACAGCAGACCGTGGACGACGTCGCTCCACACGGTGGCGTCGGCGCCGAAGGCTCGCCACACGAAGTCCGCCACACGAACTTCATGCTCGGTACAGAAGCACTTGGTCGCTGCGGAGAATCCGGCCGGTGCCTGCTTGAGAACTTCGCGGGTGACGAGGATGCGTCCGATGCGGTAGCCGGTTTCGAGCTTGGCGATCTCTTGCCGAACGACCGGGTCTGTGGTGTCGGCCCGTTCAAGTGCCATGCGATAGAGCGCGTGGTTCGAGACGAGCCGATCGATACCGCCGCGCTCGTGTTCCAGCTGTTTCATCGTCTGGCTGAATGCATTGCCTTCCACTCCGACCAGGTTGAGCGCTGGCACGCGAACATCGGTGAAGAACACCTCGCAGAAGTGTCGGTTCGTCGTCATGTCCTTGATCTCACGCACCTCGATGCCGGGTGTGTTCATGGGGACGATGATCTCGCTGATGCCCCGGTGCGGCGGGCCGTCCGCGTTGGTGCGACAGATGACATAGCAATAGTCGGCCACAGCACCGAAGCTGGTCCAGATCTTCTGACCATTGATGACGAAGTCGTCGCCATGTCGACGTGCGCTGGTTTGCAGGCCAGCCAGGTCTGACCCTGCGTTGGGCTCGGACATACCGATGCACCAGGTCATCTCGCCGGACAACATGCCTGGCAAGAACTCCGCTGTTTGGTCGGGACGCCCGTACGCGATGAGCGCCGGCCCCATTTGTCTGTCAGCGAACCACATCGCCGCTATCGGCGCACCGGCGGCGATGAGTTCCTCGCCGATGATCAGTCGATCGATCGCGGGTCTGCCCGCTCCACCGAATTCCTTGGGCCAGGTGAGGCCAATCCAACCGAGTGACGCGAGCTCGCGTGCGAACTCCTTCGAGTAGCCGTTGATCCACGAGTCGTTCTGGCGGCCGTGACGCTCGACGGCTGCTGCGGCCAACCTACGGGCGGTTTCGCGCAGCTCGAGTTGCTCGTCGGTCCAGGTGAACTCCATCACGAGGGATCGTACGCCACGGTTGATTCTGGAGGCTGCGGCTCCCTGAAAACTGCGGAGAGTGGTGAGTACGCCATGAATGGTGGTATTCAGAGCGCCGTGAGCAGTAACTCTTGAACAAAAACCAGAAGTTCCACCCCAAACCTACTGACAGCGACCGAATGAGTTCTTAGTGTGATGTGGATGAAGCACTTGTGTCGGACGACAGCGGTTCTTGCCGTCTCCGCCGCGCTCGGATTGCTGTCTGTTGCCAGCGGTGTCACTGCCCGAGGGGAACAGCCTGTCAATGAAACGACCGAGGTTGTTGTTTCCCCAGCCACGGTTCCTGAACCCACACCCGCTGACACCACAACCACGACGATTCCGGAGGAGACCGGCGAAATCGACGGTGTCGAGGTGGCGGTGGGTTCGCCTCCGATCCCTCCGATCGCCCCTCCCACTGAGGTTGGAACCGTCGACGGCGTCGAGGTAGGAGTGGGTACCCCGCCGGTGCCGCCCACGGTCACCACCATTGCGGCGCGCCCCTCCGGTCAGAACGTGGAAGCACCGTCAGCGGAGCGAAGCGCAGCGAGCGTGGCGACGTCGCGGACCGACGCAGTCGAGGCAGCTCGGCAACTCATCGAGTCGATGCAGACGATCGACATACTGCTCAACGCCTGGTCCTGATCGCCCCGCAACTACTGATACATCCGGTCGTACATCCGGGTAGGGCCCTCGACGGGGAAATCCGTCGAGAACGACCGTGGCTCAGCGGCTGACCATTGGAAGGTACGCCCGCTCATCGGCGCCCGTGTACCACTGGCGAGGACGTGAGATCTTCTGTTCCGGGTCGTTCAGCAGCTCCTGCCAATGCGCCAACCAACCAGCCGTGCGGGGGATGGCGAACAGCACGGTGAACATGTCGACCGGGAAGCCCATGGCTTGGTAGATGAGGCCGGAATAGAAGTCGACGTTCGGGTACAACTTGCGGTCCACGAAGTACGAGTCGGCGAGCGCTGTCTCTTCCAACTTGAGGGCAATGTCGAGCAACGGGTTCTTGCCGGTCACCTCGAACACGTCGTAGGCGGTCTTCTTGATGATCGTGGCCCGGGGATCGAAGTTCTTGTACACGCGATGACCGAAGCCCATGAGGCGGCCCTCGCCGCGCTTCACGGACTCGATGAAGGCGGGCACGTTGTCGACCGTGCCGATGTCGGCGAGCATGCGCACGACCGCTTCGTTCGCGCCGCCGTGAAGCGGGCCGTACAGCGCGCTCGCTGCCGCTGCTGCTGACGAGTACGGGTCGGCGTGGCTGGAGCCTACGACGCGCATGGCGGTGGTACCGCAGTTCTGCTCGTGGTCAGCGTGAAGGATGAACAAGATGTCCATGGCGCGCTCGAGCACGGGGTGGATTTCGTATTCCGGGCCGACCTTCCACATCATGTTGAGGAAGTTGGCGGGGTACGACAGGTCGTTGGTCGGATAGTTGAATGGTTGACCCACCGAGAAGCGGTAGCACATGGCCGCGATGGTGGGAACCTTCGCGATGAGGCGCAGGACCTGCTTGTGCCGTGCGGCATCGTCCTCGATGTCTTTTGCGCCTTCGTAGAAGGTTCCGAGAGCGGCGACAGCCGACACGAACATGCCCATCGGGTGTGCGTCGTAGTGAAAGCCGTCGACGAACCTCTTGCGCATGTTCTCGTGGATGAACGTGTGGTGCGTGATGTCGTGCTTCCACACGCCGAACTGCTCGACGGTTGGCAACTCGCCATAGAACAGGAGATAGGCGACTTCGAGAAAGGTCGAACGCTCGGCGAGCTGCTCGATCGGATAGCCGCGATAACGCAACACGCCGTTGTCACCGTCGAGATATGTGATGGCCGACTTGCACGCAGCCGTCGACATGTACGCCGGGTCGTAGCAGAACAACGCCGGGTCGAGTTCGCGGATCGCTTTCGACGCGAAGACACCGCCCTCGATGGGGACGGTGACCGTCTTGCCAGTGCGATCGTCGGTGATGGTGATGGTGTCGGGCACGTTGGCTTCCTTCGTGACGCGTTGGGGAGATCGGAACGTTGACGGCGGGCTTGCTCCCGCGCAGGAGAGGGTACCTTCCGACAGCGGCGCCAATCGAATGAAACGGATGAACGCTTGATTTGCGGGACGAGCTGATGGCCAGGTGCCGACGATGGGAGTTCGGTTTGCGACTAAGGGGAAGGGTCGGCAGTGCCTCACTGAAAATCGACCGGAGCGCGTCAGTCGTTGTGTGAGGCTGACGAGATGCAACATCACCAAGTGAGCGCGTCCGCGGTTGTCCTGGCGATTGGCCTCGCGGTTGCGGCCTGCGGTGGAGAGACCAGGCTCAGTTCGCCGTCCACCGTCGCCGTGGCCACGACGATCGCTTCCACTCCTACGCCGACGACCGCCGGCGTTCCCACGACCGTTGCCGCTTCGACGTCGACCGACGGCGCCGCGACCACGACACCGCCGACCACAACGACACCGCCGACCACAGCGGCACCACTTACACCGCAGGCGGCCACGACAACCTCGACGACACAGCCCGCTCCGCAGACACCTACCGACGGCGTCGCCGTTGCATACGCAGGAGGGTCGGATGGGTTCGCATCGCTCATCGTCGCCGTGTGGACCGGCACGGACTGGGCAAACCCGTCGTGGAACGACGACGGGACACCGAGTGACGTCGGCTCCGTTGCACAGTTGTCGACCACCGCACTGGGGCTCGTCGAGCCCATCGTTGGTACGACGTATGGCGACCTCGACTACTTCTGCTACCAAGACGATCTGGCGCCGAGCCTGATCCTGCCGCCCGGGGCCAGCACGGGCGACCAACTCGCCCTGTCGGTCACTGCCGATTGGAACATCCAACCGCGTCCGGCCTCACCGTCTCCCGAGCCGGGCGTGTTCGGTGAAGCTGGCTCCGCGCTGGTCGATGGCGCCGAATCGGCGTTCGCCGCCGAAGGCGTCGTCACACAGGCGGTCGACGTCGACTTGGAAGGCGACGGTTTCGCCGACGCCGTCTACACCTTCGAACGACAGTCAGACGACATCAACGGCTTCGGTACCGAGGGTGACTTTTCGCTGGTGATCGCCATGTACCCAGACGCAGATGGCGTGTCCAGGCACCACGTGCTGTTCGAACTGTACGAACACCCCGACAGGCAACCTGGTGACATCGACGCTGAGGTGTCAGCAGTTGCCGACTTGAATGGAGACGGCATTCTCGAAGTGGTCGTGTCGTGGTCCTACTGGGAGTCGTCGGTCGTCGAGGTCTACGCTTTCGACTCGTCGGGCACCCTGGTCCGGGTTGCCGGCGGCGGCTGCGGCGCCTGATCCCCGGCCAGTCGTCAGAGCGGCGAGTTGCCGTGTTTGCGTCGCGGCATGTGCTCACGCTTGTTCTCCAGCATCGCCAGCGCCGAAGCGATCTCGCGGCGTGTGTCTGCCGGATCGATCACCATGTCGACGTAGCCACGTTCGGCTGCTACATAGGGATTG
The DNA here is from genome assembly GCA_038203385.1 of Acidimicrobiales bacterium. Taxonomy (GTDB): domain Bacteria; phylum Actinomycetota; class Acidimicrobiia; order Acidimicrobiales; family Ilumatobacteraceae; genus Ilumatobacter. Next base: position 18,769 of record JBBREA010000016.1, on the reverse strand, counting down.
AGAAGACGTCGGCTGTAGTCGGCTTCGAACTCGGCTCGCTCCGCCGGCGATGCCCGCCGCTGCAGAATCGCCGCCGCCTGGCCAGCACCCATCACGGCGAGCTCAGCCCATGGCCAGGCCATGCAGACGTCGTTACCCATCTCTTTCGAGTCCATCACGATGTACGCGCCGCCATAGCTCTTGCGCAGGATCACACAAATCCGGGGGACCGTGGCCCGGCCGTACGCGTACACGAGTTGGGCACCGTGGCGAATCATGCCACGCCACTCCAGGTCCTTTCCGGGATAAAAACCGGGTGTGTCGACCAGCGTGAGAATCGGCAGGTTGAACGCGTCGCAGCACGCCACGAAACGTGCCGCTTTCTGAGACGCAGGGATGTCGAGCGTCCCGGCGAGGTTCATCGGCTGATTTGCGACAATGCCGATCGGTCGGCCGCCAACGGTGGCGAATGCGGTCACCACGTTGCCGGCCCAACGAGCCCGAACCTCGAGCAAGGAGTCCTCGTCGACGATCGCGGCTGCTACGTCACGAACGTCGTAGCTGCCGGTGGTGCTTTCAGGAATGAGCTCCCCGGCGAGCGGGCACAACCGATGGACTGGATCATCGGTGTGAGTTCGGGGCGGTTCATCGTCGCAGTGGCTGGGCAGGTAGGTGAGCAGGCTTTCCACCATGTCGGCACCCACCTCGCGGTCGGCGACCACGGCAACCGGCAGCCCACCGTTTCGCTCCAACACTCCGGGGCTGCCGAGCTCGTCGGCGGTGATGTCGATTCCAGTGAACTGACGAACCATCACCGGGCCGTTCACGAACGCGTAGCCCCGCTCGGTGACGATGGTGAAATCGATCAATCCGAGCAAGAGGGCCGGCCCAGACACGGCAGGGCCGTCGACGATTGCAAATGTGGGTACCACGCCTGAGCAACGGGTCAGCACCCGAGCGACGCGCCCCCAGCCATCGAGTGGAGCAATGCCCTGACCCACGTCAGCGGCGGCGCTGCTGAAAACGGCGACGAAAGGAATGCGTTCGTCCAGCGCCAGGCGCGCCGCCAGTTCCATGGTGTACGCCTGAAACTGTGTGAGGGGAGTGGCGTTGTCGCCTGATGGGAACTCCACCCACGACACTCGTCGTCCACCCAACACTCTCACCCGGGCTGACACGCCGCCCGGAAGGTGTGCGCCGATTTCGAGATCGTCGATGGACATCGCCGCGCACCCTAGACGCTCACGGTTGGTGAGCTGACGCTCGGCGTCAGCCGTTGCGATGAAGCGGGAATGCAGCGGTGCCCAAGTGCACGCCCGGTTGTTCGATTGCATGCTCGTGGATGACGTCGAGCAGGATCGCCGCGACCGCGTTCGTTGCGGCGCTGGGCCCGGGTCGCCGCCGTCGGATCCACGCAACGACTCGGCGCGGGAGTTCTGGTACAGCCACCCGGTGGAAGTCTCCCTCGGTCTGCCGAGGAGCGGCCGTCGCCGGCACGATGGCCGCTCCATAGCCGTCGAAAGCCAGCGAGGCCAGGAGCCGTACGCCGTCGACCTCGGCCTGGGCGCGCAACGTCACGTCGGCCCCGCCCGCAGCGCGGTCGAGCACGCGCCGCAGTGCTGCTCCCTTGGGAGGAAGCAGCAGTGGCACGTCCGCCAGCTCGCGTAGCGCCATCGACTCACGATCTGCGAGCGGGTGACCGATGGGGACCAGAAGGAACAGGTCTTCCGCGAACAGCGGCTCGACAACGAGTTCCGGGTCATCGATGGGTAGGTGCACGATGGCCGCATTGAGCTGCCCGGACAACACGCCAGGTACCAACGTGGTGGTGCTGCCCTCTGAAACGATCGGGTGCACGCGTGGGTGCTGCTCGGCAATTGCGGTGAGGAACTGCGGCATCAGCCAGCGTGCGGTGGTTCCGATCACTCCGATGCGGGCGTCGCCGGACACGTCGTCGTCGAGCGAGGCGATGTCGGCGGTGATGTCATCGATCTCGTGCAGCACGCGGCGCGCCCGCTCGACTACTCGCTCGCCCTCTTCGGTGAGTCCACCGTTGATGCGATCCACCAGCGTGACGTTGAGCTCACGCTCGAGCTTTGACACGTGACCGGAGACGTTTGATTGCACGGTGTACAGCGCTCGAGCAGCTGCTGAGAAGGTGCCGTGGTCGGCGACTGCCACGATTGCTGCGAGCTGCCTGACGTCCACGAGGCGGAGCCTACAGAATCGATCTGGAAAACAGATGACGGGTATCGGGTAGTTCTACTTGCAAGATGGGTTTCTCCGGTGCATACTTTCATAAGAGTTACATATCGACGCGAGAACACCCCCCATGTTCCGCTCGGGGAGAGTCCACAGAATCGGTCCCCCACCGAAGGACTTTCCAGGTTGAGACGCCCCGATCCCCCAATCGGGGCGTCTCCCGTTTTCGCCCGATCCTGATTGCGCTGGCCCCGTGTCACCGCTCTCACTTCACCGGTCCCATTACTCGGTGAGGGGTTACTCAGTGACGGCGATGTGTTCTAGTCTGCCGCGGTGACCAACGTTGATCGGCAGGCTCCACGGGCGTCGGGGGCCGCGTTCTTCGATCTCGATCGAACGTTGCTGCGCGGTTCCAGTAGCGAAGTGTTCTCGGGGGCGTTGCGCACAGCGGGCTTGATAACCCGCAACATCCCGGGCGAGAAGCTGCTCTACAGCCTGTTCAACGTCGTGGGCGAGACACTGCCATCGATGGCGCTCGCGCGTCAGGCGGTGCGCGTGGCGAAGGGCCATTCACGCTCGGCAGTCGTCGGGGCGGCAGAAGAGGTTGCCGACCAGCTCGTTGCGCTCGTGCAACCGTTGGCCCATTCAGTGTTCGAGATGCATCGCGACGAAGGCCGGCTGATCATCTTGGCGACGACGTCGCCGTACGATCTCGTCAAGCCGTTCGCCGACCTACTCGGCCTCGATGACGTCATCGCCACTCGATATGGCGTGCTCGACGACGGAGACACGTACGACGGCTCGCTCGTCGGGCCGTTCACCTGGGCCAATGGCAAGGTTGACGCAGTGAGGTCGTATGCGGCGGACCACGGGATCGATCTGGCAGAGAGCTTTGCCTACTCAGACAGCGTCTACGACACGCCACTGTTGTCAGCGGTCGGCCATCCGGTGGTCGTCAATCCGGATCCCCGCATGCGGGTCATGGCGTCTGCACGACGCTGGCCGGTGCTCAGCCTGTCTGCGGCCCAGACTCCAGTGGGCCCGACGGAGTCGCTCGGCATGGGCCTACAAAAGCTCATGTTGACGTTCAATCGGCCGTCGCTGGTTCCGTATGCCGACATCGACATCCATGGTGCCGACCACATCCCCAAAGAGGGCCCCGTGATCCTGGTGGGTAACCACCGTTCGTACTTCGATCCGATCGTGATGGGCATGGTGGTGGCGAAGACGGGTCGGTCTGCTCATGCCATGGGCAAAAAAGAGGTGTTCGATGTGCCAGTGATCGGTACGTTCGCCTCGGCGCTTGGCGGCATTCGCGTCGATCGCGCATCAGGCAGCGATGAACCGTTGCAGGCGGCTGCCGATGTGCTCGAGCGGGGCGGCCTCATCGTCGTCATGCCGCAGGGCACGATTCCACGTGGCCCGGCGTTCTTTGATCCCGAGCTGAAAGGCCGGTGGGGCACGGCCAGATTGGCCCAGATGACTGGTGCGGTCGTTGTACCGGTGGGCCTGTGGGGTACCGAACAGGTGTGGCCTCGCTCCTCGCGATTGCCAAAACTGTTCAACGTCGCCGACGCTCCGTCAGTCACTGCAATGGTGGGTCAACCGATACGGCTGAAGGGAAAGGATCTCGATGCCGACACCAAGAAGGTCATGAAGGCCATCGCTGCCCTGCTGCCACCGGAGGCCCGCAAGAAGCGCAAACCCACTGCTGACGAGCTCGCGCGAACCTATCCGCCGGGGTATGGCGGTGATCCCAACGCGGAAACGGCACGACGTCCCGGTACCGACGCCTGATCCCGCATATCGAGCCACCGATTTCTTTTCCGAACGGCGGAATATCTCTTCATGTCGAACTGGTTACGGGAGTAGTCTCGCCGGAGATAGTGGTGATTTCGGGAGTGCCTTATGGGAGCAGTGACGACAGACGGCAGTGCACCTGGCCGCGTCGCGTCCTGGTGGCGGGGGCGATACGGGTCCCGCCTCGTCACCGAACTGCTGCTGTGCGGTGGGCTGTTCGTGCTGTACCGGTCGGTGCGGGGATTCACCAAGACCGACATCGGTGACGCGTTTGCCAACGCTCGCGGCGTGGTCAACTTCGAGACGATGCTCGGATTGCCGTTCGAAGACAACCTGCAAGGCTGGCTGATCGACCACCCCACGATGATCCGTTTTCTGAATCACTATTACCTGTGGTTTCACTTTCCCACGGTGATCGGACTGCTCGTGTGGCTGTATCTCCGCCACCCTCGGAGCTATGTTCCGTTCCGGAATCTGCTGGCGGTGGTGACGTTAGCTGCGCTCGTCATCCACCTCGTCTACCCGCTGGCGCCGCCGCGGATGATGCATGGCTTCGTCGACACCTTGCACATCTTTGGCCCGAGCATCTACCCGGTGAACGCGCTCGATGGCGCTGCGAACCAGATCGCGGCGATGCCATCGCTGCACTTCGGGTGGGCGCTCATCGAAGCGATCGCCGTGATCTCCGTGCTGAAATCGTCGTGGCGTTGGCTTGCCGTGATGCACCCGTTCTTGATGGCGCTGGCGATCATCGCGACGGCCAACCATTGGTGGATGGACGCCGCTGCGTCGGCGCTCATCATCGTGGCGGCCATCATCGTGTGGCGAGTGGCGATTCGGTGGGCTGGCGATCGCACGTGGTCGTGGCGAACGTTCGGCTTTCAGACCGGGGCTGGCATCGCGGAATTGGAATCGTTCGCGAACTCACCCGAACCGGTCGCCTGCAAAGGTGTCGATTGACACGAACTCGCTGGCGGTAGCTCTCCGGAGCTTGGTCGGTTGATGCACCGGGTACCCCAGGAACAACATCGCGGCAATCGCGTGATCCTCGGGAAGCTGTAGAAGTCTGGCAGCTTCAGGCTCCGAGCGACTGAGGAAGGTCGTCAGGACCCCGCCGAGCCCATGGGATCTGGCGGCGAGCAGCAGGTTCCAGCAGAACGGGTAGATCGACGCACCGGGCACGACTGCCACTCGGTCGAGGTTGCCGTCGGCAGCGACGATCAGACGAAGATCTGCGGCCACCACCAGCACCACCGGGATCGTCTCGATCGAGTCGAGGAGCGGGTTCGCATGCTCGTCGACGTGTGTTGGTGGCTCGTAGTCGATTGCGTTGAACGGAGTCTGACCTTGGCCCGACGCTGTGCGGTACTCGTTCCATGTCGGTTGCATGAGGGCCCGTAGGTCTTGTCGCAAACCTTGGTCGTGCACCACGGCGATCTTCCAGGGCTGTCGATTTCCTCCCGATGGCGCGAATCGCGCCGTGTCGAACACGTCAGCCAACACTTCATGAGCGACCGCCCTGTCGGTGAATGCCCTCACCGCACCAGTGGTTCGTAAGGCATCACGAAGCTCCATCTTTGAACCGTATCCGACTGTGGTGAGATCTCAGCTGTTGTTGGCGGCGACCTTCTGACGAACGATGTTCAACGCAGAGCCAGCTTCGAACCACTCGACCTGTTCTGGGCTGAACGTGTGCACACCTTCGAAGTCGATCGTGGTGCCATCGGGCTTGACGATCTGGCACTGCATGGGCTCGCCTGGAACGGGGGGCAAGCCGAGCACGCTGATTCGGTCGTCTTCTTCGATGAGGTCGTACGTGTCTGGGTCGGCGAACGTGAGCGGCACCATGCCCTGCTTCTTCAGATTGGTCTCGTGGATACGGGCGAACGAACGAGCGATGGCGACGAGACCGAGCCGGAAGCGCGGCTCCATTGCAGCGTGTTCGCGACTGGAACCCTCACCCATGTTCCGATCCCCGATGACCACCCAGGGCTGGCCGGCTTCGTGGTACGCCTTGGCCAGATCAGGGAAGCTCTGCATCTCGCCGGTCAGGGCACTCTTGCCCATGCCGACGATGCCGTCGTGGTAGGCCGACACGGCACCGAGGTACAGGTTGCCTGAGATGTTTTCGAGATGCCCGCGGTACTTCAGCCACGAACCGGCCATGGAGATGTGATCGGTGGTGAACTTGCCCTGCGCCTTCACCAGCACCGGCAACCCGACGTAGTCGTCGCCGTCCCACGCAGGGAATGGCTCGAGAAGCTGCAAACGGTCGCTGGTGGGCGACACTGCGACCGTGACGCCTGAGCCGTCGGCTGGGGGAGCGGTGAACGTGTTCTCGCCCGGGTCGTATCCAGCGTCTGGCAACACCTGACCCACGGGTCCGTCGAGCCACACTTCGGTCCCGTCTGGAGCGATGAGCGGTTCGGTGATGGGGTCGAAGTCGAGGCGGCCCGACAGAGCGATCGCCATCACCGTGTCTGGCGAGGTGACGAACGCCAACGTCTGGGCGGAACCGTCGTTGCGTTTGGGAAAGTTGCGATTGAACGATGTCACGATCGTGTTGGCGACGCTGGTGATCGATTCGGGACGGCTCCACTGCCCGATGCACGGCCCGCACGCGTTGGCGAGCACGGTCGCACCGACGGCTTCGAGATCGGCCAGCAACCCATCGCGTTCGATGGTGGCGCGAGTCTGCTCGGACCCGGGCGTGATGAGCAACGGCACTTGTGCGGTGAGCCCGGCTGCCGACGCCTGACGGGCGATGGATGCGGCCCGGGTGATGTCTTCGTACGAGGAGTTGGTACATGAACCAATGAGCGTCGATGACACTTCGATCGGCCAGCCGTTCTCGAGGGCCGCGGCACCGACGCCAGCTTTACCGATCTTGTGCGCCAGGTCCGGGGTGTGAGGCCCGTTGATCAGCGGCTTGAGCGTGTTGAGATCGATCGCGATGAGTTCGTCGTAGAGCGCTCCCTCATCGGCTCGCAGGTCAGCCGCGACCTTGTCGGCGGCATCGGCGATGGCTTCGCGCCCGGTGGCTTTGAGGTACATGGCCATGTTCTGGTCATACCCGAACACTGACGTGGTGGCGCCGATCTCGGCACCCATGTTGCAAATGGTCGCTTTTCCTGTGGCTGAGATGGAGTCGGCGCCGTCGCCGAAGTATTCGATGATGGCGCCGGTGCCGCCGGCGACTGTGAGCTGGCGGGCAACTTCCAAGATGACATCTTTCGGGCTCGACCAGCCAGACAGCGTGCCGGTGAGCTCGACCCCGATGACCTTGGGCCACCGAACGTTCCACGGGAAGCCAGTCATCACATCGACGGCGTCGGCGCCGCCAACACCGACGGCGACCATACCGAGGCCGCCAGCGTTGGGGGTGTGGCTGTCTGTGCCGATCATCATTCCGCCAGGGAAGGCGTAGTTCTCGAGAACGACCTGGTGGATGATGCCCGAACCTGGCCCCCAGAACCCGATTCCGTACTTGGCCGACACCGTCATCAGGAAGTCGTAGACCTCTTTGTTGGTGTCGATTGCCACGCCGAGGTCGATGGAAGCACCGACTTTGGCCTGGATGAGGTGGTCGCAGTGCACCGTCGACGGCACCAGCGCCTCGGGGAGACCAGCGGTCATGAACTGCAACAGCGCCATTTGAGCGGTGGCGTCTTGCATGGCAACACGGTCGGGATTGAAGTCGTTGTAGGTGCCGCCGCGCTCGATATCGGCGGTGGGGTCGGCGAGATGGTTGATGAGGATCTTCTCGGCCAGGGTGAGCGGACGACCGAGTTTGGAGCGACCGGCCTCGACGTTCCGGGCGAGTTTGGCGTAGACAGCTTCGACGAGTGCGATCGGTGTGGTGGCAGTGACAGTCGACATGTAGACAACTATAATACAAGTGTATGGAGATTGAAAACTCTGCGAACGAATGCGCACCGACCAGGCGGCTGGCGCTGGAAGGTGCGTCGTGACGCGTCGAATTCGTTACCAAGAAATCGCAGATTCCCTACGCGAGCGTGCCCGTGCCGCTGCCCCGGGCAGCCTGTTGCCGAGTGAGTCGGAGTTGTCGGTCGAGTTCGACGCGAGCAGGGTCACGGTGCGGCGCGCCCTCGAAATCGTGCGCGACGATGGCCTCATCTCCGCGCGCCAGGGATTCGGGTGGTTCGTGGCCACCGAGCCCGTGCGCCAGCGGCTGGAGCGCCTCGGAACCATCGAAGGTCACCTCGTGGAGAGCGGTCGAGCGACTGCGCGGCAAGTCATAGAATTCGCGTTCATGCCCAGTCCGCCGCACGTACGCGACGTGCTCGGTGTGCCACAGGTCCTACGCGTCAAGCGCGTCAATCTGGCTGATGGCGAACCGTTCGCTGTGGTCACGGTGTGGTGCCCGGCCGAGCTGGGCCGCAAGTTGTCGCGCGACGATGTCGAACGACGCCCCTTCTACGAACTGCTCGATGTCGAGTTCCGAGGTGCGTCCCAAACCATCGGTGCTGAAGCTGCCGGACAAGCCGATGCCGAGTTGCTCGCTGTGCCGGCCGGGGCGCCCTTGCTCACCTGTCGCCGAGTGACCACCGACGTGATCGGTACACCCGTCTTGATGAGCGAACACCGATTTCCGGCTCATCGCACCGAGTTCGTCGTGGATCTCCCGCACGACGAACCGAGCATCACCCCCAGCGGCCTGAGGTTGGTCGAGCCGGTCAGCGGGTGACTGAACTGAGGCTCGCCGTCGGGCTAGCTTCGCGCAGATGGGCCATCGAGCGGGCAGGACGCTGACCACCCGACCCGCAGCGCTCATCATTGCGCTCGGTCTTGTCGCGGTGGCTGGATGCAGTCGCACCATCGAGTCGGCCGAGCCGCCACAGGGTGTTCCGGGGCCGCTGGTGGTCGTCACGACGACGGATAAGTCCGCCGCGACAGCAATGACGTCAGCAACCACCTCTGGTACCACCTCCGGGACCACCTCTGGTACCACCTCTGGGACCACCTCTGGTACCACGGCAGTCGCCGCCAGTGCGCCGACCACCGCTGCAACCGCGATCGCCTCGACAACCACCACCAGTACGTCCACGACCACCACGACTACGGTGCCGCCGCTGGATGTGTTCGAACCCAGCTGCGTCGTCCAGGTGCAACCGAACGGCACGCTGCTCGAGATCGTCGCCGAGTTCGATGACGACTCGGTCGACGTCGAGACGGTCATGGCCGAGAACGGTCTCGAGAGCGATGTGATCGTTCCGCGTCAGCTGCTCGACGTATGTGTCGACAACGGCATCGACGACATCACCGGCGAGGCGCGAGGCCAACGGAACTCGGCGATCGTGCAGCGTGCGGTGAGGACGCAGCAGACGAAACTCAACGAGCTGTTCGCAGGGCTCGGCATCAACGAGCTGCTCGTCGATGGTGTTTCCGGCCCCGTGACCAGGCAACGGCTCTGCGCGTTTCGGTTGGCAGTGAATCTTCCCATCACCACTGAGGACATGGCACCCGGTAGCCCCGAGGAGGCCCAGCTGATGAGTACGGCCGTGCTGTCGATCCCCTTCAACTCTGCGATTCTCGCTGAACGGTGGATCATCATCGATCAAACCTGCCAGATCATGTTCGTTGGCGAGGGCGTCACTGCGTTGCGGTTCGTGTTCCCAACCTCTACCGGTTCGGTTGGTTTCGAAACGCGCCCGCAGGAGCGCAGCCGAGTGTTCAAGTTCAACCCAGCGCTCGACAACGGCGGGTGGCACAACAGCCTCACCTACCCTGCGGCTGAAGACAATCCCTTGAACGGCAACATGTACAAGCCGCTGTACTTCGACAACGGTCAGGCCATCCACGGAGCCAACAACGTACCGACCACCCCCCAGAGCAAGGGGTGTGCTCGACTACGCGTCGAGCACATGGACCAGTTGGTCGCTTGGTTGGGCCTGTCCGATGCCACCGGAATCGTCGGTAGCCGAGACCGCATCAACGTTGCTGTCAACGTCCAAGGTGCGTTCATCCCGCGTTGATCGAGGTTGATGTCAGGCAGGCACGAAGCGGTCGCCGTCGAACACCGGTACGGCGTCGCTGATGTCGAGTCGTGCCGCTTCTCTCACGTCGTCACCGAGGCCGCGTTCCCACAGCTCACGACCCGACGCGCTGGCGGTGAGCAGGTCCAGCAGGAGGGGCTCGGCATCGAGAAACGCTGCGCGAGCGGCGCGTGCCGATGGCGAACAGCAGGGCTCTGTGAGCGAACCGCCCGGGTCCAGAGCGCGCAGCACGGCACCGGCCCCGATCAAGTCTTCCTCGGCAGGGCGCAACGTTCCGTCGGGCCAGCGCTCCCCGGCGGCGATCACGCCGACCGGGCGGCCATCTGCACGGGCGATCGCCAGTCGGCCAGCCGCTGACGCATTGCGCAAGCTGGCAGCGATGACGGTGCCACCGGTGGCCGCTGCCGCGAGCGCCGCCGGTGCGCCGTTGCGCGACCACAGGCTGACGTGATCAGTGGCGTTGGAGCGGATGGTCGCTGGGCTGAGTTCGAGCAACGACCCTTCGGCCCCGGTGCCGGTGGCCGCCGGCGTGACGGCGATCCTGCGTTCGGCCGCCACCGTGACAGCGGTGGTGAATCGCAGCACGTCGACGATCACCAACACGGCGCAATCAGCGAGCGCGGCCACGCCTGAGGTGCCCCAGTCGAACCGATAAGAGAAACCGTCTTGAGCGTGCCAGGCCTGCGGTTCGAGGGTACCCATCCGACGCCGAGCGATCTACCAGGTGTCCCAGTGGCTCACCTGCGCAGCCGGAAGTCGGGGTGCGACCTTGAAGTCGGTGCCCTTGGTGTAGGCGATCGGGAAGAGGCCAGCCTGGCTGTAGCGATCGAACGGGATGCCCAGAACTTCTGCAGCCTTCTCTTCGCCACCCCCGATGAGGTGCAGCGTGGTCCACGATGACCCGATTCCTCGTTCGCGCAACGCCAACATGAAGCTCCACACCGCTGGAAGCAGCGACCCCCAGAACGCGGCGCCCATTCCGCCGACGCCGTCTACCGGGCGGCCTTCCAAGCACGGCACCAGCAGCACTGGGGCACGGTGCATGTTCTCGGCGAGGTACGTCGCTGAGTCAGCCACCTTGGCCGCCGCTGCAGCGCGCGGATCGTCGGCCTCGTACGTCGGGTGGGGCTGGCTGGCGTACCACGTGAAGTTCTTGAGGTAGATGTCTCGCAGCGCGAATTTCTTGGCCTCGTCGGTGACGAACATCCATTGCCACCCTTGTCGGTTCGAGCCCGTGGGTGCTTGCAGCGCCAGTTCGAGGCATTCCATGATGACGTGGTGTTCGACGGTGCGGTCGAAGTCGAGTCGCTTGCGAACAGACCGGGTGGTGGCAAGGACTTCGTCGGCTGACAGATCGAGGCGCATGGACCGAGTCTGTCAGGAACCATGCGTCGGGTCGAAGGTGGGTACAACGATGAGTACTCCAGGGTCGACTGGCCGATATCGTCTGGGGTTCGCGATACGAAGGATCAATCATGGCTCCGCAACCAAAACTCAGTCCGCTGCAAGAACAAGAAGCCCGTCGCCGTGCGCAGATGGAGGCGAAGGCGTCGAAGACTCCTCGCAACATCTCCGACGAGGAGAAGGCTCTTCGGAAAGAGCGCGTTGCTGCCGCCAAAGAGGCGCTGAAGAACTCCGTGGGTCTCAAGGGTGACCACGTTGCTGCCGCTCGTGCTGCTCTGAAGACGTACTTGCAGCGTTTGAACGAGAAGAATCAACCCGACGATGCCCGCTTCGCCGAGTTGGTCGAAGCTCCCTTCAAGTCGCCGCCGAAGCGCAACACCAACGACCGCCGTTTCTGACGTCCCTGGCACCCTGTCGGCTCGACTGGGCATTTGAGATGAGCCTGCCGAAGAGCCACCTGCGAGACTGACCATCATGTCTGACCGCGTCCTGGTGTCCCTGTCCAACGGTGTGGTCGAGGTGCGTTTCAACCGCGCCGACAAGCGCAATGCGCTCGACGGTGACCAGTTCTTGGCCATAGCTGATGCTGGTGAACGCGTGAAGTCGATGAGCGGTGTCCGGGCTGTCGTGCTGTGCGGCGATGGTCCGTCGTTCTGTGCCGGTCTCGATTTCTCGGTGTTCGCCGGCATGGCCGGTGGGGAGTCGGACGATCGATCGGCTGGGAATCCTGCATCGATGGTGGAAGGCAACATCACCCAACTGGCACAACAGGTGTGCTGGGTGTGGCAGGAGATCGAGGCCCCGGTCATCGCTGCTGTGCACGGCCATGCGCTGGGTGGCGGCTGCCAGATCGCCCTGGGTGCGGACATTCGGATTTCTCATCCCGACGCGAAGTGGTCGGTGCGTGAGGTGCATTGGGGTCTCGTGCCCGACATGACCGGGACGTTCATGTTGTCGCGACTAGTACGGAGCGACATCGCCCGCGAGTTGGTGTATACGGCCAAAGTGATCGACGGCACCGAGGCACAGGCGATCGGCCTCACGACCCACCTGTCAGATGACCCGTATGAGGCAGCGCACGCTCTGGCCGCCGAGATCGCTGGCCGCAGCCCGCAGGCAGTGCGTGGTGCGAAGCAACTGTTCAACAGAATGTTCCTGCAGGAAGCCGCCGACCAGTTCGACGCGGAGCGCCAGGTGATTCGCACGCTCATCGGCAGTGCCAATCAGGTGGAAGCGATCGCCGCCAATCTCGAGAACCGGCACGCTACGTTCGCCGATTGACGGAGCGTCTACACGTGGGCTGCTGGGTGGCGCCGCTTGTGGATCTGGTGAACGACGGCGAGGACGGCTCCGCCGACGACAATGCCGATCGCCGCCGACACTGTGGTGTTGAAGATCCACGCAAACACGCCTCCGAAGGTGCCGACCGCGTCTGCAATGTCCTCCTCGCGATGATGCACCCAGTCGTACGCGGCATGCCACCCCAACTCGTCAGCACCGACCAACAGAATGTGCCCGCCGACCCACAGCATTGCCGCCGTGCCCACGATCGACAGGCCTGCGAGCAGCTTTGGCATGAAGTTCACGAGAGCTCTGCCAACCTTCTGTGAACCGCTGGAATCACTCTCTGCAAGCCGCAGACCAATGTCGTCCATCTTCACGATCAACGCGACCAGCCCATACACGATCGCTGTGATGAAGATTGCCACGACGACGAGAATCGCGGCGCGTGCGGCAAATCCTTCGTCGATCACTTCTTTCAGGGAGATGACCATGATTTCGCCCGACAGGATGAAGTCGGTACGAATGGCCCCGCGCACCATCGCCTCTTCCTGCTCGGGGCCTACTGCAGCTGCTGGCAACTCTTTGGCTGCGTCGTGGTGTTTGCTGACCTTTTCATAGATCTTCTCGGCACCCTCGAAACACAAATACGTACCGCCGACCATCAGGATCACTTCGACCAAGGTGGGAGCGAACTCGCTCAACAGCAGCGCCGCAGGAAGGATGAACACCAACTTGTTGCGCAGCGAACCCTTCGCGATGCGTTTGATCATCGGCAGTTCCCGATTCGAGGCAAAGCCGTGCACGTAGGTCGGCGTGACGGCAGTGTCGTCGACGACAACACCCGCCGCCTTCGCACTGGCTTTACCCGCTGCCGCCCCGACATCGTCGACGGAGGCGGCGGCCAACTTGGCGAGAGCTGCGATGTCGTCGAGGAGCGCGACGAGCCCGCTCATCGATCCACCGCACGGGACGTATCAGCGGGAATGCGCATTGCGTGAGGCTACCGACCGTCACGATGACCACACCGACCGATGGGCACCCGGGCACGACGATCGCAGGGACCGGTGAGGTGGGGCAGGAATCACACGGCTGACGTGGTGGTGTCACTACTAGTGGTGGTGTCACTACTGGACGACCCGAATCGGGTGTCCCTCCTCGGCGGACGAACCCGTATGATGTGCTTTCTCCTCGGGCCAGCGTTGTCCCGAACTCCACAAGCCAAACCCCCGACTCTCGTGGAAGTGATCGTGATGACGCATTCTCAACCTTACGTACCCCGAGTGCTCGCGCCAGCCGCAACCGGGCTCTACGACCCTCGATTCGAACACGACGCCTGTGGCGTGTCATTCGTTGCCCACATGAAGGGTGTTCGCTCGAACGAGCTGGTGCAAACCGGCTTGTTGGCGCTGACGAACCTCGAGCACCGCGGTGCCACGGGGGCCGAACCCGACACCGGCGACGGCGCGGGAATCCTCATCCAGATCCCGGACCGCCTGTTGCGCGACGTGGTCGACTTCGAGTTGCCAGCCGATGGTGCGTACGCGGTAGGGATTGCCTTCTTGCCTGCCAAAGAGCCGCTGGCCGCAAAGGTGCGATCGCGAATCGACGAGATCATGACCGAGGAAGGGCTCACAGTTCTGGGCTGGCGTGAGGTGCCCGTGAACCCAGATTGTCTGGGCAAGACCGCGCGCGCCACCATGCCCAGCTTCCAGCAGCTGTTCGTTTCATCACCCGGTGGCGAAACCGGCGTTCATCTCGACCGCCGAACCTATGTCGCTCGAAAACGTGTGGAGCACGAGCACGGGGCTGGTGACACCGCGATGTACTTCGCCTCGCTGTCGGCGCGCACGATCGTTTACAAGGGAATGCTCACCACGCCACAACTCGGTCAGTTCTTCCCCGACCTCACCGACCCGCGCATCGAGAGTGCGCTGTTGCTCGTGCACTCCCGCTTCTCCACCAACACGTTTCCGTCCTGGCCGCTCGCGCACCCGTACCGCTACATCGCGCACAATGGTGAGATCAATACCGTTCAGGGAAACCAGAACTGGATGCGTGCCCGCGAAGCCATGGCTGCCAGCCCGCTGCTGGGCGATCTCGAACAGGCCTTTCCCATCTGCACCCCCGACGCTTCCGACACTGCCCGTTTCGACGAAGCGTTGGAACTGCTGCACCTCGGCGGTCGTCCGCTGCACCACGCCGTGCTGATGATGATTCCGGAAGCGTGGGAGAACAACGACGAGATGGACGCCGACCGGCGCGCCTTCTATCGGTTTCATTCCAGCCTGATCGAGCCGTGGGACGGCCCCGCGAGCGTCACGTTCACCGATGGCACCGTCATCGGTGCTGTGCTCGATCGCAACGGGTTACGTCCCAGCAGGTATTGGGTGACCGATGACGACCTCGTGATCATGGCGTCGGAAGTGGGCGTGATTGAGATGCCGCCGTCGAAAGTCGTCAGCAAGGGTCGTCTTCAGCCGGGACGGATGTTCCTCATCGATACTCGCGAAGGCCGCATCATCGACGACGAGGAAATCAAGAAGCAGCTCTCCTCCGAGCACCCGTACGCAGAGTGGGTGGCAA
Organism: Acidimicrobiales bacterium; assembly: GCA_038203385.1. GTDB lineage: Bacteria > Actinomycetota > Acidimicrobiia > Acidimicrobiales > Ilumatobacteraceae > Ilumatobacter. The sequence continues at coordinate 3,500 of JBBREA010000016.1, read as the reverse complement.
ACGGCATCGTCGAACTCGAAGATCTACCAGCCCGGGAACACGTGGTGTTCAGCCACGACAGCGTGCTGCGCCGTCAGCAGATGTTCGGCTACACCCACGAAGAATTGAAGATCATCATCGCTCCGATGGCTCGCGATGCGGCGGAACCGCTCGGTTCGATGGGCACCGACACCCCACTGGCCGTGCTGTCGTCACGGCCACGTCTGCTGTTCGATTACTTCGCGCAGTTGTTCGCCCAGGTCACCAATCCGCCACTCGACGCCATTCGTGAAGAAGTCGTCACATCGGTCGCTTCTACGATTGGGCCAGAGGCAAATCTGCTGCAGCCCGGGCCCGAGAGTTGCCGGCAGTTGGCGCTGCCCTTTCCGATTCTCGACAACGACGAGTTGGCTCGCATCATCCACGCCAACGACGACGGCCAGTTTCCCGGGTTCGCAGCGCATGTCGTGAAGGGCCTGTTCCGGGTGGCCGGGGGCGGTGTGGCACTCGGCACCGCACTCGATCGGATCTTCGACGAGGTGTCACTGGCCATCGATCGGGGCGCCCGAGTCATCGTGCTCAGTGACCGAAATGCCGACTCGGTCGATGCTCCGATTCCCTCGCTGCTGCTGACCTCCGCGGTCCACCACCACCTCGTGCGTACCAAGCAGCGCACCAAGGTCGGTCTGGTCGTCGAGTGCGGAGACGCTCGCGAGGTGCACCACATGGCGCTGCTCATCGGCTACGGCGCCGGAGCGATCAACCCGTACCTGGCGTTCGAATCGATCGAGGATCTCATCGCCGAGGGCCTCCACGGTTTGGATGGGATGGACCCACACAAGGCCATCAAGAATTACATCAAGGCGTCGGGCAAAGGTGTGCTCAAAGTGATGTCGAAGATGGGTGTGTCGACGGTGGCGTCGTACACCGGCGCTCAGATCTTCGAAGCAGTTGGCCTTGGGCCTGAACTGGTCGACAAGTACTTCACCGGTACCGTCAGCAGGATTGGCGGCATCGGCCTGGACGTGATTGCGACCGCAATCGCCATGCGTCATTCGGTGGCCAACCCGAAACGACCCGAAGAGCGTGCCCACCGGAAGCTCGAACTCGGTGGCGAATACCAGTGGCGACGCGAGGGGGAACATCATTTGTTCAACCCCGAGACGGTGTTCAAGCTCCAACACGCCACCCGCGCCAAGCGCTACGACATCTTCAAGGAGTACACGGCCCGGGTCAACGACCAGTCGACAGAACTCGCCACACTGCGCGGGCTGTTCAAGTTCGCCGATACCTCGGTGACTGGCCGAGAACCGATCCCCATCGAAGAGGTCGAGTCGGTCGGCGACATCGTCAAGCGGTTCTCTACCGGCGCCATGTCGTACGGTTCGATTTCTGCCGAAGCGCACGAGACCTTGGCGATCGCGATGAACTCCATCGGAGCCAAGTCGAACACCGGCGAAGGTGGCGAAGACGCCGAGCGACTTTACGACCCAGAGCGCCGCTCGTCGATCAAGCAAGTTGCATCTGGCCGTTTCGGCGTCACCGCCGAGTACCTCACCAATTCCGACGACATTCAGATCAAGATGGCACAGGGTGCCAAGCCTGGCGAGGGCGGGCAGCTCCCAGGTCACAAGGTGTATCCGTGGATTGCCAAGACGCGCCACTCCACGCCTGGGGTCGGCCTCATCAGCCCCCCTCCGCACCACGACATCTACTCCATCGAGGACCTCAAACAGCTCATTCACGACCTGAAGAACGCCAACCCAGCGGCACGGATCCACGTGAAGCTGGTCGCCGAGATGGGTGTCGGCACCGTGGCTGCGGGCGTGGCAAAGGCGAAGGCTGACGTGGTGTTGATCTCTGGCCACGATGGCGGCACGGGCGCCTCGCCACTCACGTCGCTCAAGCACGCAGGCGGCCCATGGGAACTGGGTCTCGCCGAGACCCAGCAAACGTTGATTCTGAACGGTTTGCGCGACCGGATCGTGGTGCAAGCGGATGGGCAGTTGAAGACGGGTCGTGACGTCGTGGTCGCAGCGTTGCTGGGCGCCGAGGAATTTGGCTTCGCCACGGCGCCGCTGGTGGTGTCTGGGTGCGTGATGATGCGCGTCTGCCACCTCGACACCTGCCCGGTCGGCGTGGCCACACAAAACCCCGAATTGCGCAAGCGGTTCAACGGTAGGCCTGAGTTCGTGGTGAACTTCTTCCAGTACATCGCCGAGGAGGTACGCGAGATCATGGCCGAGCTCGGGTTCCGCACGGTCGAAGACATGGTCGGTCAGGTCCAGTCGCTCGACGTGCGAGCAGCGGTGGATCATTGGAAGGCGAGCAGTCTCGACATCAGCCCGATCCTCACGGTCGTCGACAACCCGTATGGGCAGACGATGTTCTGCTCGGGCAGTCAGGACCACGGCCTGGATGAGGCACTGGATCAACAGCTCATCATCTCCGCCCAAGCTGCGATCACCGAGGCGATACCGGTACAGATCAGCGTGCCGATTCGCAACGTCCACCGCACGGTTGGTACGTTGCTCGGCCACGAAATCACCAAAGTCTGGAAGGGCGACGGGTTGCCAGACGGCACCATCGACATCACCTTCACCGGCTCGGCGGGTCAGAGTTTCGGTGCCTTCGTTCCCAGGGGCGTCACCATGAACTTGATCGGTGATGCCAACGACTACGTGGGCAAGGGGCTGTCCGGAGGGCGAATCGTCATTCGACCGTCCGACGAGTCGACATTCGTTGCTCAAGATCAGGTGATCGCAGGCAACGTCATCGGCTACGGAGCAACAGCGGGCGAGATCTTCCTTCGCGGCATCGTGGGCGAGAGGTTCTGCGTTCGCAACTCCGGCGCCACCGCGGTCGTCGAGGGTGTTGGCGACCATGCCTGCGAATACATGACCGGGGGTCGCGTCGTCGTACTCGGCGACACTGGTCGCAACTTCGGCGCCGGAATGTCTGGCGGGATCGCGTTCGTGTACGACCGAGATGGCAGCTTCGATCGGCGTGTGAACCCGGGGATGGTGCAGGTGGAAAGCCTCGACGAGGAGGACCGTTCGTACTTGCGCAACACCGTGCAGGCCCATTTCGACCTCACCGGCTCCGGCGTCGCTGCTCGCATGCTGGCATCGTGGTCCGTCGAAGTCAGCCGGTTTCGCAAGGTCATGCCCATCGACTACAAGCGGGTGCTCACCGTCATCGCCGACTCGAAGGCCGCTGGCTTGAACGAGGAAGAAACCGTAGAGAAGATCATGGAGGCCGCTCGTGCATGACGAATGGGATGACGAAAGGGGTCAGACACCTCTCGTCATGGGTGCGTATGGCTCAACATGCCGGCATGACATGGGAGCGTCCCCTTTCGTCATGGGTGAGGACATGGGTCATGGGTGAGACGACTGGGTTTCTGAAGTGGGACCGCGAGTTGCCGCAGTATCGGCCAGTGCCGGTTCGGTTGCGCGATTGGAAAGAGGTGTACGAGCCGTTCAGCGAAGAGAAGCTGCAAACGCAAGCAGGTCGATGCA
>JBBREA010000015.1:0-38697 GCA_038203385.1 Acidimicrobiales bacterium | reverse complement strand
AGGCGGCATCATCGGTGGAACCATGCTCGGTCTCGGTCGGGCGCTCGGGGAGACGATCGCTGTTGTGCTCATCATTTCGCCGCGCTTCGATTTCACGTTTCATCTGTTGGAGCAAGGCAGCAACTCGGTGTCGTCGCTGATCGCACTGCGGTTTCCTGAAGCGTCGGACTTCTCGCTATCGGCACTGATGGCGGCCGGGCTCACCCTGTTTGCCATCACACTCGTGGTCAACTTCGTGGCATCGGGATTCATCGCGCGGTCTCGATCGGGAGCGAGTAGCGAGGCATGAGCGTGCTCGATGATCTCCGCACAGACTCGGCTCCTCCCGATGGGTCGCCGGGAAGCAACGGTTCGCCTTCGACCACGCTGCCGAACAGGGATCGAGTTGCGTCGATCGAGACTCGCAGAGCCGTCGGCCGCATGTCACGCAACGACATGCAGACGATCGCCGGCTCGACGGCGAGTGCGGTCTTCATCACGTTGCTGCTGTTCGGGCGGTTGACACCGCTCTCAGGTGCAGTCGGGTTCGTCGTCGTTGCATTTGCACTGTTCATCGTGATCTACGCACTCATGATCTCGCTCACCGACGACCGACCGGCCGTCATCGATCGCGTGATGAGCGCGTTCATGACTGCCGCCGCGACCACCGCGATCGCCGCGCTTGCCTGGGTGGTGGTCGCGACGATCTGGAAAGGTCGCGCCGCACTCACGAACTTGAATCTCTACACACAAGACATGAGCAAGGCGGGCCCGCTCCAGCCACTTTCGGAGGGCGGCATCCTCCACGCTGTCGTTGGCTCGTTGATCATCATCAGTATCTCGCTGGTGTTGACCGTGCCGCTCGGGATCGCGTGCGCCGTGTTTCTCAACGAAACGCGAAGCCCCCTGGCCGGGCTGGTGCGAACCGTCGTGACCGCCATGACCGCCCTGCCGTCGATCATCGCCGGTCTGTTCGTGTTCGCCACGTGGATTCTGGTGCTGGGCCGACCGCCTTCTGGGCTGGCCGCATCGATTGCCGTGAGCTTGATGATGCTGCCGATCATCATCCGTTCAGCTGACGTGGTGCTGCGTCTCGTGCCCGGGAATCTTCGGGAAGCGTCTGCGGCGCTCGGCGCGCCGCAATGGCGCACCGTGTGGTTCGTCGTGTTGCCCACAGCACGGTCGGGCCTGTCCACGGCAGTGATCTTGGGAGTGGCACGCGGTGTGGGTGAAACGGCACCCGTGCTGTTGGTGTCTGGCATTTCGCAAAACCTGAACTTCAACCCCACCAGTGGGCCGATGATGTCGCTCCCGCTGGCCACCTACGACTTCGTCCGTTCTCCCATGCCAACCCAGGTGGCTCGCGGTTTCGCGACGGCCGCGGTGCTGATGGTGCTCGTGCTGATCTTGTTCGCCATCGCTCGCTTCCTCGGCGGACGCCCGGCTGGGCGGTTGTCGAAGGGTCAGGCGCGCCGTGCCGAACGACGCTCAGAGCGCGACCTGGACCGCATCGAGGCAGCGATCGCACAACGCTCAGACGAAACGCTCGGCGATCAGCCAGGTATGTCGCTCACGATGGAGACGCTCGGATGAACACCGGTACCGCAAGGCCCCAGCGAGCAACGAGGCGGTCACGCTTGGCGCGCTGGTTCGCGTTGGCGCTCACTGCGTCGGCGGTGACGGCGGGTGCGACCGTTTCGGCTCAGGACGGTGGCTATCAACGAATCTCGGGCGAGGGCTCGTCCTGGGCTGCCAACGCAATCGATGCCATGCGGGTGAACGTCACCCAATTCGGCATCACGGTCGACTACAACCCGAGTGGCTCCACTGCCGGGCGCAAGAACTTTCTGAACGGCATCGTCGACTTCGCAGCGTCTGACATTCCGTTCCAGTTCAGGCCAGAAGATGGGTCGGCCCCAGAGAACCCAGCGCTCGGGTCGTATGCCTACATCCCGGTGACGGCAGGCGGCACGGCGTTCATGTACAACCTCAAGATCAACGGCAAGCCTGTGACGAACCTGCGGCTGTCGGGTGAGAACGTGTCGAAGATCTTCACCGGCGCGATCACCATGTGGAACGACCCAGCGCTCGCGGCCGACAACCCCGGCATCACGCTGCCGGCTCGAGCGATCGTGCCGGTGGTTCGTTCCGACGGATCCGGCTCCACTGCGCAGTTCACACAGTGGATGATCGATCGCCATCCCCAGATCTGGAACGACTACTGCAACCGATCCGGTCGCGCTCCAGCGTGCGGCTTCACGTCGTTCTATCCCACGATCCAAGGCATGATCGCCCAAGCAGGTGACCTCGGCGTCGCCGGCTACGTCAGCCAGAACTTCGCTGAAGGCGCGATCGGGTACGTCAACTACTCGTACGCACTCGGCGTGCAGTTCCCGGTGGTGAAGGTGCTGAACGCCGCCGGCTTCTACACCGAACCGACGCCCGAGAACGTCGCAGTGTCGCTGCTGAAGGCACGGATCAACACCGACGAGAGCGACCTCACCGTGTACCTCACCCAGCAGTTGGATGGCGTGTACGAAGACACCGACCCTCGCAACTACCAGCTCTCGTCGTACTCGTACTTCATCCTGCCAACCGTGGTGCAGGGGCAGTTCAACCAGGCGAAAGGCCGAACGTTGGGTGCGTTCGCGTACTACGCGATGTGTCAAGCCCAACAGCAGTCGGCGTCGCTCGGCTACTCGCCGCTCCCGATCAACCTCGTCGAGTCGAGCTTCGACCAGATCAGACGGATCCCTGGCGTCGAGGTGCAGAACATCAACATCCAGTCGTGCAACAACCCGACGTTCTCGCCAGACGGAACGAACGTTCTTGCGCAGAACGCACCCCAGCCTCAAGCGTGCGATCAGCGGGGCTCGTCCCAATGCCCCAACGGCACCGGTGGGCTACGCAACGTGCCGACGGCCGTGGTGACCGCTCCCGTCGGCTCGACAGGTGGTGGTGCAACGCCTCAGCCCGGCTCGGGTGGCACGACGGGCCAAACCGGTGCTGGAGGAGGGCAGACGGCCACGCCCGATGCGGCCGGCACCGCTGACCCAAGTAATGGCGACACGGCGACCGTGACACCGGCCGGGCAACCGGGTGCCAACCAGTCAGGCGGCTCAACCAGCCAGTCAAGCGGCTCGACCGGCCAATCAAGCGGCTCGACCGGCCAAGCGTCATCTGGACAACCGCAGCTGGATCAATCGGGAGGCGCGACGACGACACTCCCGTGCACACCCATCGCTAGTGCGCCGGGCAGTTCGGTCCCGGTGAGCGGCGCATCGCCGTCGTCGAGTCCGCCGACCACCAGCCCGGCTACGACGGCGCCAACTGCGACCACCGTTGCCAGCGACGCTGGAAGCACGACATCTACGACGCTGCCGCCGTGCCCTGAAGACTTTGCAACAGCAACGACCACTGTGATGATGATCACTGACCCGTTGCTCAGCCCCGTGGTAGGAGCAGTCGACACGGGGAACTGCGATCCCGACACCGGAATCTGCGAGGGAGCCCCCAGCGCCGACGCGGCCGCCGTGGGCGAGCAGCCGAGCCAAGTTGCGCTGGGCCCGGTGTCGCCGGTCACCCTGCCGCAGCAACCCTCGAACCTCGCACTGACGATCCTGGTCTGCCTATTGCTGCTCGCGCTTATCGCCGCCCCGGCTTTCGCCTGGCGCCATATGTCGGCCGACGCTCAGCCGAGAACGGGATCGGCGTGATGATCCAGGCTGTCGTAGCGAACACCCGCATCACCAACCGCATGCTGCGGCAGCGTCGATTCGTGACGGCTTTGGCGCTCCTGGTTCTTGCGGTCGTTGCCTCGGCAGGAGTGGGGAGCGGCAACGTCGCGTCGGCCGATACCGACCTCACGACGCTCCCTGGCAGTCAAGGGACAGACACATCGCTCCCGCTGACCACCTCGGCACTATCCGTCCCGGGTCGGGGCAGGTTCGGAGGAGCCCAGGTCACTGTCAACCAGACCGCAAACCTCACGGACCAGGTCGTGTCGATCACCTGGAGTGGCGCCGACCCCACGCCAAACCCGCAGTCTCTGTTTGAGAGCTATTTCCAGATCATGCAATGCTGGGGCGACGATGACGGTTCCGTCCCCGAGAACCCAGGACCACCACCCGAGCAATGTGTGCAGGGTGCGACTACAGCGGCGCCCGACGCGTCGCTGACGGGTCTGCCTCGCGGGCGGATCGCGACCACACGACTGATCAGTCTCACCTCCTGGCCCAATTACGATCCCGACGTCGGCCATCGCTCGGGTGAACTCGTCTGGAGGCCGTTTCGGCCCGTCAGTGACTTGGAGGGCGAGAAAGAAGTTTCGGTACCCGAAAACCCGGAATACTCGCCGTATGTGGCGGGTAGTCAGTACTGGCTCAACTCTTTCTTCAATCGCATCACGACGAACGAGATCGGTGGTGCCGTGACTCGGGCCGACGGCACTGGCGCTGAACTCTTTCAGGTTCTCACTGGAAGGCAGTCGTCGGGTCTGGGTTGTGGTCAGCAGGTGCAACCTCTGAGCGACGGCAGCAAGAAGGTGCCTCAGTGCTGGATTGTCGTCGTCCCCCGTGGTACCAGCTTGGAAGAGAACATCGGCACATCCAATCAGGGCGTGTCCACGCATCCCGTCGACACCTCGCCGCTTTCGCCAGCGGCCTGGGCCAACAGGATTGCGATCCCGATCTCCTTCAATCCTGTCGACTCGCCCTGCTCCATAGCGGACATCGAGCGTCGTGTCGTGGGAAGTGACCTAGCGAGCGGTGCGGTGTCCAGTTGGCAGCCAGCGCTGTGCCTTGCCGGTGGCCTTCCGCCCTACTCCTATGCGCCCGTCCCCGACGCGAGCGCCAGACAGCAGATCTCCAATCCCACGCAGGGTTCACCTGGCTTGGGCCTGGTATCGCGACCGATCGCCCCCGAATTCGTAGATCCTGGACAGCCGGTCGTGTATGCGCCGATTCTGGCCTCTGGAATCGGCATTGGGTTCAACATCGAACGGCAATTTCTTCCAATTCCACAAGATGTGCGCGAGATGTTCGCCGATCCGGTGTCGGGGATGCGCGTTGCTGAGATCAACCTCACGCCCCGTCTGGTCGCCAAGCTGCTGACGCAGTCCTACTCTGGACAGCTGTCGCACGGTCCCGTGTTGCCCGCCTACGAATGGCTCACGCCCTTCACCCCACTCCACCTGGCGCTTGACCCCGACTTCCTCCAGTTCAACCCGGAGTTCGCGATACTCAGCTCGCAATATCGACGTGAGTTCAGCGGCCTTCAGGTTCCGGCCGCGAACTCCGATGTTGCCCGTCAGGTATGGGAGTGGATCCTGGCCGACCCTGAAGCGCAAGCCTGGCTCGGGGGCGAGCCCGATCCTTGGGGGATGCGCGTGAACGACGTGTACTCCACCGATCCTGCGGTGAACCCTCAGGGAGTAGCCTTTGGCGACCCGGCGCCGAACCTGTTCCCGAAGTCAGACCCGTATTGCTATCAGCCGCCCGAACAGTCTGGCTACCTGCCGCCACCGCTGTGCGGAACCGACTACATGCCCTACGCGAGGAGTTTCTCCGAGACGGCTCAGCGCACCCGAACGGCGTACGACGCAGCTCGCGTCGGGCTGAATCCGTTTCCGCTGAACAATCAAGACTTGTGGAAGACCGTCGATCCCCAGATCAACGGGCGCCGATCGTTTCTCTCGGTCACCGACACTCCGTCTGCGGCTCTCTTCGGCGTGCAGATGGCGAACCTCAGTCGGGCTGGCGACAACGGCATGGACCGCGAGTTCGTGGCCCCGAACACCGTTTCGCTGCAGGCCGGTTTGGAGGCGATGGCGCCAGGTGCGATCCCCGACGTGCTTGAACCCAAACCGACCGGGCAACCATCGGGGGCTTACCCGCTGGCCACGATCACGTATGGGGTGATTGCGCCGCTCGGGTTGGATGACCTGGCGCGGGCCGAGTACGCCGCCTTCATCGAATATGCCGCGGGACCCGGGCAGGTCCAGGGATACGAGCTGGGCAACTTGCCGCCTGGTTACGTGCCGTTGCCCGAGTCGCTGCGGTCGCAGGCTCTGCAGGTTGCCGGTTTGGTGCGCGATCCGGCTGCGCTGGAGATGCCAGTTGCTACGACGACGACACAGCCAGCGGCCACGGTACCGACGTCGACGACAGTGGCCCCGACTGCTTCATCCACCGCCGCGCCCGTTCCCGGGCCCGTGTTCGCTCCGTCAACGGGCGGCAGCAACTCAGGATCACGAGGCGGTACCAGCAGCGGTGGTGGTAACGGCGCACCGTCGTCGTCGAACGTCACGTCGACCACGTCTCCGGCTGCCCCCACGACTCCGCCGGCCGAGACCGACATGGTCGAGTCGACGGTGCCACCAGCAACGACCGAACCAACGTCGGTGCCGACGCAAGCGGTGCCTGCGTTGACCACGCCTACCACTACGACTGTGCCCGTACTCACACCTTCCACGGCCGCCGGTCCGATTCGGTGGGCGGTGCCGAGCGTCGCCGGGATCGGCTTGCTCTCTGCGCTCGGTGCCCTCGAGATCACGAAACGTCCGCGGCGCTCCGCGAAAGGCGGAGCTCTCTGACATGTTGACAACCTCTGCGCGCCGAGTCGCGGTACTGGTTTGCATGACCGCCGCGGCCCTCGCGAGCGCAAGCTCCCTAGCGCTCGGAGCGCCGATTGGCCAAGATGCCGGATCGGTGGTCATCGTCGACCCGCTCAACATCGATCGCGAGTACCAGAGGGGTGACAGTACGTCGGCGTTTTCGCTGCGGCTGCCCGAGGGCGCTGCGTGCCCAGGCGACAGCGCCAACGACGATTGGCGGGTCCAGACATTCATCGTGCCTTTCGACAACGACTTGTCGCGATTGACATTCGAGGCCTTGCGGCCTGCGTCCGACGAACCGGCCCGGTTTCGTTCGCTGCGCGAAGTCAACGGCGGCATCTACACCCAGCAGATGACGGCACCCAACCCGGTCGCAGGTCAGCCCGGCCTGATCGGGCCATTTCCTGCGTTTACATTCGCGTACTTCGAGACGGGAACCTTTCCCCCAGGGCGATACCAGATCGGGGTGGCGTGTACCAACCTCGACTGGACGACGCAGCGGTATTGGAATGCAGTCGTCGAGTTCACGGTCAACACCGACGTCGAACCAGGCGGCATGGACTGGCGCTACCTGGGCGACAACGGCGTGGCCCCGGCCGGCGGTGACGGTGGGACATCTGACGGTGGGTCATCGGGGTGGGCAATCCCGATCGGCATTGTGGCCGCCGTAGCAGCCGGAGCGGGTCTATTTCTCTTGAAGCGCCACCGCGCATCGGATCCGGGCGACATCAGTCGTCAGAAGGAGTTGGTATGAACATCTATCGAGGTGCAGCGATCATCCTGGCCGCCGGAGCGATAGCGGCTCCGTTGCTCATGCGGGCGTCCGCTGACGCCCTGCCAGCAGGTACGGCGCCAACGCACGTGTTGTCGATCTCCCCAGCCTCAGGTGACAGTGGGACATCGTTCAATTTGGTGTTCGATACCGCTGTAGGTGCGGATCGGTCGTGTCGGAGTGGTGGAGATCTTGGGTATCGGTGGCATTCGTTCATGACACCATTGTCGAACGACCCGGCGCCGTTGACGTTTCCTGGGGACGGAAGCCCGGTGGGTCCGAATTTCACGGCGGCGTTGCGTGACAGCGGCGGGGTGATCGTGCGGGCCCAGTCGCCGAGCATCGGTGATGGCACGATCAGCTTGAGCGGTACGACGTTCTCGTTTGTGTCGCCGCAGTTCAGCGTGGCGAATCCGGCGTTCGGGTACGGGTCGTACAACGTGGGTGTGGCGTGCACGTACGGTGGTGGTGATCCGGGGAATCCGGGTGCTGGGTCCGCTGAGACGATCGAGTATTGGTCGACGGTGATGACGTTGACGGCGCAGCCTGGTGCCGGGCCTCACGGCTATGTTTGGCAGTACGTGCCGCCGGTTGGGACGTCGACGACCACGACGACGACGACAACGACGGCGGCAGCGACGACAACCACCATCGCCGGCGCGACGACCTCGACCACTGCAGCTGGCGGATCATCATCGACGTCGACGTCAACACCCGATGGGAGCACTACCAGCACAGTCGCGGGTGGTGTGACCACTACCACCGTGCTTGGCTCTGGCACACCGACCACGCTGTTCGGGTCCGGCGGGTCTGGCTCATTCAACGCCACGCCGACGCAGACCATCGCCAACGCCGGCTCGAACACCGGCCCCATGTTGCTCGTTGCGGCGTTGCTGTTGATCGGTGGTCGCATGGTGATCCTGGCTGCACGCAGAACCAAAGTCGTGCCCCACGGCGACCGATGAACGTCGGTTCAGCAATGCCGCGCGCCGGAACCCGCCGGTGGCGCGCCCGCCAGCCCAAGGCGCCAACCGTCGTCGTCACCAGCCACGGTGGTGAGCTTCCTCGTCTGAGCCCTCGAATAGAACTGGTGCGCGGCATGGCAGTCGTGATCGCGACGTTGACCATCGGCCTCGTGCTGCATCTTGCGATTGTCAGCAGGCTGCAGCACAACGCCGCGCAACAGCGTCAGTTCGATCAGCTGCGCGTGGAACTCGCCGGAGGCACCGTGCCGATCGGGCCGGTTGGCGAACTGAGCCAACTCGAACCCGGCACACCGGTGGCGCGCCTCGAGATCCTGTCGATCGGTGTCGACGAAGTGATCGGCGAGGGCACGAGCGCCAGCGCGCTGTTCGACGGCCCGGGCCATAGGCGCGACACGTCGTTGCCGGGGCAAGTAGGCGTGAGCGTGGTGATGGGTCGTCGGGCAGCTTACGGGGGGCCGTTCTCGAAGATCGATGACCTGTTGGAGGGCGACGAGATCACCGTGACCACGGGTCAGGGGGTGTTCGAGTACACGGTCAGCGGCGTGCGGCGCGAGGGCGATCCGTTGCCGCCACCGTTGGCGTCTGGACAGAGCCGCCTCACCCTGATCACGGCTGACGGTGCAGCGTTCTTCCCGTCTGGGGTGCTGCGCGTCGACGCCGATCTCAACGGAACGGCGGTGGGTGGCCCACCACGGCTGGCAAGTACGAGTGTCGACCCCGATGAGCGCCCGATGGCAGGTGAGCGGGACTCCCTGTGGGCCCTCGCGTTGTGGCTGCAGTGTCTCATCGCACTGACCATCGTCTCCGTGTGGTCGTGGCATCGCTGGGGACGCGCCCCGACCTGGATTGCCTTCACGCCGGTCCTGATCTTCGTCGGGCTCGCCGCCTCCGGCGAGGTCGTTCGATTGCTGCCAAACCTGACATGAACACGAACAATCACCAACCATCGATCGAACCCCCCGAGATTCAGATGACCCAGACCCACGACGAAACAACCCCAGCTCAGCCGTTGTCACTCCCCGCAGATTCATCGGCGGCTGTCTGGAGCAACCATGCGCGCAGTTACGAGCTTGCAGGCCTGATCGCTCGCGATGTATCTGCGTGGTTCGGGAGCCACAAGGTGCTCGACCAGGTGTCGCTCGAGATGCGCGCCGGCGAAGTGACCGCACTAATTGGCCCGTCGGGATGCGGCAAGTCGACGTTCCTGCGAATTCTCAACCGAATGCACGAGATGATTCCTGGCGCGTCGCTCGCCGGTGACGTGTTGCTCGACGGCAACGACATCTATCACCCGTCGCGCAAGCTCACCGATGCGCGACGCCAGATCGGAATGGTGTTCCAAAAGCCCAACCCGTTCCCAGCGATGTCGATCTACGACAACGTGGTCGCCAGCCTGAAACTCACCGGAACGAAAGCCACACCTCAGGAAAAGGACGAGCTCGTCGAGACCTGCCTGTCCAAGGCAGGGCTGTGGAACGAGGTCAAGACTCGTCTGCGTCAACCAGGCGGTGGTTTGTCTGGCGGCCAGCAGCAGCGGTTGTGCATTGCGCGTGCGTTGGCGATTCGCCCGCGCGTTCTGCTGATGGATGAGCCGTGCTCGGCTCTCGACCCCACGTCGACTCGTCGCATCGAACAGACGATCATGGAACTGGCGTCGGAAGTGACCATCGTGATCGTCACGCACAACATGCAGCAGGCCGCTCGTGTGTCGAACCAGTGCGCATTTTTCCTCGCCGAGCAAGGAACGCCGGGGCTCATCGTCGAGCACGGCCCGACTGACTTGATGTTCTCCACGCCGCAAGACGCGCGAACGAACGACTACGTCAACGGTCGCTTCGGCTGATCCGCCGGCTCACTTGAGGGCCGCAACGTGAGCAGAAGGCAACGAGTTGCTGAACATTTCTGCCCGCCGTCTGTCGTAAAGGTTCCGTACACCTGAGGTCAAGATTCGTCTGCGATGGTACGTCCGAGCCGAGCACGAAAGCGTGCCTGTCTCACGTCCCGCATCTTGCGAAAACCAACGAAAGGTCCCCGCCAACCATGATCTCTGCCCTCTTTCAGAAGAAGCTCGTCCGCTCAGCGGCCGCGCTCGCAGCCGTCGGCACCATCGCCGGCGCAGTTTCGCTCGGCTCGAGCGCGAACGCCGACCCGCGGCAATACACGAACGCGATCGTCGGCTTCGGCTCCGACACCACCCAAGATATCTCCAACACGTTCGCTGGGTTCAGCAACGGAAGTGTCACCCCTGAACTGATTTCCAACGGGCTGTCAGGCTCTACCTACCAAATCGTCTCGTGGGATGCGTTCGGTACCGGTGGCTGCATCACGCCAAAGGTCGCCGCCCCCCAGATCGTTCGGCCGAACGGCTCCGGCAACGGAGTGCGGATGCTCAGCGCAGCCTTCAGCCCAGCCGCTGACACCTGGCCGTTCGCGGCAACAGCGAGCTGCAGTGGTGCGAAGAACCCGCAAGGAATGATCGACTTCGCCCGCTCGTCGTCCGGCCCGGGCAGTGCAGCCAATCCCAACGGCTCTCTCACATGGATCCCGTTCGGACGGGACGCCATGTCGTTCGCCTACGTGCGCCCCTCCGGCACGCCCACAGTGAGCATCAGCGCCGCCGATCTCGCCACTCTCCACGGGACCGGCCCGCAGCTCATCGGCGGCGTTCCTGTCATCGCCTGTGGCATCCAGGTTGGTTCGGGTACCCGTGCAACCTGGCTGAACATGCTCGGCCTCACGACATCGTCGACCCCTGCCGCGTCAGTCGACGCTGGCACGGACACGTGCAACTTGGGTGGCAACGGCTTGCGCCTGCAGGAGAACCACGGCCCCGAACTGCTCGCCAAGGCGGCGGCGTTGTCGTCGATCTCGCACGACATCTGTGACGGCGTGGCCGGCCCCCCCGCCGCTCCCTGCACGAACGCTCAGGTGGTGATCGGCTTCTCGGCGAGCCAGTACATCGCCCGCAGCAACGACGTCGGCAGCCCGAACCCGATGCTGGAAGGGACCGCGACGGGCGGCCTCGGGCGAGTCAACGGCGAGCAAGCCGTGACCGGGACCTTGCCAAACCTGCAGGCTGTCGCTTCGGCATACGGCAACACCACCTTCGGCCGCAACGTGTTCAACGTCGTGCCGTTCGGGAGCATCGACACCGCAAACTTCACCGACGTCGCACACATCGTCGACATGTTTGTCGGCACCGGTTCGGAGGTCTGCTCGGCGACCTCCACCATCATCTCGCACGGCTTCCTCCCACTCGATGGAGGAGCGCTCGGCGCATGTGGCACAACCAACACCCGCGGCAACTTCTCGACCTCATGACCAGCCAGTCACGACCGTTCAACGACCCACCAATCTCAGAGAAGGAAAAGCCCTTGCGCACCTACAAACAATCCAAATCCAACTCCAACTCCTCCCGCCGTCGTATCGCGGGTCTACTCGCCGCCGCAACAGTGACGGCGTCGGTGGCGCTCGCCTCGAACGCCAGCCCCGCATCTGCGTTGCTGGCAGGCACGCCCCCGACCCATGAACTCACGCTCAGCCCGGCAACGGGCAACAGCGGCACGCCGTTCAACCTCGTGTTCGACACCTCCCCTACCGCCGACAAGTCCTGTCAGGGAGGTGGCGACCTCGGCTACCAGTGGCATTCGTTCATCACGCCGCTGGCGAACGATGCAGCACAATTGCAGTTCCCCGCGGGTGTTCCCACGGGGCCGGCGTTCACTGGCAACCTCCGCGACACCGGCGGCTTGCAAGTGAACAGCACGGGTGCCGCCTTCGGCGACGGAGGGATCGCCATCGCAGGACGGACGTTCGCGTTTAGTCATCCTCAGTTCAGCACCGCTAACCCGAACTTCTTGCTCGGCTCGTACAAGATCGGCGTTGCGTGCACCTATGGCGGTGGCGACCCGGGGAATCCAGACCCAGCATCCGCAGAAAACATCGAGTACTGGTCGACGGTCATCACACTGACCGCCTCGGCCGGCGCCGGCCCGAACAACTACACGTGGATACAGGGACTGCCACCGGCGGTACCGGCCCCGCCTGTGCTCATCAGCGTCACGCCAGCAAGTGGTCAGTTGACGGCAGCGTTCACCGCCGTCACCGCCAACCCGGCAGTTTCTGGGTACACCGTTTCGGCTACAGCTGGTGCCAGCACGATCACGGCAACCGGTGCGTCGTCGCCGATCGTCGTACCCGGCCTGACGAACGGCACGACCTACAGCTTGAGCGTGGTGGCGACCAACTCCCAAGGCAACAGCGCCCAGTCGAACGTCATCTCTGGCCCGACAACAAGGCCAGTCGCCGGAGCTCAGCCGGCACCGACCGCCTTCACGGCGGTTCCTGGCGCAGCTGCAGGTTCGATGAACCTCACGTGGGTGGCTCCTACAGGCTTGGTGCCGACCGGCTACAACTTGGACGTAACGCCCGCTGGTGGCACAACCTCCACGGTCGCAATCGCTGCTGGTGCGACGTCGCACACGTTGACGGGGTTGACCGCTGGTGTGATGCACAACTTCGTGCTCACGGCGACGTACTCCGACACCTCGGCAACCGCGACAGCGGCCACCACAAGCGCGGCAACCGCGAGCGAACGGACCTTGCAGCAAGAGATTCAGGTTGTGCGTCCGAACGGCGCCTTGATCCTGACTCAGCGGTGCGGCGTCAACAACGCTCTGCCGCTCGAAGCTGTCGATGCCGGATTCCCTGGCTTCCCAGAGGTGCCAGTCTTCCCCGCCTCAGACAACCAAATCGGTACATCACCTGACATCGACCTGACCACCGACGGTGTGCAGGTTGATCCGGAGTTTGTCGATGGTAGCTACCCGTTTGCTGATCCAGCCAGGTACCCGACGAAGTGCATCATCAACCTCGGCTCCGCCCAGTTGTTGACCACTGGCGACCTCCGTGGTCAGTACTACGCCGCCAACGGTGCCCTGAACGAAGTGACAATCGTTGACACCCGTGACGGCGACGCCGGTTGGAGCGTCACAGGTTCCATCCCGACCCTCAACAGGACCCCTGCTCCAGGAGTTCTGCTCACGACTCCGAGAAACTTCTTCTCGGGTGACCTCGTCGGCTGGAGCCCCGCACCTGCGGAAACGACCGCTGGACAGACCGTCACTCCCGGAACCGCCGTGGTTCCTGGAACGGTCGGCGGCTTGTCGGCCCCGCAGGTGTTGGCGTCCGCGCTTCCACTCCAAGGCTTGGGCGTAGCAGCCCTCAATGCTCGCATCAAGGTCCTGATTCCAGTGGCGGTCAACCAGGGCGCCTACGTAGGAACGCTCACCCTCAACGCCAGTTGATTCCGGCGTGGACAGCTAGATAGCTAGAACACCGCTGAAGCGGTGCGGGCCGGTACCACTGGCCCGCGCCGCTGATGCATTTCTCAACACGAACTCACTCATTCTTCAACGAGACGATCAGGACACCCACGACCATGTCGCACCGCCGCTGCCACCTCCTCCTACCTCTGACCGCATTGCTCGTCGGCGCGCTGCTACCGAGCAATCCCGGGCAGGCGGCGGTGCCGGTCCCAATGCAGCAGTCGGCAAGCACACCGACCGACCCTCCGGTGCCAGACGAGAACACAGACGACGAACCAGCGCCCGACGACGACACGACCGACGCTTCGGTCCCTCCATCGACGCTGGTGGTTGACAACCCGTTCGGCCTCCCCTCGGTCGGCGCGATCGACCCGATCGATGGAGGCGCTCCGATCCCCGACGCCAGCGTGGAGGTGGTACACCGTTGGACCATCACCCCTGAAGGGGCGAACGATCCCAATGCCGCAAGCACGCGCGGTGAGCTGTCGTACGTCGGCGAGCGGGGATCTGTCATCACCGACGGCGTCACCGTCTTTAACCTCGGCAACGAGGTACTCACCTTTCACGTCTATCCCACCGACGCCGTGAACGGCGACGACGGCGCGTTCTCCCTGCTGCCAGCCACCGAGCAATCGACCGATGTGGGTACGTGGGTCACCATAGAACAGGAATACGTCACGCTGGAACCCGGCATGGCTTCGACCATCCCGATCACCATCGCTATTCCCGACGACGCCGCGCCCGGCGACCACGTAGGCGGCGTGGTCGCCTCCAGCGCAACGGCCGGGGCGACCGACGATGGCACCGTGATCGGCCTCGACCGAGGTGTCGGTACTCGCCTGTACGTCCGGGTGCCCGGACCGCTTCGACCCGAGCTCGCAGTCGAAGGGCTCACCGTTGACCATGACGCGAGCTCCAACCCGTTGCGAGGCGCGACCGACGTGTCGTTCCAGATTCACAATCGCGGGAACGTCCGCCTGTCAGGGACCCATCAACTCACCGCAGCTGGACCATTTGGCGTGGCCCGACAAGTCGGCGAAGAGGTGGTGTTCGCCGACATTCTCCCGGGTCAGTCGATCAGTGTCACGACACGAGCGGACGACATGCCAACCCTTGGCTGGCTGAGCGCCGAAGTCGAACTCACGGCGAACGGAAGTGACGGCGAAGCGGCCAGTGATCGGGCATCGACGACAGCGCTAGCGCTCCCGATTGCGCTCCTTCTCCTCGTGCTACTGTTGGGACTCACCGTTGCGACAGCGAGGCGGATTCGCCGCCACCGGCTCGCCGAGGCTACTTCGCTTCAAGTTGCACCGGCCGACGATGCCGTGCGGGAGCACCAACTGTCGTGAGCGTGGGAGTGCGGGTTCTCATGGCGTGTGTACTCGCGGCGAGCGTCGGAATTGCCGCAAAACCGGCGGCGGCCGCGCCGGACGGAACCGATCAAAATGTGCCAGCGGTCGAACTGAGCTCGGACGAGGTAGAACCGGACCAAGAGATCGACGTGACGATTTCTGGATTCAGTTCGAGGGTGGTCACCGTGACCGTTTGCGGCAACATGGCGTTGCGAGGGTCGGGCGACTGCAACATGAGTGGAAGTGAGTCGACTCGCGTCAACGAGGACGGCAGCCCGCACGACGTCCTGCTGGTCGTCAACTCGCCACCCGTCCCGTGCCCATGTTTGGTTCGTGCCTCGAGCCCCACGAATGACGAAGCGGCCGTAGCTCCGATCACATTGACGGGTCATCCCGTCGCTGAACCCGTACAGGGCGCAGAACCGGACCTACCGCTCGTCGTTGCCATACGAGCCGACCGTGCCGCAGTGAGACTGTTGGATACGATTCGCGGCAGCCTCGGAGGGCCTACTGGTTACGACGTGACGATCACGATTCGCAACACCGCCACCGAAGCGATTGACGGAATCAGCGTGGCCGCAGCCGCCGGTCGGAAGCAGGACCACCTACTCGCCGTTGTCGACGTCGTACCACCCGCATCGATAGCGGCCGGAGCAACCTGGGAAGACACGGTGCGAGTCGAACTTCCCGCACCGGTGTGGGGTGACGTGCGCTGGTCGGCCGACGTCACGGGTAGGGGCAACACGGTCGAAGCGTTCGACGACACCAGTTCGCTGCCCACTCTTCTGATTAGTGCCGTTGGAGTGCTGCTGTTCGTTGCGGTGGCGCTCAGTGTTCGCCTCGTGCTTCGCATTCGGAACCGACGGCGCGGGGAACGCGCAAACCAAGCCGTTGCCGAGGGCGCGGTCATCAATGAAGGCGCGTCGCCAGACAGCGCGTGGACTCCAGAGCGCGAGTTCGAGCGCGTGTGACCACCGACTCCGCTGGCATTCGTCCAGTTGGCGTGCAGCAGAAGTTCACCAGCAAGCGTCTTTCGTTCGTCTGGTAGTCGCCTGCCCTTCGCCTTGGCGTCGTTTCGGCCTGCAACAGTTCCGGAGAACTCCGCCGACCTTCGGATGCGACGCAATCTCGTGCATTCGATTGGTCACAGCCATGCTTGACCAAAGGACTGAAGAAATGATCCGCTCTGCCACCCGACGCCTGATCGGCTCGATGCTCGCCGCCGCATCGCTCGTGCCACTCGTTCTCGTCACCAGCTCTACGCCAGCCTCGGCGCTTCCGCTCGGGACGCCACCGACACATTCTTTAACGATCAGCCCGGCAAACGGCACGAGTGGTACATCGTTCAATTTGGTGTTCGATACCGCTGTAGGTGCGGATCGGTCGTGTCGGGGTGGTGGAGATCTTGGGTATCGCTGGCATTCGTTCATGACGCCGGTGTTGAATGATCCGGCGCCGTTGACGTTTCCTGGGGACGGGAGTCCGGTGGGTCCGAATTTCACGGCGGCGTTGCGTGACAGCGGCGGGGTGATCGTGCGAGCCCAGTCGCCGAGCATCGGTGATGGCACGATCAGCTTGAGCAGTACGACGTTCTCGTTTGTATCGCCGCAGTTCAGCGTGGCGAATCCGGCGTTCGGGTACGGGTCGTACAACGTGGGTGTGGCGTGCACGTACGGTGGTGGTGATCCGGGGAATCCCGATCCTGCGTCTGCTGAGACGATCGAGTATTGGTCGACGGTGATGACGTTGACGGCGCAGCCTGGTGCCGGACCACACGGCTACGTCTGGCAGCAAGGTATACCGCTGACCGTTCCGGGTGCGCCGACTGCTGCCACGGCAGTTGGCGGCAACCAGCAGGCGACGGTGTCGTGGACTGCTCCGGCCAACAACGGAGGCAGCGCAATCACCGGCTACGTCGTCACTCCGTACATCGCTGGGGTTGCTCAAACTCCGGTCAATGTCGGCAATGTGGCATCGACTGTCGTGACGGGCCTGACCAACGAAACCGACTACACGTTCCGCGTGGCCGCCACCAATGCCGTGGGCACGGGCGCTCAGTCCGCTGACTCCGCTCCAGTGACCCCACAGCCGACAGTGCCGGCCGCGCCAACTGCGGTCATCGCGGTGCGTGGCAACGCTGAAGCAATGGTGTCATGGACCGCCCCGTCGAACGACGGTGGTAGCGCGATCACCGGTTACGAGGTGACGCCGTACATTGGCGGTGTCGCTGGTACTGCCGTCATTGTCGGCAACGTCGCCTCGACGACGATCACAGGCCTCACCAACGGAACCGGCTACACATTCCGGGTTGCCGCTACCAACAGCACTGGCACCGGCGCTCAGTCGGCCGATTCCGCGCCGATCACTCCGGCAACCGTCCCCGGAGCGCCGACGGGAATCACTGCAGTTGGTGGCAATGCACAGGCAACGGTGTCGTGGACCGCTCCGGCCAGCAATGGCGGCAGCGTCGTCACCGGTTACGTCGTGACGCCCTACATCCTTGGCGTCGCTCAAACGGATGTCGTAGTTGGCAACGTCGGCTCGGCCGTCGTGACCGGCCTCACCAACGGAACCGCCTACACGTTCCGAGTCGCCGCCACCAACGCTGTCGGCACCGGCGCACAGTCTGCCGACTCCGCTCCGGCCACGCCACAGCCGACGGCACCCGCGGCGCCGACCAACGTCATCGCAGCCGGTGGCAATACGCAGGTCACGGTCTCGTGGACAGCGCCCACCGACAACGGCGGTAGCGCGATCACCGGTTACGTCGTCACTCCGTTCATCGGTGCGGCCGCGCAGGCTCCCGTCAATGTCGGCGTTGTCACGTCGACGGTCGTGACCGGGCTGACCAACGGCACCGCCTACACGTTCCGTGTCGCCGCAGTGAACGACATCGGTACCGGGCCGCAGTCAGCACCTTCGAACTCGGCCACCCCGCAGGTGCCGGCCACCGTGCCCGGAGCGCCAACCGGTGTGGGGGCTACTGCCGGGGCCGGCAGCGCACAGGTGTCGTGGACGGCACCGGCAAGCAACGGCGGCAGCGCCGTGACCAGCTACGTCGTCACGCCGTTCATCGGCGCTGCGCCCCAAACCCCGCTAACGGTTGGCAACATCACGTCGGCAACCGTGTTCGGTCTCACCAACGGAACCGCCTACACCTTCAGCGTGGCGGCCGTGAACCTCGTCGGCCGTGGCGCCGACTCCGCCGCCTCGCCCGCTGTGACTCCGATCACCACGCCGACCGCACCGACGGCAGTCATGGCAACGGCCGGCATCGGCGAAGCGTTGGTGTCGTGGACGGCCCCGGGCAACACCGGTGGTACTGCAATCACCGGCTACATCGTGACGCCGTTCATCGGTGCGACAGCTCAAACTCCGGTGACCGTCGGCAACGTCACCACGACGATCATCACGGGTCTCACCAACGGAACCGCATACACGTTCAAAGTGGCCGCCACCAATGCCGCCGGCAATGGCGCTCAATCCACGCCGTCTGCTGCAGTCACTCCGAAGTCGGACTCACAACTGTTCACCACCGTCTCGCCGACTCGTCTCTTCGACACCCGCGTGACCGAGCCTCAAGGTGTGGTGGAGATCGCCAAGCGCCGATACAGCGGTACCGACGTATTGAAGGTGAAGCTGTTGGGCGTTGCCGGGGTTCCCACCGACGGCGTGTCTGCACTGTCGTTGAACGTCACGGCCGTCTTCCCCGACGGCCCCGGTTTCGTGGCGGTCTTCCCCTGCGGGGACCTGCCGAACGTCTCCAACATCAACTTCACTCAGCCCGGTGTGTACCCCAACGCAGTGATCGCCCCGGTGTCACCGCAAGGCGAGGTGTGCTTCTACTCCACGATCGGTACCGATCTGATCGCCGACCTCAACGGCTGGTTGCCCGACGACGGAGGTTTTGGTGCGGTGACACCGGCTCGCGTGTTCGACACCCGCACGTCGGAGCCACAAGCCGCAGTGGAGATCGCCAAGCGCCGCTACAGCGGTAGCGACGTGTTGAAGGTGAAGGTGCTCGGCGTCGCCGGGGTGCCGACCACCGGTGTCGCTGCGGTGTCGTTGAACGTCGCGGCCGTGTTCCCTGATGGTCCTGGCTTCGTGGCGGTGTTCCCGTGTGGGGATGTGCCGAACGTCTCGAACATCAACTTCACGCAGTCCGGCGTGTATCCCAACGCGGTGATCGCCCCGGTGTCGCCACAAGGTGAGGTGTGCTTCTTCTCCTCGATCGCCACGGATCTGATCGCCGACGTCAACGGCTGGTTGCCCGACGACGGAGGTTTTGGTGTGGTGTCGCCCACTCGCGTGTTCGACACCCGCACGACGGAGCCGCAGGCTGCGGTGGAGATCGCCAAGCGCCGCTACAGCGGTAGCGACGTGTTGAAGGTCAAGGTGCTCGGCGTCGCCGGGGTGCCGACCACCGGCGTCGCTGCGGTGTCGTTGAACGTGGCGGCCGTGTTCCCTGATGGTCCTGGCTTCGTGGCGGTGTTCCCCTGTGGGGACGTGCCGAACGTCTCGAACGTCAACTTCACGCAGTCCGGCGTGTATCCCAACGCAGTGATTGCGCCGGTCTCACCAGAGGGCGAGGTCTGCTTCTTCTCTTCGATCGGAACTGATCTGATCGCCGACGTCAACGGCTGGTTCGCCTCGTAACCCTCCGCGTGCGCCCAGGTGTAGGGGCCTGGGCGCACGGGCGAATCGCTCGCTGAGTGGGAGCGACCCCTCAACGCAGATAGTGCGGCAGCCGGTGGGCCCGGCTGCCGCACAGACACATTTGTTCCGTCGCCAAGGTTGGCGGCGGAGGGTTGCCGTCACGACGGCTGATGGGAATGAGCTGGTGATTGCCGGAGATGAACGCGTTGGACCGCGCGCTGTTCTGTTCGAGGGAACTTCGTCTCGAACGGCGTCGACGCGGGCGCGCTGGGACGCTCACGAACGAGGAGTGCTCACGCTGCTGCAGGGCGAACTCGTGTCAATCACGCTGGAGGTTGCCCAGCCTTGGATCGTGTGGCGTCTCCTGTCGGCGAACAATCGCGAGCTCGGTCGCGGAGTCGGTGCATTTGCATCGTCCGCGAATGCACGTTCCGCGGTGGAGCGTGTGATCGGTCTGGCGGACCAACTGGAGTCGGCCTCGGCGTTCGCACTGGATCGCGGCCAGCACGCTTGGGCATTGCGCCTCGAAGATGACTTCGTCGTGATCGCCCCGCGATGGCATCGCAGTAGGCGTGCCAATCGTGAGAACCTCACGATCGCCATCGAGTCGTTGCGCCACGCGCGACTGAGTTCGGTCGTGACCTTGCTGTCGCGTTGACCTTTCGCGGTCAGTTGGTGACGTGGTCCAGATGTAGCGGCACAGTGACCTCGAGGTCGAACCGGCCGCGGCCGCTGGAGTAGATGCGCAACGGGGCGTCGCGTTCTTCGAGCCGCTTCTTCAGCAGGATGAGTCAACTCTCGAAGTTGTCGCGATATTCCGGGAGTTCCAAGACAGGGTCGAGCTTGGCTTCGCAGTTGGTGAATGCGGTGCGCCCAGTGTTTGCGTGATCCGACACGATTTTCCACAACAACCTGCCGGCAACACCTTTGATGATGTAGTCGTCGTCGAGGAAGGTGCTGCCGTCAGCGGCGTAGTGGCGAAGCACGAGCGTGCCAGCACCGGCTTCGCTCGAAGATGGCTTTGGTGGAGTCCGTCGGGCGGGCACGGCTCGGGTTCGCGGCTCGTCCGGCCGATCGTCTCGCTCGAAGTCGCTCGTCTCCAACTGCTCGCGTTCGAAGGCACCGGCCGCGAGGTGTGCCGCAACGGTGAGCACGTGTTCGTCGAGTTCGTCGAACACCAGCGAACCCCTGCTCTGACGCCACCCATGTCTATGGGGCGGCCGGATCGTTCACCATCGTGGTCACCGCCACCGACGGTGACGGCGGTTCGGTGACAGCCATGAGGACCGTCATCGTGGGAGCAGCAACGGTTCCGGAGTGTCAGTTCGAAGGCTTCTACGCTCCGGTTGACAACCTGCCCACGATCAACACGGTCAAGGCAGGCAGCAACATCCCGTTGAAGTTCAAGTTCTGCAGCGATGGACGTCTCGCCATCTTCGCCAACGGATCTCCCACGTCGGCAGCTCACACCTGTGGCGTGGGAACCACTGACGCCGTGGAGGAGACATCGAACCCGGGGGCCAGCACCCTCAGCTTCGACGCCGGCTCACAGCGTTACCACTACAACTGGAAAACTGAGAAGTCATGGTCAGGCCAATGCCGCACCCTCACCTTCCGGCTCATCGACGGCACCACCGTCACCGCCGAGTTCAAGTTCCGATGACCATCTGACCGTCCAGACTTGCTGAGAAGGTCATGCGCCGCATGGCGCAGGACCTTCTGCGCGTCGCGGCGCATGACCCGCCATGCGGTGACCGTGTCATCGGTAGAGTCAGACAGGTGAGATGGACGTCTGCGACTTGGCAGCAGGGGTGCACCCATCTTCTGGCACGTGACGGATCACGCTGATGGGCCACGACCACGATCACGTAAAGCTCAGCGCCGGGGCCCGCCACGCCGGGCGACTGTGGTGGTCGTTCGTGCTGGTGGTCGGGTTTCTGGTCGTCCAGGTCGTGGTGGGTCTGTCCACCGGATCGCTCGCGTTGTTGTCTGACGCCGGGCACATGGCCACCGACGCGTTGGGTTTGGGCATGGCGCTGGCGGCGATCACCGCCGCATCTCGGGCGGCGCAGGCCCAACACCGAACGTTCGGGTTGTACCGACTCGAAATTCTCGCTGCGCTCGCCAATGCACTCCTGTTGTTCTTTGTGGCTGGCTACGTTCTTTTCGAAGCGGTCAGCCGCCTCGAAGACCCGCCCGACGTGGCGTCGGCACCGGTGCTGATCGTCGGCGTGCTCGGGCTTGCGGTCAATGTGGTGGCGCTCCTACTCCTTCGACAGGGGGCGACCGAGAGCCTGAACGTGCGAGGTGCGTACTTCGAAGTCGTCGCAGACATGCTCGGCTCGGTTGGAGTCATCATCGCCGCCTGTGTGATGTGGGCGACCGGCTGGGGGTGGGTCGACCCCGTCATCGGAGCGGCCATCGGCTCGTTCATCTTGCCGCGGGCATGGAAACTGGGCCGCGACGCGTTGCGCGTGCTCGTGCAAGCGGCGCCCGCCGGCACCGACCTCCCCGGTATCAACGCGGCGCTTGCCAGCATCGATGGCGTAACGGACGTGCACGACCTGCACGTGTGGACGTTGACGAGCGAGATGGATGTGCTCACCGCTCATCTCGGCGTGAGCGCTGAAGCAGACTCGCACGTGGTGCTGGCGCAGGCCAGGGCGATGCTCTCCGACCAGTTCCATCTCTCCCACGCCACCTTGCAGGTCGAGGCCGACGGAAACCAAGACTGCAAAGAGATGACCTGGTGACTGGTGGCCGAGCCGCTGCCGTGTAGTTGCGGCCGATCTTGACAGAATTCGAACAATCTTGACATCCACCCCTGTGGTCGATCCGAAACCCCTTCGACATACCGAAATAGCCACACTCGATTCCTACGAAGGGGAACTGTCATGAAGACTCACACGAAAATCGGAACTGGTATCGCAGCGTTTGGAGTAGCCGCGGCGGTCGTTTTGGCTTCTGCCGGTGGCGCAGGCGCTGCCCACGGGGGCCTGGTGGTGCAGGGTGACCTCAGCGGTCGGGCGGAGGTCGCGAACGATGCCACCAATCGGGGGATCGTCGGTGACCCGAACGGACGGGGAGAGGCGTACGTCTTCTCCTCGAACGGCACCAACGTCTGCTATCTCATCGAAGTCGACAAGATCGCACCTGCGACGTTCGCGCACATCCATGAGGCTGCTGCTGGCGTCAACGGCGACGTCGTCGTCACGTTGTCGCCGCCGACCAACGGCACTTCCGCTGGATGCGTCGACGGCCTCGACCCGACGTTGGCGGCCGAAATTCTCCTGAACCCGAGCGACTACTACGTCAACGTTCACAATGCCGAATACCCGGGTGGAGCCGTTCGCGCCCAACTCGGTAGCTGAGCCGACTGAAACGACGGGACCGACGAGTTGGTTCGGGTCGGTCGACCTCACAGGGGCCGACCCGAACCGCCGTCCTGACTGCCCTCTTCACAGCACCTCGGTGGAATCTTGGTCTGATGGTCGGGCACATCTCTCTGCTTCACGAGTCATCTCGAACAAATTGGTGACTCGCCTCGAGGGAATGGGGGTATCAGCACTACTGGGCCGCCCAATATCTGGTGGACCGACGGACCAAGTTGGAAACGACTTGTTCACAGGAACGGTCAAACCTGCGTGAGTGGGCGCACCGATCAACGGGCCTACACCGCAGCAACGGCACGGCCGCCGGATCACACCGCATCGAGGAGATCCCATGTCCCGTTCCACCACGTCACCCACATCGACTCGGCGTGTGACGCTTCGTGTCGCAGCCGCTGTCGCACTCGCCGGAAGCGTCACGGCCCTGCTGGCGTCAGGCCAACCTGCCAGTGCCGGCATTGTTCCCACCGTCAGCCTCGCAACGGCGGCGAACTACTCGGTGCTCGCGGCAACCACGGTGACCAACACCAATCCGAGTGTTCTCGGTCAAAGCGTCGGGCTCTCGCCCGGCACCGAAGTCGTCGGATTCCCACCCGGAATCGTGTTGGCTCCCGGCGTGATTGCGGCGGCCAACGCGGACACGCTGCAGGCCCAAACGGATCTCACCGCTGCGTACCTCGACGCTGCGGGCAGGCCAGTCGAGTTCACCCAGGTCAACCCCGATCTCGTGGGTCAGACGCTGCTGCCAGGCGTGTATGCGGCGACTTCGAAAGGTGCGCTCTCGTTGTCGGGTCAGCTCGTGCTCGACGGTCAAGGAGATCCCAACGCCGTCTTCATCTTCCAGACTGACTCCACGTTGATCACCAGCACCGGCAGCACGATTGCATTGATCAACGGGGCGTCCGAATGCAACGTGTTCTGGCAAGTCGGAAGCTCGGCCACCCTGGCCAGCGGTTCGTTGTTCGTCGGCAACGTGTTGGCGCTGACCTCGATCACGGTCGAGAGCAGCACAGTGGTACGCGGGCGAGCGCTCGCCCGCAACGGCGCTGTCACGCTCGACAACAACATCTTCACCCAACCCAGCTGCACACCGAGCACCGAGTTGACGCCAAACGTCACCGCACCATCGACGACCGTGACGACCACCACCGTTCTGCCCACGACGACGCCGGTCGCCAGCGCCAGCACGACGACGCCGGTCGCCAGCGCCAGCACGACGGTGCCAGTGGACGTGACGATCACGCTTCCGGGTACCGGTACAGCGACCAGCGTGACGTCGAGCGTGGGTCTGTTGGCGCTGCTGCTCGGTGTCGCAGCGCTGTTCTTGGCCCGCCGCCGCCAAACCGCCTGAGGGCCTTACCAAAGGTTCCACGGAACGACGACATGAGATCGGGAACATATTGAGATTTCCGTTGCGTATCGAACAGATGTTCGATATCATGGACACATGGAGGAATCCGCACCGCTGCTGACCGGCGGGCTTCTTGATCCCTCATGCTTGGATCCCGATTCTGGAGTCACAGAATCGCTGCTCGATTCGCTGCTCGGTTTGCCACCTGAGGTCTTAACCGAGCGTTTGGGCAGCCTCGAACTGCAGCGCCGGCGCTTGCATGCAGAGCTCGCGGTGACGATAGGTCTGGTCGATCAGCAAGGTGTGTACGCGGCCGATGGGCATCGAACGATCAAGAGCTATCTGCTGGCGAACTGTTCCTGGTCCGGTCAGGAAGCGTCGAAGTGGCGTGCGGTCGGCCGTCTCGTCACACATCATCTAGAAGTGGGTGATGCGCTGGCTGCAGGTCATATCGGTTTCGCTCAGGCGGCTGCAATGGCCAAGGCCTTCACTAATCGCCGTGTCTCTTATCGATTCGCTGAGTTTCTGCCCATTTTGCTCGACGCTGCCGAACGGTTGCCGTTCGGTGAGTTCGAAGCGGTGGTCAGCGAGTTCGTCACGAGCGCCGACACCGACGGTGCGCACGGAGATCGCGACACTGCGGTCGAACACCGGCACGCGCACGCCGTCGTCAATGGGTCCGAGCTCGATATCGCCGTCGTTGGTGGCGACCCGCTGACCGCTACTGAAGTGGTGGCGATCATTCAGCAGTTCATCGATGACGAGTACGCAAGCGACGTTGCTGCACGCCGGGATGAGTTCGGTGACGATGCCGAATCGCACCCGCTCGCACGCACGGCGCCGCAGCGAAGGTAAACAGCGACATCGCCGGCTGGTTGGAACAGCCGCAAGATCTCGAGAACCGCCGCTGCGAAACCGAAGACGGTGCGGTGGTCCATCCACACGACGTGATACGTGCGTTGTTGCATGGCTACGTTCGCCGGGTCGTCGTCGACGCAGCAGGGGTGACGGTCAACATGGGCAGGCTCAGCCGGATGTATTCTGGTGCTGCTCGAGAGGCCGCACTGATTCTGCTGCGCACGTGTCAACACCCGGGATGTGACATGCCGGTCAGCAGATCGCAAATCGATCACAACATCGAATGGCACGAAGGCGGACGCACGGATCAGAACAATGCGACAGTGCGATGCGGATTCCACAATCGGTGGAAACACCAGAACCGATGGCGAACTCGCCAGGCCACGAACGGGTACTACTACAGCATCCGAGCAGACGGTTCAGTCGTGCTGCCCGTTGGCGCCCGCACCCCGACGTTCGGCTGCCACGAATGCGACGATCGTCCTCGTATCAACTGGAAAGCGATCAACTGGCCGACCAATACCCAGTGGCGCGCTTACGACTGGCACCACCTTGCCAAGGCCGATGAACTGGCGCAACAACACCTGACCAGAGTCGCCCACCGCAACCGCTGACGAGCGGGTAGAGCGTCGGTTACTCGGAGGGCGCCGAGTCGGCGACGACGACTTCTACTGGAACGGAGATGCCGGATTCGAGTTGCAGCTCCACTGTGAACTCCTGGCCGAGCGTCAGAGGCTCGGCGAGATCGAAGATCATGATGTGGGTCGCGCCGGTACCGAAGTCGAACGGCTCGCCGGCCACCAGGTCGACGCTGTCGACCTCTCGCATCGTCATCATCATCTCTTCCTCACCATCCATTCCGCCTGCAGTCTCCACTCCGCCTTCGGTCGTCTCGGAGGTTTCACTCTCGGTCGCCGCGACCGTTTGATGCAGCTGTGCGTCGGCTGCAATCGCCTTCGGCACGCTTGCCGAGATGATCGAAGCGTCGGAGTCGGAAGTCACAGTGACGTAGACCGCACCAGCGGTCGCTCCGCCCGGGGTTGGGCGAGCCCATGCAGCAGTGACGGTGAGGCCGTCAGCGGTTTCATCCCTGTCACCGCAGCCGGCAATGCTGAGCGCGATTGCGGCGCTGAGTCCGATACCAACCAGAAAACGGTTCATGGCGAGAAGGTCGTTCCGCGAGACGGGAGAGTTCCCGCACGATCACTGCGTTGCGAAGTACAGCAACCCGCCGACCACGGCGCAGTTGCCGAGGACTCGCAGCACACTGAGTTTGAAGCGGAAGACCAGCACGAAGGCCAGCACGGTGACGGACAGCGCCTGCCAGCTGAGGGTCGACCACACCGGCACGTTGATCTGCACCGGATCCCAGCCGACGGATCGGGTGTCTGAGAACAGCGTGTGGATCGAGAAGAACACCGAGAGGTTGGCGATCACGCCCACGACTGCCGCCGTGATACCAGCCAGTGTCGCCGTCAATTTGACGTTCTGACGGAGCCTTTCGATGTGTGGAGCGCCGAGAAACACGAAGAGAAAGCACGGCACGAAAGTGACCCAGACCACCAACGTGGCGCCGATGACACCGGCGACCCACGGATCGAGGTCGCCCGGATTGCGATACGCGCCGAGAAACCCGACGAACTGCACCACCATGATCAGCGGGCCGGGCGTGGTCTCGGCCAATGCCAGCCCGTTCACCATTTCCCCGGGTTGTAACCAGCCGTACACCTCGACCGCACGTTGGGCGACGAACGACAAGACGGCGTAAGCGCCGCCAAACGTGACGACTGCAGTACCCGAGAAGAACAGGCCTTGATCGACGAAGACATGATCGCGACCGAGCAACATCCATGCCACGACCACTGGTACTGCCCACAGCGTCAGCCCGACCGCCGCGAGCTTGATCCCACGGGCAAGCGATGGCTGTTCGCCATGCAACGCGTCGTCTGCGATGAGCGGAGGCGGGCCGTCTTCGGCGGCGGCCGACGCCGTGGCCGTGAACAGGCCGGGTCGTGCACGGCTGCCCACGAAGCCGGCAAACGCCGCCCCGGCGATCACGAGGGGGAACGCCAAGTTCAAGACGAACAGCGCCAGGAACGCGCCCACCGCAATGGAGATGAGGAACCGGTTGGTCAGGGAACGCTTCCCGATGCGCCACACCGCCTGGACAACGATGGCGAGCACAGCAGGGGCCAACCCAGCGAACAGGGCGGCCACCACGGTGGTCGTGCCCCATTGCACGTAGATGGCGGAGAGCGCCATGAGTGCCAGGTACCCCGGCAGTACGAACAAGACTCCAGCGACCAATCCACCCATGGTGCCGTTCAACAACCAACCGAGGTAGATCGCCAACTGTTGTGCTTCTGGCCCTGGCAGCATCGTGCAGTACGACAGGGCGTGCAGGAAACGCTGCTCTCCGACCCAACGACGCCGTTCGACCAGTTCTTCGTGCATCACCGCGATCTGCCCGGCTGGCCCGCCGAACGTACGCAACGACACCGCAAACCACGTTCGAGTGGCGGTGAGCAACGGCACGACGTCACGTGTTGCAGATGGGGGAGTGTTAGGCGAGTTCGTCACAGACATCGAATTTGGCGGGCGGCTGGCGGGCGCCCAACGGTTGGCGGTCGCCTGCCGACTGAAGGATAAGCGCTGGATCAGACCGACTGAATGTACGCGACGAGTTGGTCGAGTGCGGCGCCCAGCCTTCGAGGAAGCCCATATCATCGTGAGTGGGTGTCATCGTGAGTGGGTGTCATCGTGAGTGGCTGTCATCGTGAGTGGCTCGGTCGGCTTCGTTGGCGTGGATCACGGTTGCGGTGTACTTGGTGCCGCCATCGACCGGGTCCAGCGTGAGTACCGCTGTGAACGGGAACCAGCCCTCGGAGAAATCTGAAGGCGACTCGTTGCACCGCACGACCTTCTAGACTGCTGGCGTGTGAGCCCGGACCAGCCGACGAGTGCGATCGATCGGCTGATAGATCGAGTGCGTTCGCGCATCAGTGTGCTCGCCCCCGACGTCGCCTACCGCCTCCAAGTCGAGGGGGCCCTGCTCGTCGACACCCGTCCAGAGTGGCAACGCAAAGAGTTTGGCGGCTTACCGGGCGCAGCGACGATCGAACGCAACCATCTCGAGTGGCGGCTCGACCCGACCGGAGACTTTCGACATCCGGCCGCAGTTGGCCACGTCGGACCAATCGTGATCGTGTGCCAAGAGGGCTACTCGTCCACCCTTGCGGTGGGAACGCTGCAAGACCTGGGGGTGCCAGATGTGCACGACCTCGCAGGAGGATTCCAAGCCTGGGCTGCCGCAGGAATGCCGGTCGAGGCAATACACCTATTGCGTGACGAGTGACCAGGTGATCAGCACCTGACCGATGTGATACGCGGCCATGACCAGTGGCGCCAGGATGCGCGCCGGCCGGACGAATCGGTTCCATCCCAACAGTGCGTCTGACGCCACGAACACTGCGGCGCCGACTGCCATCCAGATCGGCCCGGCGATGATTGCCACCGCGAGCATCGTGGTGATCACCACGATGTACGCGCCGACGGCGCGCTGTAGCGCAACGGGTTCCGCCGTCACTGCTTGGAGGATGCGTCGGCCGACCGTGAAGAGCACGACGCTGCACGCAGCCGCCGCCACGAAGATCCCGGGCACCTTCAGATCGGGCGAGGCCAACGTCGCGGCGATGTACAAGAGGTGGGCGACGAAGAAGGCCGCGAGCCCGATGATGAACTGGTCGGTCGAAAGCATCAGAGCCACGTCACCCACCAGCGAGAATGTGAGGCCAGCCATCGCCAGCAAGCGCACCGCGAGGTGGTCGCCCTCGAGCGTGATCGCGGCGACGATGATCAGGATCGTCACGAGTGGTTTCGTCCACAGCTGCACCCGTCGTGAATCGGCCCATCGGCTCCACCAATTGAGTGGTGCCAGAACTGCGGCCCCACCAAGAGCGATTGCAGCGATCTCGTTCACGGCGACAGTCTGGCGCGTGGCAGTCTTTGGCGGTGGAACGAGCCGTCACCTTCGCCGACGTGCAAGCTGCGGCGGAACGGATCGGCGACTTCGTGATCCGAACCCAGGCGACTCATTCCAAAACATTGTCGGCGATCACCGGTGCCGACGTGTTCGTCAAGTTCGAGAACCTGCAGTTCACCGCTTCCTACAAAGAGCGCGGATCGCTGAATCGGTTGTTGTTGCTGCCTGCTGGCACCAGCGGGGTGGTTGCTGCGTCGGCAGGAAACTTTGCGCAGGGAGTCGCGTACCACGCAACTCGCCTCGGCGTACCTGCGGTGATCGTGATGCCCGAATCCACACCCAACATCAAGGTGTCGCGCACCGAGGTGCTCGGTGCCGAAGTCGTTCGGGTCGGCGACACGTTCGAGGCGGCCAGCTCCGCCGCGTCACAGTTGGCTGCCGAGCGCGGTTACGATCTCTTGTCGCCGTTCGACGATGTCGCAGTGATCGCCGGTCAGGGTACGGTCGCCCTCGAGTTCCTGGAGGATGTTCCGGATCTCGACGCGCTGATCGCTCCGGTCGGCGGCGGAGGGCTGATGGCGGGAATTGCCGTCGCCGCCCGTCATCTGCGGCCAGACATCGAACTGATCGGTGTGCAGAGCGAGCGGTTCCCCGCAATCTACAACGCCCTCGAGGGCACGGATCTCCCCGTGGGAGGGTCTACCATCGCCGAAGGAATCGCCGTTGCTGTGCCGGGGACCTTGACGGTTGCGTTGATCGGCGAGTTGGTCGACCGGGTTGACGTGGTCTCCGAGTCGCTCATCGAGGAAGCGGTCAGCATGCTGTTGGAGGTCGAGAAATCCGTGGCGGAAGGCGCCGGAGCGGTCCCGCTGGCCGAGTTGTTGGCGCGGCCGGATCGATACGCCGGTCGACGCGTCGGCATCGTGATCAGCGGTGGGAACATCGATATTCGTCAACTTGCTTCGGTGATCATGCGCAGCTTGGTGAAGAGCGGCCGCTTGTCGACGTTCTGGATCGAAGTGGAAGATCGCCCCGGCCACTTGGGGCGTGTCACCACCGACGTCGGCCTGCTGGGCGGCAACATCATCGACGTGGTGCACCGCAGACTCGACCCCACGGTGCACGCCCGTGCGACCGACGTGCAATTCACTGTGGAGACCGCAGATCGTCAGCACTTCACGCGATTGCTGACGTCGCTCGTCGAGCTGGGTTACCGGGTGAACATCGCCGACGAAAGCCACCGTCCGTTCGTTCCATAACGGCTTGCAGACCATCACGGCTTGCAGACCATCACGGCTTGCAAGACCTACTGGCTCGGCAAGAGCACGTGTGGATTCAAGACGCCCGTCGGGTCGAGGGCGAGTTTCAAGCTGCGAAAGAGTGCGATCTCGGCGTCGCTGCGGTTGAGGTGGAGCCAGTGCTTCTTCGCTGTCCCGATGCCGTGTTCGGCCGAGATGCTCCCGCCGAGCGCTGCGACGTAGACCAGCACCGCTTCGTCGGCGGACTCTTCGTGGGGCGCCAGGCCGGTGATGTTCACGTGGATGTTGCCGTCGGCGACGTGCCCGAACAGCCAGGTTCTTGCCGAACGGTCGACCGAAGTCACCACACTGCCAACGGTCTCGATGAACTCCACCAGCTTGGCCGCTGGCACGGTGACATCGAGTTTGTGCGGCGGGCCGAGCAGATTGATTGCTTCGGCGTGCCGCTCGCGATACCCCCACAACATCTCGGCTCGGCCACGGTCGGCAACCGCGATGTCGCTGACCCTGTCGAGGTCGGCGACTGCGGCGGCCAGCTCATCGACGGGGTCGTGGAGTGCCATGCATTCCACGATGAGGTACGCCGCGTGTGTGGTGCCGAATGGGTGCGGGAGTCGCAGTTGCTCGCAGACCAAGTCGAGGCCGTCTCCGAGAAAGAGTTCTGCGGCGGACAGCGCTGGAGCGCGTTCGCGCACGTGCCACACTGCATCGACGGCGGCGGCGACCGAATCGAACGCCAACAACGCGAGCGCCGTCTCGGCGAGAGCTGGCACCAGCTTCAGGCGTGCTCGGGTGATGACGGCAAGGGTGCCCTCACTGCCACACAGCAAGCTCGGCCAGTGGTACCCAGTGTTGTCTTTCGCGAGCCCATCGAGGTGGGCCACCACGGTGCCGTCTGCCAGCACTGCTTCCATCCCGACTACTTGCTCACGCATGCCGCCGTAGCGAAGGAATCGTAAGCCGCCGGCGTTGGTGGCGATCATGCCACCAACGGTCGCCGAATCACGGGCTCCGAGATCCACCCCGAACGCCAAGTTCGATGCGGCGGCGTGCCGTTGCAAGGCGCTCAGCGTCACTCCGGCGCCAACGGTGACTTGCCGGGCAGCACGATCCACCGGCTCGACGCTGGCGAGGCGAGACAGGCTCATGACCACCTCGCCGTGGAGCGGCACCGACCCGCCGACCAGGCCAGTGTTGCCTCCCTGAGGTACGACTGCAACTTCGGCATCGCGACACGCACGCATCACGGCGGCAACCTCAGCGGTGGACCCCGGGCGAACGACGGCTGCAGCGCGGCCGACGAACCGACCCGTCCAGTCACGAGAGAACCCGGCGCACAGGTCGTCCCTGACCATCACTTGGCCAACACCGACCGCTTGGTGCAGCGCACCGAGCAGTCGGTCTGCCAATTTTTTGGGCATCGCGTCGACCACCTCGTTGACCATGCGGCGAACCTACTGGCACCCTGTTTGGCCGGTCACCATTCAGATGGCGTTGGCGAACTCGATCACTTGCTGGAAGGTGGGCCGGTTCGTGGCCCGGAAGTCGTCTGGGATGAGCCCGGGAACAAACGTGGTACGCCGTCCCTCTCCTAACCAGTCTGCTGGGTCGTCACCGAACTCGGCGGCCACAGCGACCGCCGCAGCGTCGATCGCAGCCCAGAGATCGCTGCTGCAGGAATCGATGTCTCCGGCACCGCAGTAGGCCACGTTGAACGGCCCCTCCACGTCGTCACCCAGGAGGAGTCGCAGGTCTTTGTCGACGACACTGGCGTCGTCGATGCCCCGCAGCTCGACCCCGGCGGCCACCAAATCGCCCAGCACGGGCGCAACCACGGCCGCGGCAACTCGCCCGAACACTTCGTCGAGGACCAGCGGGCCTGCGTCGTCGTAGTTGCCGTCGTCGTCACCGTCGAGTCGCGGTGCGTCATCGAGCACCCATTCGTCGAGGATGGTCACGATTTCAGCTGCCAACTCAGATGGCGCTTCGCCGTTGGCGAGGACGCTACTGATGACAGGCCACACTGTTGAACGGACGTCTTCGGTTGCCGATCGGTTCATGACGCCGACCACTTCGGCGAGGTCCGAGAGGTCCGACCACTGATCGAAGGCTTCGACGCGATGAACGGATCCGTACAAATTGTCGTCACCGTGCATGAAACCCGGCGCGGACTGATTGTTCCAGTTCAGCAAGCGGCCGGTTGGCGAACCGTCGGTATGCGGGTGTTCTTCCATCTCGAGGAAGCCCTGCCACTCGTATTCTCCGGTACCGAGGGTGGGGAGGCGGCGATCGAGGCCCTCTGCGCGCACGGGCAAGCGCCCCGATGCGAAGTAGGCGATTCCGTTGCGGTTTGCATAACCCCAGTTGAACGTGAAGCCAAACCTGTTGGCGACTTCGAAGAAGTTGTCGGCGGTGTCGGCGTCGCCTTGTGTCATACCGCGAAGCGCTCCGAGGTTGACGCCGTCGAGCCCGAAGGTCGACCGCTGACTCGTGAGCGCTATGAACACGCCATCAGAGGTGGCGGTACCGACCACGGGGCCGTGCACCGACTTCGGGAACGTGATGGGTACGCCGCCGAGGGTGCCCGCATCGAATTGTTCGAATGGGACGCACTCGCCGTTGAACAGGTACGAGCCGGATGTGCGGGTGGGCTCGGACCTGTCTGCTTCGCACAACACCTCGACGAAGATGTCGACCACGTCTTGGTTGGCCGACGTGAGGCTCCACGCATAGTTTTCGGTGCGCCCGATGAGGAGGTACATCGAGAGCCCGGGAACTGCGGCGCCCTGGGCTTCGATGCCCGGCGCAGACAAGTGCACTTGCTGCACGATCTCGGGGTAGTAGTAGCCGAGCTGCGGCCCCATTACGGCCAACGTGGTGCTGTTCACGGAGGTATCGGGTTGCACGGTGAGCCAGTTGGACGCCTGCCGCCGCGGCGGCGAATCGGCCGACTCGTAGAGGCCGACCGTGGTGGTCAGCCCGCTTGCCTCAGCGGTGACCTCTGGAGCGGCGCCGGGGGCGGGCTCGCGTGGGTCGAGTGAGATGACCGATCCTTCGTCGATGACGACCGAACCCGTGACTTCGCCACCGGTGAGGGCGCCGTATTCGAACCGCTCTTCGATGGTCGTGGGCGCTTCGGGGTCGTCGTAGGGCATGAAGTCTTCCCACACCGCCCGGCCTTGCTCGGCGCCGAGCGCGTTCGTGAGTGATGAGAGAAACTCGGCGTTGCGGGTTTCGCCGCCGCCGCCTGCACCGAAGATCGAGCCGATGAACGCGGTGACGGCCACGACGTCGTTCACCGTGGCTGGCGGTTGCGGGCTACCGATCGATTCCCACTGAGCAGTGATGCCATCGGCATAGGCCTGCAACTCTGAAAGAATCGCTTCGCCATCGTCCGGGTACTCCTCCAGGAGTGTCTGCACCTGATCGGTGACGAGTTGCTCGGTTGCGGCGCTGGGCACGAACTCTTGGGCGCTGGTGACCAGTGAGAAGGCGTCGATGCCGGGCACATCGGCAACAGCAGCGCGTGCCGGGCCTCGGCCGAGTTCGATGAGCAGTGAACGGTCGCGGGCGGCAACCCAACCTGCGCCGAACGCCATGTCTTCGCGGGAGACGCCGGTGATGTGGGCAACGCCGAACTCGTCGTACACCACGGTGGTGCCTGAGCGGCCGGTTTCTTCGACACGCGTGTCGCCGATCGGTTCGAAGTCGGCCGGCAGGAAGAACTCTTCGATATCGGCATCGGTGATGTCGTCGCGTAGCGGCGTGAGGCCGTCGTACAGAGCGAGCTGGTCGAGGGAGTCGTCGTTGGTCGGTATCCCGCCGAAGTTCCCTGGGGGCAAGATGTAGTACGCGCGGTCATCGGTGACGCCCGGTGGCGCCTCGGTGGTGGCGGGGCTATCCGCCTCGGTGGTGGCGGTGGTGTCTGCGGTGGTCGTCGCCGTCGACTCGTCGGCCGTGGTGGCAGTGGTGTCGTCGGCCGTTGTCGGGGCTGCGTCGGTCGCTGCGGTCGTGGTGCCGCTGGGGTCGTCATCTCCGGAGCACGCCGCAGCCACGAAGGTGGCAGCAGCCGCGATGGCCAAGACCCTGCGATGCCGCAAACGGCCGCGTGAACGGGCGATGAATTCCGGGTGCTGTGTCACTCGAAGGAACGTATCGCCGAGCGAAACGCATCCCCTCGGTGAAAGTTCGGCTTGTGCGGACCGCCGACCTGCGGCACGATCATGGTTCATGGCGACACCCACATCTGCGACCCACACTCCGGCGGCACGTCTGACCGGTTGGGATTCGATCGAGTTCTGGGTCGGAAACGCACGGGCGATGGCCGGCTTTCTGAGTGGCTCCTTCGGGTTCACCATCACTGCCTACGCCGGGCCGGAAACTGGCGTGGCTGACCGAGCCTCGTATCTCCTGGAGCAAGGCACCATCCGGCTGGTCGTCACGTCGGGCCTCACGCCCGAGTCCGAGATCTGGAATCACGTTCGCGAGCACGGCGACGGAGCACACGACCTTGCGTTCCTCGTGGATGATGCGACCGAAACCTTCGAAGCGGCTGTAGCCCGCGGAGCGAGACGGGTCGATGAGCCATACGAGTTGCAGGATGAACACGGTGTGCTGAGACTGTCGTCGGTGGCGACGTATGGCGAAACGAAGCACACGTTCGTCGATCGACGCGAGTACCACGGCCACTATTGCCCCGGTTTCAGCAGAGAGGGCGTGCCGGCCGCACCGGTCGGGCCAACGGTCGGCCTGGTGGCGATCGACCATGTCGTCGCGAATGTGGAAGAGGGCCGCCTCGACGAATGGGTGGCGTTCTACGAAGACGTCATGGGCTTCAGTCAGCTGCGTCACTTCGACGAATCCCAGATCTCCACGGAGTTTTCGGCGTTGCGATCCACCGTGGTGTGGAACGGCAACAACATCGTGATGCCGCTGAACGAACCGGCTGAGGGAAAGCGCAAGAGCCAGATCCAGGAGTACATCGACACCTATCGCGGTCCGGGCGTGCAGCACCTCGCCTTCCGAACCAACGATGTGGTGCAAGCGATCACGGCATTGCGAGCACGCGGTGTGCGGTTCCTGGAAGCCAACGAGGCCTACTACGACGACGTTCGCACTCGGCTCGGCTTTCTCGACCTGCCGTGGGACGAGATCGTGCGGCTGGGCATTCTGGTCGACCACGAACCCGACGGGCACTTGTTGCAACTGTTCTCCGAGCCGGTCACCGACCGTCCCACCGTGTTCATCGAGATCATCCAACGCGCCGGCGCTCGCGGCTTTGGCGAGGGAAACTTCAAAGCACTCTTCGAGTCGATCGAACGCGAACAAGCGCGCAGAGGGAATCTGTGAGTGCTGCGTCGAGCTGGATCGTGGTGCCGGCGGGATCGCCGTTCCCGATCACCAACCTACCGTTCGGTGTGGGGCAGCCCGAGCCCGACAGCTGGCGGGCGTGGGTCGCCGTCGGTGACGTAGCGCTCGATCTCGCTGCCGTGCAAGCCGCCGGTTTGTTCGGCTCGATCGATCTTCCTCCCCAGTGCTTCTCGGAACGCACCTTGAACACCTATCTCGCTTGCGGGCCTGCCGTGTGGTCGGCCACGCGCTCGCGACTGATCGAACTGCTCACCGACCATTCCATCGCAAAGACGCTGCAGACTCATTTGGTGGATCGGTCGAGCCTGGTCATGGGTGTTCCCATCGCACCGACGGACTACGTCGACTTCTACTCGTCGTTACATCACGCTGTGAACGTCGGCCGGATCTTCCGCCCAGACAGTGAGCCGCTGCTTGCCAACTGGCGGTACATCCCGGTTGGCTATCACGGGCGAACGGGCACGATCGTCCCCGACCACTCCACCATCCCGAGGCCTGCCGGGTATCGGCTCGCTGACGGGGTGCCGACGGTTGGCCCCTGCAACGCCCTCGACATCGAACTCGAAGTGGCGTCGGTGATCGGCGTTGGCAACGAGCGCGGTAGCCCGATCGCCATCGCCGACGCGTCGCAGCACCTGTACGGCATCTGCTTGTTGAACGATTGGTCGGCCCGCGACCTTCAAGCGTTCGAGTATCAGCCGCTGGGGCCGTTTCTCGGAAAGAGTTTCGCCACGTCGGTGTCGCCGTGGCTGGTGTCGTTGGAAGCTCTCGGGCCGTTCCGCGTCGACGCGCCCGCCCAGGATCCTCCGCCCGCTGAGTACCTCGCTACCACCGAACCGTGGGCGCTCGATCTGTACCTCGAAGTGTGGATTCAGTCGGCCCGCATGCGCGAATTCGGCATGGATGGTCAGTTGGTCAGCTGCGTGGGTTTCGCAGACATGTATTGGACGCCTGCGCAGCAACTCGCACACCTCACCGTGAACGGCGCGAGCACACGGTCCGGTGACCTGTTCGGTTCAGGAACCGTGTCGGGCGCCACGCCAGGCAGTGAGGGCAGTTTGATCGAACTCACGTCGAACGGCCAGCGGTCGTTCGGGCTGCCTGACGGTTCGTCACGAACGTTTCTGCTCGATGGTGACCGGGTCGAACTTCGTGGCTGGGCCGGCAACGATCCAGCGACGAGGATCGGACTCGGATCGGTTTCCGGCACGGTGGTGCCAGCACATCGCAGTACTGCATCGCCGCGCCCCACACGTCATTCGAATGGCCGAGGAGACTGACCATGCCCCACTACCGCAGTGTTGGCGAGGTGCCCCGCAAACGGCACACGGCGTTTCGTGATGCCGGCGGACACCGCTACGCAGAGGAACTGATGGGTCAGGAAGGATTCTCGTCGAGTTCCGCGTTGCTGTACCACCGCCACAGCCCGTCTGCGATCACCGCCATCGATGCGGTTGCTCCAGACGACACGCAGGTCACGGCCGACTTTCCCATGATTCCGCGCCATCTTCGTACCAATGAACTCGCGGCCGGCGCCGACGCGGTCACGGGCCGCAACGCCTTGCTCGCCAACAACGACGTCAGGCTGGCATTCGTGACTGCCAGCCAATCGAGCCCCCTGTACCGAAACGCAATCGGCGACGAGCTGATCTACGTTCAGGCCGGTTCAGCGATGCTGCAGACTGTGTTCGGTTGTCTCAGCGTCGGCGCCGGCGACTACGTGGTGATTCCCGCCGGAACGACGCATCGCTGGGTACACGATGAACCCGTGGCAATGTTGCTCGTGGAAGCCAGAGGGCACATCGGGCCACCCCAGCGGTATCTCTCGAGCAGGGGGCAATTCCTCGAACATGCCCCCTACTGCGAGCGCGATCTTCGCGCTCCCGAGCAGCCGTTGATTGCGACCGACACCGACGTTGACGCCGACGGTGACCAAGGCAACGGTGAGCCGGTGACCGTGCTCGTGCGTACCCGCAGCGGGCTCAGCCGACACACCCATCTCACCCATCCCTTCGATGTGGTCGGCTGGGATGGCACCCTGTATCCGTGGGCGCTCAGCATCCACGACTTCGAACCAATCGTGGGACGCGTCCACCAACCCCCGCCGGTCCACCAGACGTTCGAGGGGCCCGGATTCGTAGTGTGTTCGTTTGTACCGAGGCCATTCGACTTCCACCCCGACGCAGTGAAGGTGCCTTACCACCACGCAAACACCGATTCCGACGAGGTGCTCTTCTATTCAGATGGCAACTTCATGAGCCGTGCCGGTTCGGGGATCGGCGTCGGTTCGATTTCCTACCACCCAGCGGGTTTCATTCATGGCCCGCAACCCGGCAGTTACGAAGCCAGCCTCGATCAGGACCGCACCGCCGAACTGGCCGTGATGGTCGACACGTTCGCCCCGTTGCACGTCTCCGACGTCGCAAGGTCGATCTCCGCCCCCGAGTACCCGTGGACGTGGGCCCGAAGCCCGGCCGGCAGTTGAGGTCGTCAGGTAGGTGAGGTCGTCAGGTAGGTGAGGTCGTCAGGAGGCGGCGAGTTCTTCAAGCGTCGCGTCGAGTGTGGCGTCGTCCATCGCGCCGTTGTGCATGCGCACTGAACCGTCAGAAGCAACGAACGCCCAAGCGGGTTGATACGGCACCCCGAACTTCGCGAACAGAGCGCCTGTCTCGTCGTTCACCTGTGGGAAGGTGAGCCCGTGCTCGTCGACGAACCCTTGAAACGACTCCTCGTCGCCCGTCCAGGCAACGCCGATCACGTCAACTTCGCCGGCCCAGTTGTTGCTCGCCTCTTCGACCGAAGG
>JBBREA010000014.1:0-39258 GCA_038203385.1 Acidimicrobiales bacterium | reverse complement strand
ACGGCGATCGCAGCACCGTCGGGAAGGTCGTGCGGCGACATTTCGACCACGCCACGTGAGACCGATCCACCATCTGTAATGGCCTGAAAGGCGCGAAACGACTTCGGAATGGACATGGCGTAAGTCTAATCAGTTGCCGATGTCCTGGCCCGTTCGACCTGCCGCGAGATGCCTGACCCCGTTCGTCAGGTAGGCGGTTACGTGGTAGGGCTGAAGTTCTCTGGGATGGTCAGATCTTCTGGGTTGAGGTCGGCGATCCGCGCTTTGCCGATGCCCATCATCGTCGACTCGATGCCGTTGCGCAGCACGTCGAGCACGTTCTCGACCCCCGCTTGCCCGTTGGCCGCCAGACCCCACAGGTACGCACGCCCGATCATCACCGCGTCGGCGCCGAGTGCCAGCGCCTTGACCACGTCACTACCACGACGAATGCCACCATCCATCACGACCTCCACCTCGCCACCCACCGCCGCGACCACTTCGGGCAGCACTCGGATCGGTGCGGGCGAACCGTCGATGTTGTTGCCGCCATGATTCGACACCGAGATGCAAGTCGCTCCGGCGTGGACGGCCCGCCGAGCCTCGTCGGCGCGACCGATTCCTTTCACCATGAACGGGCCATCCCACTGGGCGCGCAGCCAGGCCACGTCTTCCCAGGTGGGCGGCGGGGTTGCCATCCACGTGCCGTACGCCTCGAAGAACCCGGGCATCGGGCCGTCGGACACCGAGAAGTTGGGCACACCAAGATCGGGCAGCTTGCCGGTGCGGATCCACTCGTACAGCCAGAACGGTTTGACTACCACTTGAGGCGCCATGGTGACCACCGTCTTGAGATCGATCGCGGATGGGATCGTGGGGCTACCCCAGTCGCGGCTGTGCACGAACGACCAGTCGAGCGTGAGGATCATGCCGCACGCACCCGCTGCTTTGGCCCGTTCCATACGGGTGACCATCGAGTCACGATCGCCCGCCCAATAGATCTGGAAGAACAACTGTGGCTGCGCGGCGATGACCTCGACGATTGGTTTGCTGGCAAACGACGACAGCCCCATCAACACTCCACGGGCAGCAGCCGCCCGCGCCACAGCGACCTCACCGTCAGGATGCACCGCCTGCACACCGGTGGGAGAAATGATCACCGGCATCGACGCCGACTGACCCATCACCGTGACAGCCAGATCACGTTGACCCGGCTGACCTGCCGTGATTGGGCGAAACCCGAGTTCATCGAACGCCGCCAGGTTGTCGCTCATCGACAGGCCGCGTTCGGCGCCGGCGATCAGCGC
This sequence comes from Acidimicrobiales bacterium, assembly GCA_038203385.1. Taxonomy (GTDB): domain Bacteria; phylum Actinomycetota; class Acidimicrobiia; order Acidimicrobiales; family Ilumatobacteraceae; genus Ilumatobacter. Next base: position 37,972 of record JBBREA010000014.1, on the reverse strand, counting down.
GCCGTACACCGACTTCGGCAGCCGGCGCTTCGCCCGACGCTGCGCGACTGCGACCGACTCGAACCATTCATTCTGAAACCAGGGGATTGCCACGACGGCGAGCGTAACGCCACAGCCCAACCAGCCCGCATCCGCCTAGCGGTCAGCCCGCGCTGATGTCAGAGCCAGCTGATGGCAGAGTCAGATGGGCAAGACGCGGAGAAGATGATGCCACCGGCACGCAACGCATGCCTCGACGACGTAGGCAGTGGCTTCGCCGCCCTGCGCCATCTTGGTCACCGCCGCCATGTCTGCCTGGGTGGAGACGCAACGACCCTGGGCTGGTATGCGATGCCCGAACACGTACGTGACGATGCGCAACTTGTCGGCCTCGCAGATCGGGCAATCGGTCGAGGTTTCCACACCGACGTTCTTGGCGGCTCGTACCAGTTCCGGGTGAGCGTCGCACACTTCGTTCTGCGCGATGCGACCGATCCGAACCTGATTGATGAGCATCCGCCGCGCCAACCGGTGATCGACGATGCCGCGGCGCTCCGTGCCACCGCGCAACGCATTCGCCGAGAAAGCCATGCCTACAGGGTAGCCACAGACCAAACTGACGGTGTGACGCCGATCAAGTATGGACGAGACATCCCAACAGACGATGAACTGCGGTTGGCCGGTGACATCAGCGGCGGCAAGCGTGCCCTGGAACTCGGCATCAGTCGCGATTCGAACGCTGTTGCGTTCGCGCTTGCCGGGGCCAACGCAATCGCTGTCGATCCGAACCCGCAGAACATCGAGCGGGTGCGTGCCGACGCCGCACGTGCGGAGGTGACCGTGCAATGCCACACAAACGACGTCGCCGATCTTGGGTTCGTCACCAGCGCGTCACTGGAGCTCGTCGTTGCGAACCACACCTTGATCGAGGTCGACGATCTCAGCCGGTTGCTCCGGCAGGTACACCGAGTACTCAAGGCCAGCCACCCGTTCATCATTTCGGTGCCACACCCATTCGCGGGCATGCACACCAACGACGAGTACGGCTCGAAGGTCTTGCCCTATGGCACATCAGGGCGCACCATCAGCGACTGGTTCACCCACCTCGGGCGCACCAACTTTCGCGTCGACCAGATTCTGGAACTCGGCGTCACCCCCATTTCACCGGTGCCGACCACCCTGGTCATCCGCGCCCGCAAAGAAGGCAACTAGCCGAACCACCACGTGGCGCAAGGTTGGAAAAACGAGCCGACAATGCGCCCGACCATCGGACATCGAGGAGCCGAGCGGAGCGATGTGAACGAAGCGATCTGTCCGTGCGAACGCTAAGGGGATGAGCGGATAGGTCGCTGCGCTCCTTTTCATTCCGCTCATTTCCCCCTGTATCTATTGGCGTCGCCGAGCGGGCAGGCTCGGCAAAGCCTCACCTACCCGCTCGGCTCCTAAGAGTGTTGTAGATCTTCGACCGTCTTGCCGTCGCCGGCGGGGAAGTAGCCGGCGACGTCGATGATCAGATCCGCAGTGGTGAGCGCGTACACGCACACCTTGCCACCAACACCCAGTTTCGAAATCACCGCGTTCGGAGTGGTCTGACCCGCCCCCGTGAAGTTCACACTCGACGCCGTGGGCACATTCACCCCACACGGGAACACCGTGAAGAACCCGGGACCAGTCGTGTTCGTCGCCGTGACGTTCAACGCCACCGACGCCGCCCCATCAGGCACACCAGCACGACCACCCACCAACACCTCACGCACCGAACCACCCAACACCGCACCCGAACCAGCAGCCACACCATCAACCGTCAACTCACCCGACCGAGTATCAGTCAAACGAGCAGGCGTCGCCAGTCCCACGTAGATCTGCTTGGAGAGCTGAATGTTGACGTTCTCGCGAACAGAGAGCGGTGCGAGCACCACTGGGGTCGCACCGACACAACTGGATGTGCCACCGAACGCCCTGTTGGCGTAGCCCGTCGCAGGCGAAGGCCGCGCCAACACGCAGTAGGTGCCTGGAGGCACAAGTGCACCGAACTTTGCGCTGCCGGACCCCTGGAATTGTGCGAACACCTCGATCACCGCTTGAGTTGCGTCGAGCCGACGCAACTCCACGTAGCCGAGGAAACCCTCGTCGACTCCGGTCAGCTCCCCTGTCAACAACGTGCCGGGCTGCATGGTGAAGTTGATGTTCGCCGAATTGGCACCGGCGGTCACCGGTACCAACGTGGCACCGTCCTCGCAGTTGCGGACACCGTTGTAGGATTGGGGCAGTACGAGGTAGCCACTGCTGTACATTTGAACGCAGTAATCTCCGGCTGACAGGCCGGTGATCCAATAGCTGCCGTCGGGACGTACACGAGCGTTTTCACCGAGTCGTGGTGAAACATCGGCACCTGGATCCTCATCGGGATATCCGTTCGGCGTGACCACCCATCCCGAAATGGAACCGCCCAACTCCAACGTGAAGTCGAGCATGGTCGCAGCGCGATCGGTGACGGTGATCGCAAATGGCTGATCGCATCCGTCATCCGTACTCGAACCGAACACTGCTCGTACCAGCGGACTGGGGTTGCGCGGGAGGGCGTACAAACAGTACAAGCCGGGGGCGAGGGCCGGGATCTCGTAGTTGCCAGCCAAGTCTGGGGGGTACGACCCGAACGAGTTGTCGTCCTCGTCGATCGCGTACAGCTGCAGGTGGGAGCCGCCGGTTCCAGGTGGGAACGTGATGTGGCCTCTGATGAAACCGCCCTCGAGGAACTGCACATCGATACCCGAGGTCGTCTGACCTGCGAGGACCGGCACGAGTACTGCTCCTCGTTCACACGACGGCCCACCGCCGTACACCCGCTTGGGATGAGCGCCCCCTGAGTGGCGCACTTCGACACAGTACTGACCCGTGGGTAATCCGGTGATCGCGTAGGTACCACCAGCACCCGTGTTCACCGAGACGTCTGCGTACTGTCCCGCCGCTGTGGCTCCGATGTACGCAAATGTGGGTGCTCCGAGCGGATCGGTGATCGTGCCGGTGATGACGCCACCAGCCTCGAGCACCATGTCGACACCGGTGACCGGGCCGCTGCCCACCGTCACCAATGTGGCATCAGCGCACGACGTAGCGTTGTTGTACACCTCACCAGCTTCTATGACTCCGGCCTCGCTCTCGACAATGAGGCAATAATCGCCGGCGGCCAACTGGTTGATCACGTACGAGCCCGCACCGTCAGTGGTGTCGGACCCGTAGCCGTAGTGGTAGAGATCTTGCGATCTAGCTTCGATCGAGCGGCCGGCCAGAGGCGCATTGGCAGCGTTACGAATGGTGCCACTGATCGAACCCGTTCGGGCTTGGGCTGGCGGGATCTCGAGGTTGACCCCAGCAGTGACGGTGTCGGCTGCGATCGCGATGAACTTCTGGCCAGCCGGGCATGGTCCCACCGCAGCCGTATCGGCGAGAGCACCAGACACCGTCAGGCAGTAGTCCCCGGCGGGGACGTCGAGAATCGAGTATGCGCCAGCCAGGTCCGTGCTGTCGTAGGCGTCCGATGTGCCGCCCACGATCCGAGCGTTCACCAGCACGTTGGGCATTGGCACACCCCCGGTGGTGACGACGCCGCCGATAGTGCCGAGATGGAGCACAGCGTCGATGCCGGGGATCGCCCCGCCCGATGTCACGACTACGGGTGTCGCACCGTCCTTACAGTGCATCTTGTCGGGGTACGACACCGTGGTGCCCTCATATGACCCGACGCCGAATGACACGCAGTAGCTGCCCGGAGGAACGGCTGCGGCGTACGTGCCATTCATCAATCCGGTGAACTGATACGCAGTCATCCCGTCGAAGGTCGTGACGTAGATGCGCGGTGCGGGCACCGGTCCTCCAATGCCATACGACACCGCACCGCTGATGGTGCCGTTGGCGGCGCCGACCGGCGACGACGGTGCGATGAGCGCAGCGCCAGCCAGGAGCGCCACGACTAGGAACTTACGGGCAATCGATGACCCCATGACTACTCCATCCACAGCACGCGCACCACCATGAGTGAACGATCATGCTCAACGTACTACCGATGATCGAAGACGACCGCAGAAATTTTCGTGAGCTTCAGGAGTTGATGCCGGCGCGCTCTCGTTCGATGAGATTGGCGGGGCGCGGGCGACTGAAGAGATAGCCCTGGCCGCGATCGCAACCCAACTCACGCAGTCGATTGAGCTGCAACGGCGACTCCACGCCCTCGGCCACCACCGTCAGCCCCAGCGCATGACCGAGTTGCACCACCGCAGTGACGATCGAGGTGTCTCCGGCCTCCAAGCCGAGACCCGCGACGAACGACTTGTCGATCTTGATGCTCTCGACGGGAAACTTCTTCAAATACGTCAACGATGAGTAGCCCGTACCGAAGTCGTCGACGGCGAGATGCAACCCCAGACTTCGCAGATCGCGCAACGCAATCGTGGCGGTCTTCACATCAGTCAGCAAGGCCGTTTCGGTGATCTCCAACCACAGCGAATCGGCTGGTACTCCGGTCTCGGCAAGTGCGTCGCGCACGGTATGCAAGAAGTCGGGATCGATCAGCTGGCGAGTGGCGACATTGACCGACAACGAACAGTTGGCGAAGGCGTACCCGGCGGCCTGCCACTTCGCGAGTTGTGCGAGGGAGTCACGCAAGATCGATGTGCCGAGTGCCACCATCAGCCCGGTCTCTTCAGCGATGGGCAAGAACTCACCGGGGTTGAGCAAGCCGCGGTCGGGGTGCAACCACCTCGCCAAGACTTCGTACCCGAGCACTCGACCAGTGGGCAGATCGACGATGGGCTGGAAGTACGGGACCACTTCGCCCCGCTCGATGCCACGTCGCAGTTCACCAGCGGTACGCAACGCGATCATCCCGTCGACGTGGCCGCCAACCTCGAAACCTTCCACACAGTTCCGGCCGCGAGCTTTCGCCCGATACATCGCTGCGTCCGCATCACGCAACAGATCGTTCGGTGACATTCCCGCTTGGTGGTTGCGCGAGTAGCCGATCGACGCCGTGACGAACAGCTCGTGATCGGCCACGACGATGGGCCCCTGAACGGCGAGCCGCAGACGCTCGGCGAGGTCGAGCGGTGGCCCTTCCAAGATGATGATGAATTCGTCGCCGCCGAACCGCGCCAGCACGTCGGTTCCGTCCAAGGTCGCGCGCAGCCGCTCGGCGACGACTTGGAGGAGTTCGTCGCCCACGGAGTGTCCGAGGCTGTCGTTGACCGTCTTGAACTGATCGATGTCGACGAACAACACCGCCACGTCGTTGATGCCGCTCACCACGAGCCGCTCTTCCAGCAGGCTCATGAGGTACGCCCGGTTGGGCAAACCGGTCAGCTCGTCGTGACGAGCCGCGTGGCGCAACCGCTCTGCAGCGCGCCGCTGTTCGGTGACGTCTTCGATATGGGTGATTGCCAGCATGACCCCGTCGTCCTCGGCGGACGACACCCGGGTGCGCGCCCAGACATAGCTGCCATCGTGGCGGCGATAGCGCTGATCGATTCGGTACGAATCCACGATGCCCAGTTCCAGCCGGGCGCGATGCGGTTGCGCTGCCCGGGCGTCGTCGGGGTGCGTGAACTCGCGCAGTGTGCACCCCACGAGCTTTTCAGCGGGGACACGCAGCATCTCGGCCAGCGACTCGTTGGCATCGACGATCCGGCCATCGTCGAAACGCACCAAAGCCATGCCCGTCGGAGCCGACTGGAACGCCTGCTCGAATCGTTTCCGGGCGAGGTCGAGCGAGCGCTGCTGGGTCTCCCGATCAGACACGTCAGTGAGACGCACCACCAAGCGCTGGCCCTCGGCTGCAAGGTCGTGACGATTCATCGACACCTCAGCGACGAAGGTCTCGCCGTGGTCGTCGACCAGATCCACGAGCATCGATTCGACCTGAGTTCCTGTGACCGCTCCGGCGATCGCCACCCGCAGCGCTTCCACATCAGCGGCATCGGTTCGATCGAGCAGCCGACGACCTACGAAGTCGCGATGGCGCGGCCCGAACAGGCTGCGCGCAGCCGCATTCGTAGAGCGCACCACCGATGCTCCGTCGATCACGACCACCGCGCCGGGAAGATCGTCGAACATACGCCGTACCGAGGCCTCCGCAGTTTGCAGATCCTCGATGCGTTCGGTGAGGTGACGACGGTCGCGACGTCCCGTGAACCACGTGAGCAGCAACGCGCCAACCGACGCCGTCACCAGCGCAACAAGAGCGGCCAGCCCAAGATCCACGGACGGAGGCTAGATGGCCGCGCTTGGTGGTTTCGGGATACCCATTCGAACGCAACTACATGGGCGGCACTAGACCGCAGATGGCGCAGAGCGAGTGGCCCACCACTCGCGCAATCGATCGATGATGACCGCCTCACCGAGTACGCCTTCGTCGAGGCGAATCTCGAGCAGGAAGTCCAGCGCCTCACCCACCTGCTTGCCCGGCGACATGTCGAGCAACTCCATCACCTGGCGACCGTCGAGCTCGGGTCGAATGGACGCCAACTCCTCGGCACTGGCCAACTCGTCGATCCGCTCTTCCAGATCGTCCATGCGCTTGGACAGATGCGCGGCCTTCTTGGGGTTGCGGGTGGTGCAATCGCATCGAGTGAGCACGTTGAGCTCGTGCAGCAAGTCACCTGAGTCACGCACGTAGCGCCGCACCGCTGAGTCGGACCACCCCAAGCGGTACGTGTGGAAACGCAGGTGCAACGCCACCAGAGACGTGATGGCATCGATGTCGTCGTTCGAGTACCGCAACTCCGTCAGCCGTTTGCGAGTCATTCGAGCACCCACTGCGTCGTGGTGGTGGAACGTGGTGCCTTTGCCTTCCAGAAAGCCACGGGTCCGAGGCTTGCCGATGTCGTGGAACAACGCAGCCAAGCGGACGATACGGAAGTCGAACGGCGGCCGATCTGCAGTCTGCTCGTGTGGCGGCCTGACGTTGTCGACCACCGCAATGGTGTGGGTGAGCACGTCTTTGTGGCGATGTATCGGATCATGTTCCAGCCGCATCAAGGACATCTCGGGGAAGAACTCATCTGCCAGACCGGTGTCGTACAGAAACCACAAGCCGGCGGCCGGATGATCAACGGTGAGCAACTTGTCGAACTCGTCACGAATGCGCTCGGGCGACACGATGCTGAGTCGGCTCTTCATCTCGGTGACCGCGGCTACGAGGTCGTCGGTGGGTTGTAAACCGAAGCGAGCGATGAAGCGCGCCGCACGCAACATCCGCAGCGGATCGTCGCTGAAACTCACTTCCGGGGCGAGGGGGGTGCGCAGCACCTTGGTCAGAAGATCAGCTGCACCGCCGTGTGGGTCGACCAAGATGGGATCCACGCCGGTGGTGACCTCGAGCGCCATTGCGTTCACCGTGAAGTCGCGTCGTGACAGATCGGTTTCGACGTTGTCGGCATACGTGACATGCGGCTTGCGTGAGTCGTCGGTGTACGACTCCGCCCGGAACGTGGTGATCTCGTACACCCGACCGTCGAACTTGGCGCCGATCGTGCCGAAACGCTCGCCTTGCGTCCAGATCGCTTCGGCCCAACCCTTGAGACACGTCTTGATTTCGTCGGGGCGGGCGTCGGTGGTGAAGTCGAGATCGAACTCGTCTCGTTCAGTGCCCACCAGCAGATCGCGAACGGTGCCACCCACGAGATACAGCCGAAATCCGGCCGCGGCAAAGCGCTCGGCCAGCGGTGCCAGTTCGGCGAGCACAGGGGCGAAGCGGTCAGGAATCATCGAAACGACAGGCTAGAGGGTGAATCGGTTGCAGACCGCCGGGCGTTTCGCCGACGGCGACGACGTCTACGCGACTACGTTCAGTGCCGTGAATGCGCAGACAACGCGAGCAGCTGACCCAGCTCGTTCGTGGCGTCTTCGCCCGTGGCCGAACGACCCGACGGTTGCTCATCTGGTCTTCCTCGACCATCTCACCACGCCGAGTGAAGCCACCGTGGCCCAGGCGACAGCACGAGCCAGAGCGCAGGGAGCGAAGACCGTTCGTACGTCAGCGCTCTTCCCGCGTGCGGCAGATGTGGTGTTGTCGCTTGGCTATGTGCCGGTCGACGCCCTGGCACTCCTCCGTCTCGATCTCACGGCCGCTCCGACGACGGCGGCCAGGGCCACGGCCGTAGGAGATCACATCGGTACTCGACCGATGCGGCGTTGGCACCTCGGTCGCGCGGCTGCGATCGACGTGGAGGCATTCGGCAACCTGTGGGGCAACAGTTCAGCAAGCCTTCGTGAGATTCGATCGGCCACTCCTGCGTTTCGTGCACGGGTCGCTGGCGGGGGGAGGCGCGTCACCCGATCCGCGATCCCCGGGTTCGCCATCTCCGGAGCAGCCGGTCCCAACGGATACCTGCAACGCATCGCAGTTCGACCCGCAGCACAGCGGTCGGGTGTGGGCAGCGCCCTCGTCTCCGACGCCGTCGAGTGGATGCGAGGCCGCCAACTCACCAGCGTGCTCGTCAACACCGGCATCGCCAACGCACCGGCGCTCGCTCTCTACGAGCGGTTTGGCTTTTTTCGGTTGAGTGAACAACTCGTCATCGCAGAGCACCGGTTCGCCGCATGAACCCACGCAACTCGTGAACGGTACGCGCTCCACGATCGAACGATTCGGTGCGTTCGTGGCCGCCCTGTTGGCGATCGTGGCACTCGTGGTCACTTCCCGCTCAGACGGGATCGTCGTGTCACAAGACTCGTCAGCACCGCTCGGCCCGCCGCTCGCACTGCAATCGCAAACGTACGCCGTCACTGCCGGTTCGGTCGCCCGTTTCGAATACGTCGTCAATGCCAACGTGCCCGAGATCACGACCACCACCACATCGACGACCACCACGACCACGACCACCACAACCACCACCACGACGACCACCACCACCCTCGCCCCCGTGTTCCCACCGGATCCCGCCACCGTCGATCCGGCAACCACCGATCCGGGTACGGGTCAACCCGTCGCAACCAACCCGTTCACCGGTGAGCCCGAGATCACCACACCGGCTACCGACGCGCCCACGACCACCACGACCACGACCCCGGCGCCACCAGAACCGGTTCTGACGGTACGAGTACGGATGCACTCGGCGATCACCCAACGAAAGTCGGTGGAGGCCGCACTCCTCGGCACGACAGGTCCCACGCTCGACACGGTGCAACTCCCACTCGTCGGCGTCGACGGCGTGGCGTTGTTCGACGAACTCGAAGACCTCCGTCGCCTGATGCTCGACATCCCGATCGGCGGTGGTGGCACGGCACCTGCGACAGATGCCTCCCTCGATCCGCCGCGCCCAGGCGTCTATCCACTCACGGTGCAGATCTTGCGCGATTCTGAACTCGTCGCCACCGACCGTACGTTCATCGAATATGTCGGCACGGAAGGCATGGGTCGCGGACCATTCTTCATGTCGATCGTTGCCGGCGTTCGCGACCTCGGCCCCACCCCCAGCGAGGCGGACGTGCTCACCGTACGACCGCAACTCACCGAGCTAGCAGCGGTGGCGAACGCCTCCGGTACCGGCATCTCCGCACAGATCCCGCCGTCGGTCGCGCGATCAGTACTCGACAGCGACCCGGATCTCGCAGCCCTCGTCACCGCATCGCTCGCCAACAGTGAGCTGCTCCTCAGGCCCGACTACCCACTCGACCCAGCAGCGGCAGCACAAGCTGACCTCCACGAACACTTCGCCGAGCTACTCGCTGCTGGCAGCTTGCAACTCGGCGAAACCCTGCCAGCAATCCCCCAGGCATCCAACGTCTGGTTCACTGCAGATCCGATCACCGCTGACGGAATGGGCCTGCTCAACGACAACGGCATCAGTTCGCTGATCATGCCGTGGGACAACTACCTCGTCATCCCGAACAACGCAGGGCTGTTCACCGACACCTCCCTCACGATCGACGCCCGCCACGACGACGTGACCGCTGAACTCGCCGTGATCGACCCGATAGCGCGCCTGCTCGACCCGAATCGTGCTGCCATGGATACCCCTGCCGCTGACGCCGTGCAGATCATGGCCACCACGGGCGCAATGCGGCAACAGCTCGACCCAGACCTGCGCGGGTTGATCCTCGCCACACCAGACCTCGAAGTGCCCGACGCCGCTGTCGTCACCTACTTGAGTCAGTTCATCGCCCAGCATCCCAGCTACGAGCTCATTCCGGTGTCGGAGTTTTTCACGGCGGTCAAACAGTTCTTCGTAAACGGCAGCCCCTACATCGTCGGCTTCCACGAAAATCCTGGTGTTCGGCTCACCAATCGGGCCTACAGAGTGAACAACGAACGCCTGCAGGTGTTCGACGTCGGCTCCATGTTGCCAACCGGCGCGCCAGAGATCGACCGTTGGTCGCTGGAGCTCACGCAATCATTGTCGACTGCCTTCACAGCGACAGAGGCGCTCACCATCATCAATCGCGTCCATGCCGAAATTCAGTCCATTCGCAACGAAGTCGTTGCTCCGGAGCCGTTCAACTTCACCGTGACCGGACGCGAATCGTCAGTGCGCGTGCGGATCGCAAACACCGGTCCGAACGAGCTCCGAGTTGTCGTACACATCGACTCGGAACGGCTCACCATTCGAGGTGGCGACTTCGAGGTGTTGTTGCCGCCCAACGCCATCACCGATGTGGAGATTCGGGTCGAGACCCGCACGAACGGACGCTTCCCTGCTCTGCTCCGCCTGCTCACCCCCGCTGGCAACCCACTCACCGAGCCAATCGAACTGACGGCGAGAGTGAACGTGCTCACCGGTATCGGACGTGTGGTCACCGTGGGTGGTCTCCTCGTCCTCGCATCCTGGTGGTTCAGCTACTTCCGCAAACACCATCGCAGGCAGCGCGAACGGGCGGTGAATGAATCCATTGGGCGACACCCACTCCGTGTCGCCTCGACCCGCGAAGGCGATGATCCCGACCCTCACATCTCCAGCCGTCACGATGCCCGCCGAGATTCGGTGCGTGGTGCTGCCGACACCGATGCGGCGCACGACTCGGAGTATCGTTTCATCCCCGTGACCATCCGTATCGTTACCGACTCCGCCTGCGACCTTCCCGACTCGGTCGCGACCGAGCATGGCATCGGCATCGTGCCACTCACCATCCGCTTCGGTGACCACGAGTTCGTCGACCGGGTGGAGTTGAGCACCGCCGAGTTCTGGGCTCGTTGCGCGCAACAGTCAACCCTGCCGGAAACCGCCGCGCCGGCGCCCGGTCAGTTCGAAGCCATGTATCGACAGATGCACGCGGACGGCGCAACCGGGATCGTCGTGGTGTCGTTGTCTGGTGCTCTCTCGGCCACATACCAAAGCGCTGAACTGGCCTCCCGCTCTGTCGTCGAAGTCGTTCCGGTCCGCGTGGTCGACAGCCGAAGCGTCACCCTCGGCATCGGAAGCATCGCCCTCGCCGCCGCCCGTCTCGCGTCCGAGGGCGCCTCACTGGACGAAGTCGAGGCGTTCGTGGTGGATCGTGCCCGCCGCACCAAAGTGTTCGGGGCACTCGACACCCTCGACAACTTGAAGAAAGGCGGTCGTATCGGCAACGCCAAGGCCCTGCTGGCGTCAGCACTCGCCATCAAGCCGATCATCGAAGTGGTCGATGGCGCAGTGGAACAGGGCGGCAAGCAACGCACCCGCGGCAAAGCGTTGAAGTTCTTGGTAGAGAAGGTCCGCGAGTACGAGGGTCGAATCAGCGATCTCGCAGTGCTTCACGCCGACTGCAGCGACGTCGACGAGTTCGTCGAAATGCTGCGTCCGTTCCACTCCGGCGAAATCGTCGTGGGCGAAATCGGGCCGGTCATCGGCACCCATGCCGGCCGGGGCACCATCGGTGTCGCGTTCGACGTCCGCGACTGACCCCCCGCTACCAGCCCGCGTTCCTACACGAATGACGACCCCGGCCGTCAATGACCGGCTCTGGTAGGTCCGCCCCACTAGCGTGACGGGCGATCATGCCGTCGAGTTCCCCGTTTCCTTCTGCCCCAGCAGGTCAACTGCTCGCGGGCCGGTACCTGCTCGACCGCCGCATCGGCCATGGCGGCATGGCCGAAGTGTGGGTCGCCACCGACGAAGAGCTCGACCGTCGCGTCGCCGTGAAGTGGCTGAAGTCGAACCTCGCATCGGACCCGGTGGTCGCTGAACGGTTCCGCCGAGAAGCGATCGCCGTTGCCGGCCTCAGCCACCCGAACATCGTTGCCATCCATGACGTCGTGGAGCACGAAGGTCGCCAAGCCGTCGTGATGCAGCTCGTCGACGGCAAGAGCCTGCGCCAACTCCTCGACGGGCAGAAGCGGCTCGGCCCAGAACTCACCATTCACATCGGCGGTGCCATCGCCGGGGCTCTGGGCGAGGCGCACCGCGCTGGATTCGTCCATCGTGACGTGAAGCCGGGCAACATCCTCGTCACCTCCGACGGTCGCGTGTTGCTGACCGACTTCGGCATCGCCAAGGGCCTCCAACCAAGCGCTGATGAAGACCTCACCAGCGACAACGTCATGATGGGCACCGCCAAGTACCTGTCACCTGAGCAAGTTCGCGGGCACAAACTCGACGGTCGCGCCGACATCTACTCCCTCGGCCTCGTGCTGTACGAATGCCTTGCCGGTCGGGTGCCCTTTCTCGGTGAATCCGACGCAGACACCGCACTCGCTCGCCTACAACGCGACCCGACCGACCTGGGGCACCTCCGGCCAACGCTGCCCATCGGTCTGGTCAATCTCATTCACCGAACGCTCGCCCGCAACCCTGCACACCGCCCGCAGACCGGAGCCGAGTTGCGAACTGCCCTCATCAGCGTCGACACCACTCCACCCGCAATCGACGGCACTCCAGCCGAGCCTCCACAGCGCATTGCCAACCCGCCCACCCAAGCCCGGGGCGCCGGGCCGGGGATCCCCGGCGAACCCCACATCACCGGCGGCATTCCGGTCTCACGACCACAACGCAGTGCGGTGCGCACCACCCCCCGCAACGGGCAATCGGCCGCGCAACGGACCCCCGTGGCCGCCCCCGGAATTCGCGACAGCGGCGCAGAAGCGTTCAATCGCCACGACACCCCTGTCGCCGTGGACCCGATGCGCGGCAGGCCAGCACGTCGCGACCAGCAACGATTCGCGCCTGCGCTCATCGTTCTCGGCTCATTGCTCGCGGTTGCCGCTGTCTTGGCGTTGCTGTTGTTCATCGTGCTCAATCGCGGCGACTCGGCCACCGATCTGCCGACAAACACCGCCCCTCCCGCTGCGGCCGACACGGTGGCGGTGGATCCCGCCCAAGCGGTTGCCGAACCTGTACTCGAACGTGCTGCGCCAGTGGGCCCCGTCGCCCTCACCGGCGCTCGAGCCTTCGATCCGTTCGGGAACAACGGCTCGGAGAACGACGAGCAGGCGATCAACGCGCTGGCCGACGGTGACGAGTCGACCGTCTGGTCGACCGAGTGTTACCAGAACCAATGGATGGGCGGGAAGGAAGGTGTAGGGCTCATCGTCGACGTGTCGGCGCCCTCGGCAGGCAATCTCTCCGTCAACGTGCTGTCGGCCCCCTACCAGTTGGCGATCTACGCCACTACCGCCGCGGAGGCGCCGACCGATCTCGCAGCATGGACTGCTGTGGGAGACACGCAGTTTGCCGACGCCGCTGGCACCGTCAACATGCCCGTCGACAGTGCCGCCACCCACCTTCTGGTGTGGTTCAAAGAGCTCGGCCCCGACTCCGGATGCAGCACCACCAATCCCTATCGCGGGCGGTTGGGCGAGATCTCCTTCGGTCCGTGATGGCTACACACCAGTGATCGCCACCGACGAAGAACTCGTGGTGGCCGCCAGGAACGGCGACTCGGCGGCGATGAACGACCTGCTGGCACGGCACTACGACCGAGTGCACGCCGTGTGCCGTCGCATCGCCGGTGCCAGTCGCGACGCGGATGACGCGGCGCAGGAGACCATGATCCGCATCGTTCGTCATCTCGACAAGTTCGATGGGCGATCATCGTTCGGCACGTGGGTCTATCGCATCGCCACCAACACGTCGCTCGACGAACTGCGCAAACGTCGACGTCGACCGCAACTCCACATCGTGGGCAGCGACGACGACGCACCGCACGAGTTGGCAGACCCCATGGCCGACCGTGAGGTGGAAGCGAGCGTCGATCGTTCTGCGATCGACGCAGCGTTGGCCGCCTTGCCAGAAGACTTCCGGGTACCACTCGTGATGCGCGACGTCGGCGATCTCGACTACGACGAGATCGCCGAAACACTGGGCGTGCCCATCGGCACCGTCAAATCCCGGATCGCTCGCGGCCGACGTCAAATGGTGGCGTATCTGGAGAACACTGGACACTTCGGGAACCAACCACCTGTCGACCGACGTCCAACCAACGAAGCCCCCGATTTCCCATGAACGACGACCAGTACCTTCTCGCGAACGCGTACTTCGACGGTGAACTCACCGCCGAAGACTTGCGAATCGCCGAAACCGACCCAGACGTGATGTCTGAGGTCGATCGTTTGCGTTCGCTTCGCTCGCTGCTGCGTGACACCGACCTCCCCCCGGCATCCGTTCGCACCGCCGCGATCGCTGCCGCGATGGGCGAGTTCTCACCAGCCACGCGAGCTGCTGGCGCCGAACACGATGGCAGCTCTGTCACCGGCGGTTACGTCACGTCGATCCGCCGACGGCGCCCTTCTGCCAGCCGGTATCTCGCTGTGGCCGCCGCAATCGCTGCAATCGGCGGCGTCGGGGTGGTGGTGGCTGGCGTGATCGGCAGCGGTAGCGACGACGAGTCATCCGGCGCCGATCTCGCCATCAGCACTGAGACACTGGCCAGTGCCAAACCCGACCTCGCTCGCGCCGACTCGGCCACCGCGCTCGCCACGACAATGAACGCCTCGGCAGATCGGGTGAATGCAGAATCCGCCCCAGCCGAGGGCTCTACCGCTGACATCGCGAGTGCAGAGTCATCATCGGCGACGACCGCCGCCAACGACAGCACTGCGACAGCGGCTGGCACCGAGATGAGCGACGCGACCGAGATGACGATGGTCGCCCCTGCGTTCTCCACTCCCTACGCCCCCACCCCCGGCGGCCTCATCGAACCCATTGCCGACCGCGATCAGACCATCACGACCCCTGGCCAACTCGCAGGGTTGGGAGTGCTGCTCGCCGACCTCCGAGATGCCGACACGCTCGGCGCCACACCCGAAACCAGTTGCCTCTTCGATGATCCGTCGGTCGAGATCGTCGACACCACTCGGTACCGATTCCCCGATGTCACCAAAACGGTGCTCGTCGCTCTCGTCGCAAGCGACATCGAAGGTCACACGCTGGCGATCGATCCCGACAGCTGCGACGTCGTGGTCATCGGCCCCTGACGTCATGGTCTTCTCGGTCGCCATTCGCAGCAGTGGGTGCGGCCCGCTACAGTCGTGACCTATGCCAGGCAATCCATTGACCGATCCGAACTGGGCGCCTGACCTCACCGAGCAGATCACCACATTGGTCGGCACCGTTCGCGACAAGACCACGAACAACGCCGTAAAGGCGGCCCGCGCCGTGGTATTCGGTCTGCTGGGCCTGTTCCTCGGATCGATGGCCATCGTGCTCGCGTTCATCGGTTCCACCCGTGGGTTGCAGTCGCTGTTCGACATCTTCGTGACGTGGGAGCGAGCTGTCTACCTCAGCTACTTCGTCCTCGGCGGAATCTTGACGCTGCTCGGGCTGTTGCTCATGAGCAAGCGCCACAGCGACGCCTGACGCCGCACCCGCTTCTCTCACCTCTTCTCAGTCTCGGAGACAGCCATGTCCGACATCTCATCCATCGACGCAGTTCGCCCTGTCATCATCATCGGTAGCGGGCCAGCAGGTCTCACCGCCGCCATCTACACGGCGCGTGCCAACCTGGCTCCCTTGGTCATCGAAGGCGAACCATCGTCAACGTCGGACCAACCCGGTGGCCAACTGATGCTCACCACCGAGGTGGAGAACTTTCCGGGATTTCCCGAAGGCATCATGGGCCCGGAGCTCATGATGAACTTCCGCTCGCAAGCCGAGCGGTTCGGCGCCGAGTTCCTCACCGAAAAGGTCACCAACATCGATTTCTCGGAACGGCCATTCCGGGTGCGGGTGCGCGACGCCGAGTACCGGGCGGAGTCCATCATCGTCTCCACCGGCGCTCGGTCATTGATGCTGGGCATCGAGTCGGAGTCACGCCTGCTGGGGCACGGTCTGTCCACCTGTGCCACGTGCGACGGCTTCTTCTTCCGTGGGCAGGAGATCGCCGTGGTCGGCGGCGGCGACTCCGCGGTCGAAGAAGCCACGTTTCTCACCAAGTTCGCGTCGAAGGTCACCATCGTGCACCGTCGGGACGAGTTGCGTGCGAGCAAGATCATGCGGGACCGAGCCGAAGCCAACCCCAAGATCGAGTTTCTCTGGAATCACACCGTCACCGACATTCTCGGCACCGACAAGGTCGAAGGTGCCCAGGTCACGAGCACCGTCGATGGTTCGGTATCCGTGTTGCCTGTCACCGGGGTTTTCGTCGCCATCGGCCATCGGCCCAACACCGATTTGTTCAGCGGTGTTTTGGACACCGACGAAAACGGTTACCTCGTCACCCAGCCGGGTTCGTCGTACACCAACGTGGACGGCGTGTTTGCTTGCGGTGATGTGCAGGATCACACCTACCGCCAAGCGATCACAGCAGCCGGCTCTGGCTGCATGGCTGCCATCGACGCCGAACGTTGGCTCGAAGCACAACATGACTGATCACGACGCTGATCCATCACGGCCGGCCGACAAACCACATACCAGTATCCGAGATTCGGGTCTTGATTCCTGGGACTACTGGGCCTGATTCATCGCCCGGATTCGTTGTCTCGCTCACGAACTGGAAGAGATGACGAGAGGTCTCTGTTTGCAGTCGTTACACTAACCAAGCCTCGCAGGAGCGTCCTGCCGTTATCAGCAACGGAGCGATTCATGGCCAAAGGAATCACCAATCTCACCACCGCCACGTTCGACGAGACGGTGAACAGTTCCAGCACACCGGTGTTGGTCGACTTCTGGGCCGAATGGTGCGGTCCCTGCAAGAAGATTGCACCAGTGCTCGAAGAACTCGCCGCGGAGTACGGCGACCAGATCACCATCGCCAAGTTGAACGTCGACGAGAATCCAGAAATTGCCATGCGGTACAGCGTGATGAGCATTCCGACACTTCTCGTCATCGACGGTGGCGACGTGAAGAAGCAAATCGTTGGCGCCAAAGGTAAAGGCGCGCTGCTCGCGGAGCTCGACGAATTTCTCGCGACCTCCCGCTGACCCCGGGCACGCGCGGCGAGGCCGTTCGAGATCTGCAGCGGAGGCTCGCTGGTGTTGGTTGCACCACCAACACCCTCCAGCCAGGCACCTACTGCGCGGCAACTGCCCAAGCCCTGTCGGTGTTTCAAACCCAGCGAGGTCTTCGCGCCACGGGCACCTGTGACGAAACGTCTTGGCGTGCTCTCGTCGAGGCGTCATGGAAGCTCGGCGATCGGCTCCTCCTGCTGACCTCACCAAATCTCCGTGGGGACGACGTCACCGAGTTACAGACCACGCTCGCCCGAATCGGATTCGACGCGGGTAAGGCTGACGGCATCTTCGGACCTGATACCCGGCGGGCGTTGGAAGACTTCCAACAGAATTCGGGGCTGTACGTCGACGGAGTGTGCGGTGGAACAACGGTACGTGCCCTTGCCGTGCTAGCTCGCCAAACAGGTAGTGGCCCGGGAGTGACGATGGTCCGGGAAATGGAGCAGTTGACTGCCCACGCACGAGTTCTCACTGATCTGCGGATCGTGATCGGCCAGTTCGGAGGTCTGAGCGCACTCACTCGGCAGCTCGTGCAGGCACTGAGGCAACGCAGTGCCACGGTCGTCGCCTCCGACGAACCCGACGCGTCCGCCCAGGCAGCTGCAGCCAATCGGTTCGGGGCCTCGGTGTACATCGGCTTCGAGGCCGACGTTGCTGACGCTACGGCAATCGCGTACTTCTCCGTGCCCTCGTTCGAATCATCCGGAGGACGCATGCTGGCTGAGTCGATCGCCTATAACGCCGCCCAATCGCTTCCACACTTGGCGTTCGTGGTGCGCGGTATGCGATCCCCGGTACTGCGGGAGACCCATATGCCGGCGGTGCTGGTGACCCTCGGCTCGATCCACGAGTCGCTCGACCGGATTCCGGACGTGGTGAGGATTGCGGTGGCGTCGATCGAGTCGTGGGCCGCCAACCCGCACACCGCCTCCACGCCTGCCGCGCAATAATCCACTGCCCCGAACCGTTCCTCACAGGGTCTGAGCTGGGCCTTCTCCGTTGCGCCAACAAGTTCACTTCACACTTCAAGGTTTATCCACAGGATTCTCCCCACCCTGTGCTTCAAGCTCATCTACTGATCGAGAGTCTTGTGGATAACTACACGGTTGTAAGTTTGTTCAAGAGTCGTAGGACGCCCGTTTTTGCTACGTTTGGTCGTTGTTCATCCGCCGATAAATCCGCTCGAGGTCCTGCAAGTCAGCGAAATCAATTGCGATACGCCCCTTCTTCCCACCCATCTGAACACTCACGCGCGTGTCGAGGTGGAGGGCTAGCAGCTCCTCCAACTCCAGTAGACCCGGCGGACGAAGGCGGGTAGTCGGCGCAACACCTGCACCATCGTGAACTGGCGAGCCTGGCGTTGTCGGCGATGCCGGAGCGACGGCCGGCGGGGGGCCACCGAGCTTGACGGCCGCTTCTAGGGTTCTAACAGGCCAGCCGCCGTCGACCGCGAGTTTGGCGAGCTGTTCCTGCAACGCTCGATCAGGTGTGCCCAGCAGTGTTCGTGCATGCCCAGCGGAGAGTTTTCCGTCAGCGAGAAGATGCTGAATGCTAGGCGGCAATCCCAGAAGTCGCAGCGTGTTGGTCACCGTCGACCGGCTCTTGCCCACACGTTCCGACAGTTCCTCGTGCGTCAGCTCGAAGTCCTCGATCAGCTGCTGATAGGCGGCGGCCTCCTCGAGCGGGGTCAGATCCTGCCGGTGCAAGTTCTCGACGAGTGCTTGCTCGACGGACGCGAGATCGTCGGTGTATCGCACCACGGCAGGAATCGTTGGTAGTCCGGCTCGTCCAGCCGCGCGCCACCGGCGCTCACCCGCAATCAGCTCGAAGCCTCCAGAGTCGAGTGGCCGCACCAGGATCGGCTGCAACACCCCAATCTGCTGCACCGAAGCGGTGAGCTCCGTGAGTGACTCCTCGTCGAAGTGCACACGAGGCTGATGAGGGTTGGGTGTGATGTCCGACAGCGGAATGTCTTGCAGCACCGCGTCGCCGGTCGAGCTGCTGCCACTCTCACCGGGAGGAATGAGTGAGCTCAACCCCTTTCCAAGCCCGCTACGCCGAACCATAATGAACCTCCTTGGCAACATCGCGGTAGGCAACCGCTCCACGGGACCGTGGATCAAATGTGATGATCGGTTGACCGAACGAGGGGGCTTCTGACAGACGAACGCTCCGAGGCACGACGCTCCGAAGCACCTTGCTGCCGAAATGCTCGCGCACTTCGGTGACGACCTGATCGGACAACTTGGTGCGCGCATCGAACATGACGCACACGATCGTCGAAACCTCGAGTGTGGGGTTCAAGTTGCGCTTCACCAGATCTACGTTCCGAAGCAGTTGTCCCAGACCCTCTAGGGCGTAGTACTCGGTTTGAACCGGCACCATCACTTCGTGCGCCGCCGCAAGCCCGTTCACGGTGAGTAAGCCGAGTGTGGGTGGACAATCGATCAGCACATAGTCGTAATCATCGAGCACCGACTCGATCGCACGCTTGAGGCGAGTCTCCCGGCTGAACGCTGGAACCAACTCTATTTCCGCACCGGCCAGGTCGAGGCTCGCGGGGGCTACGAAGAGATTCCGAACGTCGGTCGGCTCTATGACATTCTCGAGTGGGACGTCGTGCATCAGGACGTGATACATCGAGGCCTCGAGGCCTCGGTTCTCGATTCCCAAGCCAGTCGATGCATTGCCCTGCGGATCCAGGTCTACCACGAGCGTACGCAAGCCCATCTCGGCGAGACAGGCACCAGTATTGATGGTGGTCGTCGTCTTTCCCACCCCGCCCTTTTGGTTGGCGATGGCGATCACCCGGGGAAGTGGGCGCACCGGGGGACGGTCAGTATCGGTTCCAATCACCGACACATTCTGCAGTGTCGGGTCCTGAAAACCGAGGATGGTCCGAGATCGCCCACATGTTTCACGTGAAACGTCACCCCTCATCGTGTTGCTGCGGTGGGACTACGGTCCTTCTCTGAGATGTTCCACGTGGAACATCCACGCCCTCGGCTGTGCTTCCCATCGGGTGTAGACGGCCCCGGCCTCGCGCCTCAGCTCACGCATCGAAGCGACGGACCGTTCGGAAGGCCCATATACCTTGACCGAGGCGGCGCCTTGTGTTTCACGTGAAACTATGAAACACACGAACTTGACCGGCAAGCTCGCTCGTGAGTCCGAGTTCGTCCAGCAACGCATCATTCCAGCGGTTCCCGGTTGGGGGTTCGGATACCACGACAATCCCCTGGGAAGACACCAGTCGACGTGCGTACCGTAATGTTGCATCCGGCGGACCGAATCCCCGTGCCGTCACCGCCGAAAACGGAGCGAGGTCTCCTGACTCCACCATCTGACACAGGCCTTCGACCTCACCGGCGATCACCGAGACGTGGTCGAACCCCAGCCGCGAGGAGGCTCGTTGGAGAAAGTCGGTCCGCTTCTCTCGGCGGTCGATCAATACCACGGCTGTGTCCCGGTAGGCGTCGGCGACCACCAACCCAGGCAATCCCCCACCGGAGCCAAGGTCGACCACGGTCGACCGGTGCTGTCCCGCCAGTGCGGCGACGAACGATTGCGAGTGCTCTACTGCTTCTTCCATAGGTCGAGACCCGAAAAAGCCGAAACGCTGCGCTTGGCGCAGCGTTTCGAGCAAATCAGGATGCTGTGGCATCAGTCACGCAGGAGCGATGACCACCCGGCGGGATGGGTCTTCGCCGTCTGACCGACTCGCCACACCGTCGATTTCACCGATCGCGTCGTGAACTACCTTACGATCTGCAGAAGACATCGGTTCGAGTGCCCTCGCTTGGCCGCTTTCCACCACCTGGGCGGCAACGGTTTGTGCGAACTGCTCGAGGGCGCCTTTGCGCTTCTCGCGATAACCGGCCACATCGATCCGGAGGCGGGTTTCATGGTCTCCGAGCCGACGCTGCGCTGCAACCCGAACGAGGTCCTGTATCGCGTTCAACGTACGCCCGCCGGGGCCCACCAGCACGCCGAGGTCGGTGCCGGTGACTTTGACATCCAGTTCATCGCCTTCAATCGCCAACGTGGTCGTGGAAATGGCGCCGAAGGCAGCGGCAAGGCCAGACATGAACGCCACTGCAGCTTCACCAACCTGCTCTGGTGTTGCGGTGGACTCGTCCATGTTGTGCTCCTTGGTTTGCTTCGGTCGATTGTCGCCGTTTTCTCTCGAGTTTCGTCGGCCGTCGCGCTCACCCCGACGACCACCCGTTGTCGACGCTGGCGTCTCACTGTTGGCGCCTCGCACTACCTCAGCGTCTCGCTGAGGGTTCTCCGGCGCCGGGTTGGTGTCAACCGAACCGCTTACCGAATCGTTACCGTCTGGGCGCTTCTCGGGCTTGTCAGCCTTGCCACCCTTGCGGTCACGTCGGCGATCTTGTTTCGGACGCACCGCTGTCGGTCGGATTCGAGCTCGAACACGGGCTTCGCCGCGCACGCGTCCGAACAGGCCACCGCGTGGCTCTTCGAGCACTTCGAAATCCGCCTCGTCAGCGGCGACACCCAGACGGTCGAGCGCCAAATCCTTGGCTGCCTCGACGGTCTTGGCCGTGGTTTCGACCCATTCCATAACTGATACTCCTTCGTATGGCGCGCCGACTCAGGGTCGATTGCGCTTCTTTGCCGACTCGGGCCGATTGCCCGGCCGGCTGGCGGCCGGCCTGGCCGCCGGGGGGGTTGGGCGGTTCTTCGGTGCAGTCGTGCGTTTCGACGTCGACACCGATGCGGGAGCAGCGGGAGTGCTCGAAACCTTCTTGGCGGATTTGGCATCCTCGCGAGCTTTGGCTAGATCACGCTTCGCTTGGGACAACGGACCACCCGCACCGTCCGCCTTTGCCAGATCTCGGGCCCGTTCGCTCGCCTGCTGAGCTTGCCGACCCAACGACTCGTCGTGGCCGTAGAACCGACGTGTGATATAGGCCTGCTGCAGGATGCGCAGCACCGTCTGCACCATGTAATAGATGACGAGGGCCAGCAGAAAGAAGATTTGGAAGACGGCGAACACGACCGGCAGGTACTGCATGAGCTTCTGCTGCACGGGTGACATGGTGGGGCTCACGGCCGCACGAGCTGCGACCATGCGCTGCTGGGCAAAGTACAAAGCGCCGAGAGCCACGACGAGGCCCACGTAGATGAGGCCCTGGCCGAAGTCTTGGCCCAACATGTCTGCGGGCGACAGCGACAAGTCGAGGCCCCACGACGTCATGGTCTGCTGACCCACCAACGACTGATACAGATCGCTCGAACGCGCTAGGTAACGGGGGTAGAAGCCGATGGGTTCAGACTCGGGAAACCCGACGCTCGACAGCACCGCCCGGGTGACCAACGCGTCGGGCCCCGTGGGCCGATAGGTCATGCCGTGCAAGATCTGGAACATGATGAAGAAGACCGGCATCTGAGCCAACATCGGTAGGCACGACGCCATCGGATTGACCTTGTGCTCCTGATAGAGCTTCATCATCTCCTGATTGAGCTGTTGCCGATCGCTCTTGTACTCCTGCTGCAACTTGCGCATTTCTGGCGCGAGTTTCTGCATCTCGAGCATGCCCTTGGTGCTCTTCAGGATGAGCGGCGTGACCACCAGCATCACCAACACAGCGATCAGCGAAATCGCAAACCCGTAGCTTTGGGTGATCGAGTACAGCCAAGACAGCAGGGCGGCAGGAACTTCGAAAACGCCGGCGAACATCACGAGCGACTCCTTCGAGAGGATGAGAGTGGCGGCACCGGGTCAAATCCCGACGGACCGAACGGGCGGCAACGCAACAACCGACGAACCGCGAGCCACAGTCCACGACGCGCACCATGAACCTCGATGGATTCGCGGCCGTACTCGGAACACGAGGGGTAGAAACGGCAGGGGGAGAGTCTGCCGGACGCAGCGTGCTGGTACCAGTTGATGCCACGCAACATCAAACCCTGCCAACGGCCGGTTGGTTGGGCGCCTGCAATCGAATCTGGTCCACCATCGCGGTGAGTTCCGTCTGCATCTGTTCGAACGTCAGTTCGAATGTGCGTGGCGTCGCGCCGATCAACAGCAGACATGGCGGCAGGGGGTCGACCTGGTCGAGTTCGCGCAGGATCGCTCGAAGACGGCGGCGTAGACGGTTGCGAGTGACCGCAGGAGCGAGCGCGCGTGCGATGGCGAACGCCACGGCCGGGCCGGTCGAATCGGGGTTCGGACACCATGTGCACCAGAGGGACGCACGACGGATCCGCGTGCCATCACGCGACAAGCGTTGAAATGACTGGCGATCGCGGACCCGAAGGATCAAGCCGAGAGGCGGGCGCGGCCCTTGGCGCGACGGCTCTTGAGCACGGCACGGCCCGCACGAGTACTCATGCGAGCACGGAAGCCGTGCTTCTTCGCACGGCGATGGGTGTTTGGTTGAAAAGTACGCTTCACGTCGTCCTCCTGAAAGCCCTGAACCTCCGGGGTATAGGTCACACCTCGGGAGGCCCGTTGCCTCGAGTTGGTGTTCCACCCAAATCCAGGGCCTGGTGCATGTTGCTACGACCGAGATGCCTCATGAGAGCGCACCTCGACCGCACAAGACTACGGTCAAGGTACGCCGCGCGGCAACCAGCGCGACCGAGCAGTTCGGCGAGCGAAAAATCCCCCCGACGGCCTCAATCGCGCCGGTTTCGCCCACCCGATGTTCGTGCTACGGTTCGTCGCCTTGCCCTCAGTGCGTCGTTGTCCACACCTGTGGACAACCGTGTGGACGTCGCTCTGACCAGCGGCATCGGGGATACCGAACATGAATAGCACGAACATGAATAGCACGAACACGGATAGCACGAACACGGATAGCAACGAACACGGATAGCAGTGAGCGAACTGAGACGACAAGAGGTTGATGCAGGGAATGGTGAGTCGGTGAGTGAACCAGGTGAGTGAACCAGAGGAGGAGTGGACTGCGGTTGCGCAGCTGCTTCGCGCCCAACTCACCGAGTCTGTCTGGTTCTCCACGTTCGCCGACGTGGTGCCCGTCGCCCACGACGAAGAAGAGTCGTTGATCATCCAGGTACCCAGCACCCTGGCCCGGGACCGCATCCTCACCAGGTATGGGCCGCTGATCACCGACGCCATGTCGGATCTGGGCTTTGGGGCTCGACGGTTCGACGTGATCGCAGTCGCGCCAGAACCCACCTCTCCCGATTCAGGACTCGACGACCATCTCGGCGGCCCCAGTGCAGCCGGTTTGCCTCACACGTCGACGGGGCATGCGCCTTCGGGTCCTGCTTTCCGAGCGCAATCGCAGGCCGAGGTGAACGCCTCGCGGCGGCGCCTCGAAGCCGGATTCGACGACGATGCGCTCGATGAAGCGGGACTCAACCCCCGTTACACGTTCGAAACGTTCGTGAAGGGCGCTTCGAATCAGTTCGCCCTCGCTGCCGCACTTCGCGTGGCCGAGACGCCGGCTCGATCGTACAACCCGTTGTTCATCTACGGCCAAGCGGGCCTCGGCAAGACCCACCTCTTGCATGCCATCGGCCACTATGTACACAGCAACTATCAGCATCACGTCGTGCGGTACGTGTCCACCGAGACCTTCATGAACGAGTACGTCGACGCGATTCGCTCGAACTCCATGGCGGGCCTGCGGCGTCGATACCGCGAGATCGATGTTCTGCTCATCGACGACGTGCAATTCCTCGAGGGCAAGGAAGGGCTGCAAGAAGAGTTCTTCCATACGTTCAACTCCCTGCACGGCGCGAACAAGCAGATCATCATTTCGTCTGACCGCATGCCCGACAACATTCCTACGCTGGAAGAACGGCTCCGAGGGCGGTTCCGTTGGGGTCTCATCACCGACATTCAGCCTCCCGATCTCGAAACACGTTTTGCCATCTTGCGAAACAAGGCGGAGCGCGAACGGGTGCAGGTGCCAGCGGAGACCCTCGAGTTCATCGCCACGAAGATTTCCACCAACATCAGAGAGTTGGAAGGCGCGCTCATTCGCGTCACTGCCTACGCCAGCCTCAGCGGAAAGCCCATCACCACCGAGCTCGCTCAGCAACAGTTGGCAGATCTGCTCACCGACGCCGCCCCCAAACCCCGAACCGACGCCGAGCTACTCGACGAAATTGCGAAGATCCTCGGCTTCGAAGTCGAGGCTCTCAAAGGCAAGAGCCGGCAGCGCCCACTGGTCACCGCTCGTCAGATTGCGATGTACGTGTTTCGCGATCAGACCGATCTCAGCTACCCCAGCATCGCCCGTTTGTTCGGTGGACGCGATCACACCACGGTCATCCACGCAGTCGAGAAGATTCAGCGCCAGCTCAGCGAGCGCAAAGTCGTCTTCGAACAAGTCAACGATCTGATCCAGAAATTGAAAGCCAGCTGATGCCGACTCGCACGAGTCCCCTGTGCACACTGCTGTGGGAACACCCAGGCACAACAGGTCGGTACGCAGTGGACAACCTGACGTCATCCACTGAATCACACCGCTGTCATCCGCGACCTGGGGACCATGGTGGACAAACCCGCGCGGCATCGCGTACCCGTTGTGCTGGGCAAATAAGGTGTTGTCCACAATCCACAGCACCTACTACTACTGCTAATTCGATACATCACCCATTGGGGAGAAGGACTGCACCGTGAAGTTTCGTTGCGAACGAGAGATTTTGGCTGAAGCGCTCACCACTGCGGGCAGAGCGGCTACCAGTCGCACCGCCACGCTGCCAGTGCTGTCGGGGCTGCGTCTCGATGTGACGACGGATGAGTTGCGGATCACCGGCACGGATCTCGAGTTGACGATTCAGCTCACGATCCCGGTGCACGCCGACCGCACAGGGTCAGCAGTGGTTCCCGCTCGCCTTGTCGCCGACATCGTGAAGGCACTCCCACCGGGCGGGGTCGAAATCAGCGTGGCTGACGACGAGATGTCGATCAGTGCCGGCCGGTCGCAGTTCTCGGTGCGGCCGCTGTCACTGATCGATTACCCGGCGATCGTCGAGTCGGACGGGAGCCCGGTCGAGCTCGGTTCAAAAGAAGTTGCCAAGGCACTTCGCCAAGTCGTGCGAGCAGCGTCTACTGACGATGCCCGCGCTGTCCTCACTGGAGTGCAGTTTTCGGCGTCTGACGACGGTGTCAAGCTGGTTGCCACCGACTCGTACCGGCTCGCCGTCCGCGAGTTGCCGCAGTCCACCATGCTGACCGCCGGCCAGCAGGTGCTGGTGCCGAGCCGAGCACTCTCCGAATTGCAACGGATTCTTCCCGACGGCGAATCCGACCAACTCCGTGTTCGGTTCGGTGCTCGCGAGGCGGTGTTCGAGACAGGTGACATCAAGCTGACCACGCGGCTCATCGAAGGTGACTACCCCAACGTTGCGAATCTGTTGCCCTCGTCGTATCCGAACAAGCTCACGGTGGGTCGCGACGCCCTCATCGAGGCGCTTCGACGCGTCAAGATCCTCGCTCAGGACTCAACTCCGGTGCGCCTGACGTTGGGTGGCTCAACCGTGCAACTCACTGCGATCACCCAAGATGTGGGCAACGCCGCCGAAGAAATCGATGCTGTCTACGAGGGGGCGGAGATGACCATCGCGTTCAACCCGGACTACTTCGCGGCTGGGCTCGACGCAGTGGAAGGCGATGAGGTCACGCTCGAGACGCTCGATCCGATGAAGCCTGCTGTGCTGCGCGGTGTCGGGCATGCAGAGTATTTGTACCTGCTCATGCCAGTCCGTGTTCCCTGACCGCGAGTGCTGTAATCCGGTGTGATCGTCGAGCATCTCGAACTGGTCGACTATCGGAACTACGTCCGCGCAGAGTTCGATCTCACTGCCGGAATCACCGCTGTGCTCGGCAAGAACGGCCAGGGAAAAACCAATCTTGCGGAGGCGCTGGCGTATCTGGCGACGCTGTCGAGCTTTCGGGGTGCCCCGCCTGACGCGTTGATTCGCGTCGGCACCGAGGGGGCCTTCATACGTGCATCGATCCTCGACGACGATGGCCGGCACGTGCTCATCGAAGCCGAACTTTCGCGAGTGGGGCGTAACCGTGTGCAAGTGAATCGGCAGCGCCTGGTCCGTACCCGAGAACTGTTGGGTGTGCTTCGAGTGAGCGTGTTCGCACCTGATGATCTGATCATGGTGAAGGGCGGGCCGATGGAGCGGCGACGATTCCTCGACGACACACTCGTTGCATTAGCAACGAAGTATGACCCGCTGCGTTTGGAGATCGACCGGGTGGTGCGACAACGCAACACCGTGCTGAAGCAAGCGGGCGGTCGACTGACCGACGACGTCGCAGCCACGCTCGACGTGTGGGACGCGCGCTTTGCTGAGCTGGGGGACCAACTTGGTTTCGCTCGCGCCACGCTCGTAGCCCGTTGTCAACCGATGGTTGCCGAGGCATACGAGCAATTGTCAGGTGATGCGGTTCCCGTGGAGATGACCTACGAGCCGGAGTGGCGGCGCACCGGTCTCGGCGCAGCATTGACCGCCGTACGCTCACACGATGTGAGGCGAGCGTCGTCGTCGGTCGGCCCGCATCGTGACGATGTGGAAGTCGGTCTCGCCGGTCTGCCAGCGCGCACACATGCTTCACAAGGGGAACAACGCACACTCGCCTTGGCCCTGCGACTTGCCGCTCACCGGTTGGTCGCAGAGCGCACCGGGTCCACTCCTGTACTCGTGTTGGACGACGTCTTGTCGGAGCTGGATCCGGATCGGGCGACCGCACTGCTGCGGAACCTGCCTCCGGGCCAGGTGGTGATCACGTCAGCGTCACCGTTGCCGCCCGCCGCCAGGCCTGACCGTGTGATCTCGATCGTTGCGGGTACCGTCGCAACCGATGTTCTCGGTGCGATCGATCGTGGTGACCACGAGCCAGGTCTCGGGTTGGGTAACGGTTCGTGACTGATCGGCGCGACCCTGTGCCGCTGTCCGCCTCGCTCGACGGTGTGGTTCGTTCGTTGCGTGGGCCGAGTCGTGCTGCGGTCGGAGGGTTGTTCGGCCGTTGGGCGGAAGCGGTTGGGGATCAGGTGGCTCAACACGTGAAGCCGGTGAAGCTCGACGGCACGACGCTGCTCGTCGAGGTCGACGAGCCGGCATGGGCGACCCAGGTGAAGCTGGTGACGCCCATGATCCTCGAGCGGTTGCGCGAGGTGGCTCACGTGACCGTAGAGCGAATCGATGTGCGCGTCGACCGTCGCGGCGCTCGCGGCCAACGGAAGTCGCCTCGTTAGCCAGCAGTTCAACCGTCGGAATCGAACCCGGTCTGGCTCGTGGTGTTGTTCTCGTTGACGACGCTCGAGAGCGTGTCGATGTCCTCGAGCAGTGTTCCGAGACCGGTGTTGGTGGTTCCGGTGTCGGTACCACCGTCGGGGGAGTTCGTTTCCGTTTGACCAGTGGTCGCGCCCGACTCGTTGATCGCGTCGACGACCCAGGCGGCGAGCGGCGGGCCGGCGAACGCCCCGATCGCTGCGACGGCGGCGAGGACGAGCACTTTGGTTCGCCGCGCCTTCTTCTTGTTAGCCGCGCGCAGGTCGTTGGCTCGAAGTTGCGCTTCGGTGGGTTTCGTGCGTGGCGGCATCAAGTGAGCCATGGGATGCTTCGGTCCGGCGTTGTCGAAGCGCGACTCTTCTTGTTCGACCACGGCGTGCACCACATCGACCAGTTCAGGCTCGAGGAGCGGCACCGGAGCTGCGGCAGCGGAGGTAGGCAGTGTGGGCAGGGATGGAAGTGTTGGCAGCGATGGAAGTGTTGGCGCAGATGACACGGTCGTGTGAACCCGGGGAAGTCCCGATGGCGGTGCGGACATGTCGGCGGACGGCGACGCGATCGGAACGGTTCTCGGCAGGTGCGAGGTGCTCTCGCCACGTACGGTTTGCATGGCGCTTGTCGTGGAGAACGACGATGGCGGTGAAATCGTGATGGGTCGTGGCTCGGTGGCCATTGCTGCGGCCGGGGCGATCACGGAAGCTGCGTCAGCCAGACGCAGCGGCGTCTGGGGCAACACAGGCAATTCGATGTCAGAGGAGTGGAGGTCGTTACCCATCGTCGGTGCATCGGCGGCCGGTGACCGATACTTGAATCACCCGAGGCGTCCGGGTGGGGCAAGATGAAGCCATGACGGATGCGCCGGTTTCGCTCAAGGATCAACTGCAACTCGATCTCACGGGTGCGATGAAGGCACGTGACGAGGTCGCGTTGTCGACGTTGCGCATGTTGCGGGCGGCCATCCTGAACGCCGAGGTCGCCGGCACCACGCCGGTGGTTCTCGACGATGAGGCGGTGCAAGCGATCCTGAAATCGGAATCGAAGAAGCGGCACGAGTCGGCGGAACTGTATGAAGGTGCCGGTCGCACGGAACTCGCCGCCAAAGAGCGGGTCGAACTCGAGATCATCGGTCGGTATCTGCCGGCGGCCATGAACGACGAGGAACTCATCGGGCTCGTCGACGCCGAAGTTGCTGCCGCCGCCGCTGCTGGAACGACCGGCCCGAAGGCGATGGGCCAAGTGGTCAAGGCTGTTCGAGACCGAGCGGGATCGTCCGCCGACGGGTCCCGCATTGCTGCTCTGGTCAAGGAGCGTCTCATCCCGTAGCGCTCGGTCGATTGCTGGATCGTGGTCGCCCCCAGCGATTTTCGGGCCATCAGGTACCAGATGACCCACCTTTCGTCGCTCTACGGGCAAAATAGCGCCGTATCAGCGCCAGATGAAAGCAACTCCGTAACACCCTCCTGGTACAATGACAGGCGTGCGATTTGTGGCGAGTTCGAGTGTTTTGAACCCCGCGTCGCAGACAGTTCCCACCACCGCCAAGACGATCGATTTGTACCGAGGTAACGCGTGACTCCCCAGCAGCAGGCAACTTCCACCTATGGCGCCAAAGACATTCAAGTCCTTGAAGGGCTCGACCCGGTGCGCAAGCGCCCGGGTATGTACATCGGGTCCACCGGTCTGCAGGGCCTCCATCACCTCATCTGGGAAGTGGTCGACAACTCGGTCGACGAGGCCATGGCCGGCTATTGCGACCGCATTGTCGTCACACTGCTCGCAGACGGCGGTTGCCGCGTGGACGACAACGGCCGCGGTGTGCCGGTCGACCCGTACCGAGAGGGTCAGCACAAGGGCAAGTCTGCTGCCGAAGTGGTGCTCACGGTCCTGCACGCCGGCGGCAAGTTCGGTGGCGAGGGATACAAGGTGTCGGGCGGTCTTCACGGCGTCGGTGTCTCGGTGGTCAACGCGCTGTCCGAGAAGCTCATCATCGAAGTCGACCGCGACGGGCAACACTGGTTTCAGGAGTACGCCAAGGGCGGAAAGCCCCAAGGCAAAATGGCGGTGGTGGGCGAGTCGCCCAAACGTGGCCGTGCCACGGGTACGTCCATCTCGTTCTGGCCAGATCCCACCATCTTTCAAGCGGAGGGCACCGAGTTCGTCGCCCGCACCGTGCTCGAGCGCCTGCAGACGATGGCGTTCCTCAACAAGGGTCTCGAGATCGTATTCATCGACGAACGGCCCGAGCGCGAGCAGACCATCACGTACCAGTACAAGGGTGGGCTGATCGACTTCGTGAAGCATCTGAACGCGTCGAAAGAGCCGCTGTTCTCGAAGGTGTGCTTCTACGAAGACTTCGACGACGACGGGCAGATGCTCGACATCGCCATCCAGTGGAACACCGGCTACCACGAAGGCGTCCACGGGTACGCCAACGGCATCTCCACCATCGAAGGCGGCATGCATGTCGAAGGCTTCCGCACGGCGCTCACCACGGTCGCCAACAAATGGGCTCGAGAGAAGAATCTATTGAAAGAGAAAGACGTCAATCTCACGGGTGAAGACATCCGTGAAGGCATCACCGCCATCATTTCGGTGAAGTTGCGCGATCCCCAGTTCGAAGGCCAGACCAAGGCCAAGCTCGGCAACGTCCCCATGCGGTCGTTCGTGCAGAAGGCCACCAATGAGCGGCTCGCCGAGTGGTTCTCCGAGAATCCCACCGAGGCCAACAAGGTCATCAAGAAGGCGCTCTCGGCGGCGCAAGCGCGTGTGGCCGCCAAGAACGCCCGCAACGCAATTCGCCGCAAGACCGCATTGTCTGGCGCCGGCATGCCCGACAAGTTGAAGGACTGCTCGTCCAAGAACGCCTGGGAATCCGAACTGTTCATCGTGGAAGGCGACTCCGCCGGCGGTACGGCGCTCGATGCCCGCGACCCGCGTACGCAGGCGATCCTTCCCATCCGCGGCAAGATCCTGAACGTCGAGCGCGCCCGCATCGACAAGATGATGAAGAACACCGAAATTCAAACCCTCATCACCGCCATCGGTGCTGGGGTCGGCGACGACTTCGACGCCACGAAGTGCCGCTACCACAAGGTCATCGCACTCTGCGACGCCGATGTCGACGGCAGCCACATCCGCACATTGCTGCTCACCTTCTTCTTCCGCCAAATGCGTGAGATGGTCGAAGCGGGCTATGTCTACATTGCGCAGCCGCCGTTGTTCTCCACCGAGATCGGCAAAGAGAAGATCTACCTCAAAGACGAGATTGCCAAGACCAACTTCCTCATCGAGCGACCCAACCACAAGAAAGAGTTCGCCCGCCTGAAAGGCCTCGGCGAGATGGACTGGGAAGAACTCAAGTCCACCACCATGGACGCAGCCACCCGCACGCTGTTGCAGGTCACCGTGGAAGAGGCGGCCGAGGCCGACAACATCATGAGCGTGCTCATGGGCGACGACGTCGAGAGTCGCCGCAACTTCATCACCACCAACGCCCGCGACGTACGAAACCTGGACTTCTGAGATGAGCGACACCACACCACCCGTTGAGCCCCCCATCGTTGGCGGCGGCCGCGCCGACGGCAGCGACCCGATCCAGCCCATCTCGTTGCAGAACGAGATGGAAAACTCGTTCCTCGACTATGCGATGTCGGTCATCATGTCGCGAGCCCTGCCAGACGTGCGCGACGGCCTCAAGCCCGTGCACCGCAGGATCATCTGGGACATGGAGTCGCAGGGCTTCCGGCCCGACCGCCCCTTCGTGAAGTGCGCCCGCGTCACCGGCGACACCATGGCCCGGTTCCACCCCCACGGCGACTCGGCCATCTACGACGCGTTGGTGCGCATGGCGCAGCCCTTCTCGCTGCGTCACCCACTCATTGCGTTCCACGGCAACTACGGATCACCAGACTTCGGCGCCGCCGCCCCGCGCTACACCGAGTGCCGTTTGCACCCATTGGCCATGCAGCTGTTGGCAGACATCGACGAAGACACCGTCAACATGATTCCGAACTACGACGGCACCACCGAGCAACCCGAAGTGCTGCCAGCACGGTTCCCGAACTTGTTGGTCAACGGCAGCCAAGGCATAGCGGTCGGCATGGCCACCAACATCCCGCCGCACAACCTGGGCGAGGCCATCGACGCCGCCGTGGCGTTGCTCGACAACCCCGACATCGACGTCGACGGCTTGATGGAGCACATCCTCGGCCCCGACTTTCCCACGGGCGGGTTCATCCTCGGTCGCTCCGGCATCATCGACGCCTACCGCACCGGTCGCGGCACCGTCAAGATGCGTGCCCGCGCCGTCATCGACGAGAACAAGAACGGCCGCTACGAGATCGTGGTGACCGAACTGCCGTATCAGACGAGCTGCTCGTCCATCGCCGGTCGGATCGAAGAACTCGTCACTGCTGGCGATCTCGACGGCATCGCCGACGTCAACGACGGCTCGGCTGGTGGCAAGACCCACCTCGTCATCACCCTGAAGCGCGACGCCAACGCCAACGTCGTCATCAACAACCTCTACAAGATGACGCAGCTGCAGACCACGTTTTCCATCAACTTCGTCGCCCTGGTCGACGGCGTGCCGCGCACGCTCAACCTCAAGCAGGCGCTCGAGGGATACATCCGCCACCAGATCGAGGTGGTCACGCGCCGGTCCGAGTACCGGTTGGCCAAGGCGCGTCGCCGCGAGCACATCCTCGAGGGTCGCCTCAAGGCGCTCAACGTCATCGATGCGATCATTGCTCTCATCCGGGCGAGCGACGATGCTGCGGCGGCCAAGGCGGCGCTCATGGTCGAGCCGTACGAGTTCTCAGAGGTGCAAGCGGTCGACATCCTCGACATGCAGTTGCGGCAGCTCACGCGCCTCAGCCGTATCGATCTCGAGTCGGAAGTGGAAGACGTTCGCAACACCATCAACGAACTCCTCGCCATCCTGGCCGACGACGTGCTGCTACGTGGCGTGATCAAGTCCGAGATGCTCGCCATCAAAGACGAGTTCGCCACGCCGCGCATCTGCGAACTCACCTACGACGCCGGCGACATGTCGATCGAAGACCTCGTCGACGACAAGGAACTCGTCATCGTCATGACCGAGGCGCAGTACGTCAAGTCGGTTCCGGCTTCGTCGTTCAAGTCTCAGGGTCGCGGTGGTCGCGGCGTGTCGGGCGGAAAGTTGAAGACCGACGACATCGTCAAGCACGTCATCTTCACCACGGCGCACGCGCACCTGCTGTTCTTCTCGAACCGCGGCAAGGTCTATCGGCTGCGTGCGCTCGACGTCCCAGAGCGCGAACGAACGGCGAAGGGCATGCCGATCGTCAACCTGCTGCCACTACAGATGAACGAGAAGATCGAAGCAATCATCGACACTCGCGAGTTTGCGGGCGACCGAAATCTGTTCTTCGCCACCAAGCTCGGCACGGTCAAAAAGACCACGTTCGATGCCTACGACTCATCGCGTCGCGATGGCATCATCGCCATCTCGCTGCGTGACAATGACGAACTCGTGAAGGTCATCGAGACCAGCGGCGACGATCACATCTTCATGGTCAGCCGTGACGGCATGACCATTCGATTCCACGAGAACGACGTGCGACCGATGGGCCGTTCGGCTGCGGGTGTGCGCGGCATGAAGTTGAAGAACGGTGACGACGCGGTGGTGTCATGCGACGTCGCACGCGACGACACGGCGATTCTGATCATGACGTCGGCCGGCTTCGGCAAGCGCACGCAACTCGACAAGTTCAACGTGCAGGGTCGCGGCGGTCAAGGTGTGCGTGGCATCAAGATCACGGGTCGCAAAGGTCACGTGGTCGCCGCGTTCATGGTCGGCCTCGACGACGAGATCGTCGCAGTGTCCTCTGGCGGCGTCACCATCCGCATGCCCGTCCGGTCGATCTCCAGCCAGGGCCGCGACGCGACAGGTGTCCGAGTGATGAACCTCGACGATGAGCAAGTCGTTGCCAGCGTCGCTCCCATCATCGCCGAAGACGAAGCCGACGCAGATGCCGACGCCTAGTCGGTAGGCGCACGACCGGATCTGACTGACGACGTGCGGCCACGTCGTCGATCGGAGTGCCTGTCATGCTCTGTGATCAGCGACCGTTGCCCGAGGGTCTCGGCAGAGCGATGCACGACGGAACTGAATCGTGGCTCGGGTAGTAGTCATCGCTGCGAGCCGAGGGTGCCTGCGGTTGGCTGGCCGTTATGGTTCCGGTTGCCGATTGCGGTCTGATTGACGCCTCACTTCTGAGAAATCCTGGAGGCAGAACGTGGCCAGTCGAGGCATCCCCGTTCGGACGCACACCGGTCGAAGCGCTCGCGATACTGGCAGCATGTTCGTTCTGACCATCATGGTGAGCTTGGCCATCGTCGCAGCTGTAGCGATGGCCGTCATAACGTTCACGATCGGTCTGATCGACCGGCAACGCGCGCAAACCGCAGCCGACGCTGCTGCTCTGGCAGGGGTGCACGGTGGGCAATCCGTTTCGGCGCAACTGGCTGCCGCCAATGGGGCAACGCTCGTCGCGTGGTCCAGATCTGGCCGCTCCGTCACCGTCACCGTGGTGACCGGTGATACCACGGCCAGTGCGCGGGCCACCGACGAACCGTGACGCGCCCCAGCTGACCATGTGGGGTTGCGTACACTCGAACGTTGTGACCACCGACAACCGCGACTCCGCATCGCGCCTGTCTGACGCGCTCGACGACCTGTTCGAGCGACGTACACCTAAGCCCCAGGACGACACGGACCCGACCGGGCTCGATGCCTCGGGTGGCGGTGCGGCCGACGAAGCTTCGTTGGTGTCGCCGGTCGCAAGACCAGAACACCTGTCCCATGACGAAGCGCTGCCGCCGACGCCGTCGTCGTCGTCGTCACCAACAGCACTGGTGCCGCCGGTAGTCGAGCCGCGAATGTGCAGTGACACGGCCAGCCCGTACGTGTTGCCACCGATCATGCTTGCGACGGAGGAGTCTCCCGAACCGGCCCCCGAACCGGCCCCCGAACTCGCCCCCGAGTTGCCACCTAGGCCGGCGATCGCAACTGAATCGCTCCCAACGGTGCCGCCGCCCGTTGCTCCGGTGGTTGCGCCCGCGCCTTCGACTGCGAGCACGGCGGCGCCAACGTCATGGAGCGACCACATGCCGGTCGTCACCGCGCCCCCTGCCGGCGAGTTGCGCGCCGCTGGTCGTCGCCCGCGTGTTCGTCGCGTCACCCGAGTGGTCCGACACGTCGATCCGTGGAGCGTGTTCAAGGTCGGACTGATCTTCAGTGCCGTCGTGTATGTGGTGCTGCTGTCGTCCGGAGTGCTGTTGTGGCGTGTGGCTGATTCCACCGGCAGCCTCGACAACGTCGAACGTTGGTTCACCCAGTTCGGCTGGGAGACGTTCGAGTTCAACGGTGACGAGTTGTTTCGCAACGCCTGGATCATCGGATTGTTCGGCGTGGTGGCGATGACCGGCGGCCTCGTGCTGCTGGCGACGTTGTTCAACCTG
Source organism: Acidimicrobiales bacterium (assembly GCA_038203385.1). GTDB lineage: Bacteria > Actinomycetota > Acidimicrobiia > Acidimicrobiales > Ilumatobacteraceae > Ilumatobacter. Next base: position 1,886 of record JBBREA010000014.1, on the reverse strand, counting down.
GTCAGTGACATCGTGGGAGGGGTACGAGTGACTGTGCTCGAGGAAGAAGTGGTCGAGCGCACCATGTCGAACGCCCGCCGTTACGTGGTGCGCAGACCCGTCGACGCTGTGACCGGTGCGGCGTCAGTGTCGACGTGGAGTGTCGACGACGACGAACCGGTCGGCCCGGCCAGCACCGTTGGTTCTGGCAGCGTGGACACTTCGGGAGCTGGGCCGACGGCGGTGTCGGTGGCTGTGCCGCCGACGACCTCTGACTGGTCAGCCGACGATTGACGACAGCACGGTCACTCCGTGGCTTGCGCATTGAGGCTCGGCCTTGCAGATCTTCCGGCGGATCTGAGACGGGGCTTCACCGACAACTCGGCCCAGGCCGCCGACCCTTACAGGGCTCCTCCGGATGGCCGTAGTGAGCGGGTGACCAATGGCGTGCTGAACCCCTTGTACAGCGTTGCGACCACCGATTCGACGGTCCAGTGCGACGGCACCACGTCGTCGAACACGTCGGTGACGCGGATCTCGCCCCAGGCGGCCAGGTCGCACAACCGCGCGGCAAGATTCACGGGTGCGCCGATGGCGGTGTAGGTCGATTGAGCGTCAGACCCGACGAACCCAATGAACATGTTGGAATACACCGCACCGGTCTTGAACTCGTCGATGCCGATCTCGTGTTGCACCGCTTCGACAAACTCGAGTGACCGAGCGGCATCGTCTGCATGGGCAGTGGGTGCACCCCACACCAACATGAAGGTGATGCCGCGCTGTCTTGACGAGGTTCGCAAGATGTTGCTGATGTGCCCGCCCGACGCGGCAACTTGTTCGAGGATCACGGCAACGGTGTCTTCGTGAGGCCACTCACGAAGCTCGAGGAACACCACGCTCGCATCACGAAACTCGGGGTGGACGGCTTCGTCGAACGCCTCGGGAATGACGAACCGCCAATCGCCGTCGGTTCGCGACGGGGCTTTGAAGGGGGGTGCCGACGTCGCTGCTCTCGGCGCTGTCGGGAGTTCAGCGGGGCGTCGTGTCAATCGGGCCAAATCGACTCTGACGTAACCAGGCGCAACCCCGACGCTGCTGGCGCCATCGCCACTGTTGCTCACGTCCGGCAGTGGGACGTACGGCCCATCGGGGAGCGCTGCTCTGGCCGCGGGCCCCAGACCCAATGCGCCACCGACCACGCGCAGTTCCCCTGCGTGTGCTTCGGTCAGGGCGTCGCCAACGATGACGTAGGTGGCGTTTTGCTGATCGTTGCCCGTGATCGAGCGCGCTCGCCACACGAAGGTGTCGATGGATCCTGCCCCCACGACCGCCCGTACCGCTAGTTCCACGGGTCCTGCCGGGGTGACGATCCCGCTCACGCGATCGAGATGTTCGAGGATTGTGCATGCGGCCTGGATGGCGTTTCCGACGGTGACTGCCGGTTCGCCCGGAAAGGCAGCGATCACACCATCGCCGGTGAAATGCCCGACGTATCCACCGAACCCAACGACGACGTCTACCACTCGGGCGAAGATCTGATCGAGGAGTACATCCAGCGGCTCAGCGCCGAGCGTGCCTCGCGCCCGTAGTCGAGCCGCCAGCTCGGTCGATCCTTCGGCGTCGAGGAGTAACACTGCTCCTTCGGTCAGCAAGTGGTGCTCTTCGCCGATGCTGTACGCATCGATCGTGACTGGATGCCAACCCTCGAGATGAGGAGGAACCAATCGTCGCATAGCGCAAAACTAGCGTCGGGTCGGGGCCACCCGCTGCTGCAGATGAGCCGCTTCAGTTGAGGAACGGTGCTGGCGCCGATAGCCTCGCTTCCTTGCTGGGGCTATAGCTCAGTTGGTTAGAGCGCTGCCCTGATAAGGCAGAGGTCACAAGTTCGATTCTTGTTAGCCCCACCA
>JBBREA010000013.1:0-40933 GCA_038203385.1 Acidimicrobiales bacterium | reverse complement strand
CGAGACGATGTCAGGCATCCCGGTAGAACCGGTCTACGGGCCCGACGATGGCGAGTTTCCCGGTCAGTACCCCTACACCCGGGGGCCGTACGCGTCGATGTATCGCTCGCGCCTGTGGACCATGCGTATGTTCGCTGGTTTCGGTACTGCGGAAGACACCAACTGGCGGTTCAAGGAGATCATTCGGTCGGGTGGTGATGGTCTGTCCACTGCGTTCGACATGCCCACGTTGCTCGGGCTCGATTCCGACGACCCCATGTCACTCGGCGAAGTCGGTCGCTGTGGTGTGGCGATCGACACCATGGCCGACATGTCTGATCTGTACGCGGGTATCGATCTGGGTGAGATCACCACGTCGATGACCATCAACTCCCCGGCAGCGGTGATCTTCGCGATGTTCGTCGCGCAAGCCGAGCTGGCTGGTACCCCCCCGCAGCCAGCTCGGCGGCACGCTGCAGAACGACATCTTGAAGGAGTACCAGGCACAGAAGGAGTTCGTGTTTCCACCACGCGCCTCCATGCGCCTGGTGCGCGACACCATCGAGTTCACCGCCAACGAAATGCCTCGCTGGCACTCCATTTCGATCTCCGGCTACCACATTCGCGAAGCAGGCTCCACAGCTGCCGAAGAGCTGGCCTTCACACTGGCCAACGGGTTCGCCTACGTCGAGCTTGCGCTCGAAGCGGGGCTCGACGTGGACGCGTTCGCCCCCCGTCTGAGCTTCTTCTTCAACGCCCACATCGACTTCTTCGAAGAGATCGCCAAGTACCGGGCGGCGCGACGTATCTGGGCACGTTGGTTGAAAGAGCGGTACGGCGCCACCGACCCCAAGTCGCTGCAGTTGCGCTTCCACACACAGACCGCCGGTGTGTCGCTCACAGCCCAGCAGCCCGAAGTCAACATCGTCCGCACCGCCATCGAGGCGCTCGCTGGTGTGCTGGGTGGCACACAGTCGTTGCACACCAACTCCATGGACGAAGCCCTTGCGCTCCCCACCGAGAAGTCCGCCCGGATCGCCCTGCGAACACAGCAGGTCATTGCATACGAAACGAACGTGACCCATGTGGCGGACCCACTCGGTGGGTCGTACTACGTCGAGGCGCTCACCGACGAAATGGAACGTCAGGCCGAGGAGCTGTTCGCCTACCTCGACGAACTCGGCGAGGGTTCCATGCTCGAAGGCGCGATTCGTGGCATCGAGGAAAACTGGTTCCAGGGCAAGATCGCTGATTCGGCATACGAGCTGGAACGGCAACTCAACTCCGGTCGCAGAATCACCGTCGGCGTCAACAAGTTCACCGAAGGCAACGACGAGCAACAGATGGAACTGTTGAAGATCACGGGCGAAGACGAGACCCGTCAACGCAAGCGGCTCGACGAGATCCGCCACACACGAGACCAGGCAGCGGTCGACGCTGCGCTCGCCCGCATAGCCGCCGAGGCGGCCGACGAGTCGATCAACCTCATGCCGGCCCTCATCGACGCAGTGAAGCAGTACGCATCGCTGGGTGAGATCATGAAGACCATGGAAGCCGTCTTCGGCCGCCACGTAGAAGTCCCCGTCATCTAGGGAGTGGTTTGTGTCAGACACAAACCACTCCTTGCTTGAGAGCAGGTTGTTGTGAGCGAACGCATTTTGGTTGCCAAGGTTGGGCTCGACGGGCACGACCGCGGCATCAAGGTGGTGGCGCGCATGTTGCGTGATGCCGGCTACGAGGTGATCTACACCGGTCTGTTCCAGACCCCCGAGACGGTTGCGGCTGCCGCAGTGGACGAAGACGTCGACGCCATCGGGCTGTCGATGCTGTCCGGAGCGCACATGACCTTGGCACCGCTCGTGGTGAGCGAAGTACGCAAACGCGGCGTCGACATTCCAGTGATCATCGGCGGCATCGTGCCCGACCACGACCTCGAAGCGCTGTACGCCGCCGGCATCGCAGCGGTGTTCACCCCTGGCAGCACCACCGAACAGATCATCACGAAAGTCCGCGACGTACTCAAGGCCGCCAACGTCTGAACGCTTGGCCCGACCCCCACTCAACACCAACCGCATGATGTACTGGTCAGGTGAGTGATTGGGGGCGACGAGAGTCGGCGGGCGAACGAATCGAAATCGAACTCACCCCGGTGGAGCCGCGCCACGAGAAGTCCCGGATCGGCGTTCCGCCAGCAGCCGATCGATCACCCGAAGATGGCACCCAACTCCCGGCGCTACCTGGCACTCATGACGGCCAAGCCGGTGCTCACGTTCCGCTGCGAACCTTGATCGCCACCGCCGGCGCCGTGGGTGTGGCGGCATTGGCGCTCGGGTGGGTCGTCGGGCGTGGAGGCGGAGATGACGACACCGCGGCCACCGATGCCCCGACCGCCACCACCGTGGCGGTCACGACGACCGAACTGATCACCGACACCATCGCCCCACCCGTCACCACCGCCCGGCCGCGGCCGTCCACCACCACCACGTCCACGCTCCCGGCGGGCAGGCCGGTCGACGTCCTCCTCGCGCCGGAACTCCGAGCACTCCCGTACGAACTCGCGGTCAGCACCTACGGGGGTGCGCTGCACCGAATCGACTTTGCCGCAGGCACAGTGCGCACTTATCCCCGCAATCAGAACGGTGAAAATTACGTCGCGTTCTCGCCGAGTGGCGACCTCCTGGAGTTCACCCCGTGGGATGCATCAGTGCTGCGCACGATCACGCTCGACGGTTCGCCGACCTATCTGTCAACCGACGTTGCTGCATCGAGGGCCCAGCAAGTCGTCGTCGACGGAGCGGGCACGGTGTGGTTGTTGACGAATGACAACCTCGCCACGGCTATCGCAAGCGCTGATGACGCGAGCCAGGTCGTCCAACTGCCTGCAGGAAGCTTTGATCGCGGCGGCATCTTGGGCGACCCTGGTGGCGGCCTGCTGGCCTACACGTCCGGCGACCTGTTCGACCTCGACCCAAGCGGTGCCACACGGATCACCACCGGCGAAATCATGGCCCTCGGTGCGGATACGGCGGTCGTGAGCGAGTGCAACGAGGCCTTCGTGTGTGGCCATGTCGTCATCGATCGCAGGACGGGGGAACGTCAACCGTTCCCACTGCAGGAGATCGTTGATCAGTTTTCACCGCCGCTCGCCCAACTCACCGCAGACTCACAGATCACGATCCAATACGTCGGCTACTGGCCCACGCAAGCGACGGTTGCCGCCGCCACCGCGGTGTTTGGAATCACCACGTCCAACGGATCTTCGAGCTTCGGTGGAGGCCTGGCGATCATCGACCTCGCCGAGCGACGCTTGGTCGGTGTCCTCGCCGACAACTTCGGCCCGATCGCGATCAGCGCCGACGGTTTGTGGGTGTTCTCAGCCGGGAGTGGCACCGGCCTCGTCGCGTTCGAGGTGGCGACCGGTGACGTCTACCAGTTCGGGCCCGACATCGCCGATGGGTTCAACAGCATCGTCGTCAGGACGATTTAGGGGATGAGCGGATAGGTCGCTGCGATCCCATTTAATCCACTCGTCATTCCGCTCATGTCCCCCGTATCTATTGGCGTCGCCAAGCCGGCAACGGATCAGATCGCTTGGTCGCTCTCGGCTGCGCGGCGGACGGCGGTGACTTCGATCTCTATGCGCATCCGCGGGTCGACGAGGCCGACGATCATGGCGGTGGCTGCCGGGGCGGCGGCCCCGAAGAACGCCTTCAACTGTGGCCAACACGGTTCGAAGTCAGCCGGATCAGGGATGAGATACCTCACACGAGCTATTTGGGTCGGTGACGACCCGGCGCGTTCGAGCGCGTCTGCGATGTTGCTCAGAGCTTGGGCGCACTGCGACTCGACGTCTTCAGCGATGGTCATCGTCGAGTAGTCGAACCCGGTCGTTCCCGATACGAACACCCAGTCGCCGTCCACCACTGCGCGCGAGTAGCCGATGGCTGCCTCGAACGTGCTGCCCTGACTGATCGTGAACCGGGACTGATCGGTCATGGTCGACTCGTCATGTGCCGTAACCGAAGCCGAGGTCGACAGCGGTGAGGAGGGGTGCGTACGCGATACCCGCCGCTTCGCACATGGCCGCACAGGTGCCGCCGCGATCGACGATGAGCGAGACCAGTACCGGTTCGGCCCCGAACTCGCGCACTGCCTCGACCGCCTCCATCAGCGACGTGCCACGCGTGACGGTGTCTTCGGTGATGACGACCTTGTCGCCTGCCTGCAACGCGCCGGCGACGCGCCCGGTGACGCCGTGATCCTTCGCTTCCTTGCGCACGCTGAAGCTGCGCAATAGCCGGCCACGAGTCGCAGCCACCGCGGCGACGCCATACGCCACAGGGTCCGCCCCCATCGTGAGCCCTCCGATAGCGGTGGCATCGTCAGGGATCACCTCCAACATGGCATCGGCCACCAGCACGATTCCCTCGGGGCGGCAGGCGGTTTGCTTCGTATCGAGAAACCACGAGCTCTTCGCCCCGCTCTTCAGCGTGAAGTCACCCCGCTTCACCGAGTGTTCGAGCACATGCGCCCGCAACACATGAAGTGCAGGTGGCAACGGTGGCAACGGTGGCATCTCAGACATCGGACCCCAACGTAGCCACACAACTCGATACCCCGCGTTACGGTCGAGCGCATGGAACTCGCCGACCTTCGCATCTTCACCGAGCCACAGCAGGGCGCCACCTACGACGATCTCCTCGCTGTCGCACTGAGGGCTGAGGCGCTGGGATTCGGCGCGTTCTTCCGCAGCGATCATTACCTCAAGATGGGTAGCGTCAGCGGCCTTCCCGGTCCCACCGACGCGTGGATCACCCTGGCCGGATTGGCGAGGGAAACCTCGACAATCCGTCTCGGCACCATGGTCACCGCCGCCACGTTCCGCCAGCCGGGCCCACTCGCGATCACCGTTGCCGGGGTCGACCAGATGTCAGGCGGACGCGTCGAACTGGGTATTGGTGCTGGCTGGTACGAAACAGAACACAAGGCGTATGGAATGCCGTTCCCGTCTCTCGGTGACCGGTTCGACAATCTGGAGGAGCAGGTCGAAATCATCCACGGGCTCTGGAACACGCCGGCCGACCAGACGTACAGTTTCTCGGGAAAGGTGTGGACCGTCGAAGACTCGCCGGCCCTACCCAGGCCCACGCAGCCGGGTGGCCCGCCGATCATCATCGGCGGTCATGGCAAGCGTCGCACGCCGCGTCTCGCCGCCAAGTATGCGGCAGAGTTCAACGTAGCGTTCCCGCCACTAGACGAGTTCACTTCTCAAGTAGCCGCCGTCACCCAGGCCTGCGAAACCGAAGGTCGCGACCCAGCGACCATGATCTTCTCAACGGCGCTGATTCTGTGTTGCGGTGCCGATAACGATGAGATCGCCCGACGCGCGGCGGCGGTACATCGAGACCCAACCGAATTGCGCATCAAGGGTGCCGCGGGATCCCCCGACGAAGTTGCCGACACCATCCGCCGTTGGCAAGACGCCGGTGCCACCCGTCTCTACCTGCAGGTGCTCGACCTTGCCGATCTCGACCATCTCGATATCGTCGCTCACGAGGTGGCGCCACTGCTCGCATGACGCCGGTTCGGACCGGCATCGGCATCGCTGTCGATCACCCCAGATCGAGGGAACCAAACCACCTTCCCCGGCGTCTGATAGATGAATACAGCGCCGAGCGATTTGCTGCGCTGCGATACGATCTGCCCAGACTCGGTGCTGGGCGGTGCCCGACGAGGGGGAGCTGTTCATGAGTGACTTGGATTCGGGGGCATCGGAGGTCGACCTGATAGCCGACACTCCTGGCGACAAACCCCCCAGTGAGTCCATCGACTCCCCTCGCCCGAGTGACTTCAACGGCTGGTCCAACGCCGACGTGCCTGGTGGCGACGGCCGCAGTCGCCGTCGGACCGCACTGTTGGTCGTCGGTGCAGCCGTTGTCACCGGCCTGTTGGGCATGTATATCGGCACACGTATTCAGTCGCCGGCAGACCGCGCCGCTGCGAGTGAGGCGCCCACCGCTTCGCTCATCACGGTGCCCGTGGAACGGCGCGAGTTGTCATCGGTGCTCGTGCTCTCCGGCACCGTTTCTTACAACGAGCCAACGGTCGTACAGCTGGCCGGCAGCGTCGGCATCGCCACCGGTGAAGCTGCCGTCATCACCGCCGCAGCGCCCGTGGGCGACACCCTGCAAGAGGGCGACATCTTCGTGGAGGTCACCGGCCGCCCCGTGATGGTGCTGCAAGGCCAACTGCCGATGTACCGCCGCATGGTGATCGGCACCGAGGGTCCAGACGTTCTGCAACTCGAGGAGTCGATGGTTCGGCAGGGGTATTCGCCTGGAACCGTCGACACCGTGTTCGACGAAGCCACCGCCGTTGCCGTCGAGCAGATGTACATCGATGGCGGCTACGTTGCCGAGGGTCCGTCGGTGGAGGAACGCGATGCCCTCACCAGCGCGCAAGCGTCGGTGCGCAGCGCCGAAGACAACCTCAGGGCAGCTCAGACCGCGCTCGCTGACGCGAGCAAACCGATGCTCGAGTCGGAGCGTTTGCAGATCACGCAGGCGGTGGAGTCGGCGCGAGCCGCAGTGCCTGCGGCGCAATCGGCCGCTTCAGCGGCGCGCACCGAAGGTGACCAGGCCGTCACCGCCGCCGCCTCGAGCCGAGACGCTGCCCGCGTGCCCCGCGACGTCGCGGCTGCGAACCGAACCGAGGCAGGGCAACCAGGGGCGATCGATCCGAACACGGGCGAGCCGTACACGGAGGCGGCCCTCGGCCAACTCGACATCGCATTGGCACAACTCAACGATGCGCTCGTGGTAGCAGAAGGTGCCATCGTCTCTGCCCAAACGCAACGTACTCAATCGGTCGCCACCGCGAATCAGGCTGTCACCGACGCTCAGTTCAGCCTGCAACTCGCCGAAGCTCAGTTCAACGAGGCGAACGCGTCCGGTAACACCAGCCTGTTGAACGAGGCAGCCACCAACGCCCAGGCCGATCTCGACACCGCCACCGCCAACCTGGTTGCGCTGCACGCGGCCACGGGCACCCGCATCTCCCCCGGCGAAATCGTTTTCGTTCCCTTGCTGCCGTCGAACGTCACCGAATCGTTTGTCACGCTGGGCTCCACCGTGCAAGGCCCGATCGGCACACTCGCTACTGCCGAGACCCTCGTGTCAGCCAGAGTGAGCCGGGTCGACTCAGGCCTCGTTGCCGTGGGAGCAGCGGTGACCGTGGAGATTCGTGGGTCCGGGGTCACCACGGCGGGCACGGTGTTGGCAGTCGGTGCGCCATCACCCACCGATAATGGCGGCGGCGAAGGCGCGGGGCCGAGCGGCGGGGAAGCATCCGGGCGACTGGAAGTCGTGATCTCGCCCGATGACCCCGACGCCCTCACCGACTACGTGTTCTGGGACACGCGGGTGGTGGTCTCCGTGGCATCGACCGACGGCGAGGTACTGGTGGTGCCCGTCGCCGCGCTGACCGTCGGCCCTGACGAAGTGAGCCAGGTCGAAATCGAGCGCACCCCGGCCACCGACACCGTGGCTGCGGTGACCGAGGTGGTGGAGGTGCACGTGGGCCTCACCGCAAACGGTCTCGCCGAAGTCCGACCCATCGAAGCCGGCGCGCTGGTCGAGGGCGATCGAGTCGTCATCGGGTTCGAGACCAACGAACGCCAGAACGAAGACGACACCGAGGGCCCGGTGGTGTCCACCAGCGGCACGAGCAGCGCTGATACCAGTGATGACTCGGACAATGGTGACTCAGCAGATGGTGACTCAGCAGATGGTGATGCTGGGAATGGTTCCGACGACTCCGGAGACGACAGCGCTGCCGAATCAGACTCGCCCCTCGCAGCGTTGATGGGCTGGGAGTTCAATCCGGTGGAAGATCGCCGCAAGCAACTCGAAGTCGAAGAGGGAACTGCCGACTGCATGCGCGCAGAAGGCTTCGAGTACGAGCCGGTGGACTACTCAGCGATGTCGAACGCGGAAGACGACCTGGCTTCCACCGACCCCACGGGCTTCGGCGAGAAGTACGGCTATGGCGTGATGCGCAGCTACGAGATGTATGAAGTGGGCGATGGCGGACTCGGTGAAGTCTTCGAAGATCCCAATCAGGACTACCTCATGGGGCTCAGCCAAGACGAACAAGACACCTACTACCGCACGTTGTACGGCGTGGAGTACGACGGCCCGTCGAACACCACCCCCGAAGGCGCCTACGTACCACCCCCGGTCGAGGAGCGTGGGTGCGCTGGCATTGCCCGCTACGAGGTCTATGGCGACAGCCCAGGCGACGACCCGGAGGTACAGGCGCTGCTGAACGAGTACTACGAAAACCAGCAGAACGACCTGCGCCTCGCCGATGCGTTCACCGCATGGGCCGAGTGCATCGCTCCGGCGATCGAAGAGATCGGGCTCGAGGTGCCGGTCAGCCCCGACAACATGTACTCACTGGTCAACCGCCTGAAGTCCGAGGCACAGGGACTCGAAATCATCGAGGTGTCATCGCAAGACGAGTTCGACGAGTACATGAACTCGTCCGACTCACAGATGATGGGGGCCGAGCAGAACCAAGACGGTTCGGGCGTGATCTACCTTGGCGAGCCCCAAGAGATCTTGGGCGAAGACATCGATCGACTCACGGGCATCGAAGTGGAACTCTGGAAGCGGGACCAGTCGTGCCAAACGGAAGGTGGCATCGCCGACATCCGACGCGAGCTCGAACTCGAAATCGTGGACCAGATCACCGCCGAGTTCCCCGAACTGGCCGGCTGATGAGTCTGCCGGTCATCCAGCTCGACAACCTGTGGCGCGTCTTTCCGAGCACACCACCGGTACAGGCGCTGCGCGCAGTCGATCTCGAAGTGGCCGCCGGCGAGTACCTCGCCATCGTCGGACCCTCCGGATCTGGCAAGTCGACCCTGCTCAACGTGCTCGGCCTGCTCGACCGCCCGACCCACGGCTCGTACCGCCTCGACGGGCGCGACGTTGGAGATCTCAGCGATGCCGACCGTGCCGGGCTGCGCGCCGAGCGGCTCGGTTTCGTGTTTCAGTCGTTCCACCTGCTCGGGCATCGGACGGCACTGGAAAACGTCATGTTCGGAGGCATGTATCAGGGCATCAGACGAGCCGAGCGACGCAGACGCGCGATCGACGCGCTCGGCCGTGTCGGTATGTTGCATCGCGCCACATTCCGACCCGACAGGTTGTCTGGTGGAGAGCGCCAACGGGTGGCGGTCGCCCGGGCACTGGCCGTTCGGCCGTCGGTGCTGCTGTGTGACGAGCCCACCGGCAATCTCGATTCGGTCACGACCGAGTCGGTCTTGGCGCTGTTCGACGAGTTGGTGGCTGACGGGCTCACCGTGTGCGTGATCACTCACGACCGTCAGGTTGCTGATCGAGCGCAACGTCGGGTGCGAATCGTCGACGGTCAACTCACCGCGCTCACCGACACGTCTGTTGTCGAACTGGTGGCGCCGTGACTGGGGTGCCGCCGTGACTGTGGTGCCGTCGTGACTGACGGATTCACCTCGGTTCGACCGATCCGTCGGAGCAGGTTTCGAATCGGCGACAGCGTCGACGAGATGCTCGCCGGCATCTTCGCCCGACCAACCCGTTCGATGCTCACCACGCTCGGAACGGTGCTGGGCCTGGCATCGTTGATCGTCACACTCGGGTTATCGCGTACGGCGGGCAGTCAGATCATCGACCAGTTCGACGAACTGCGCGCCAGCCAGGTGATCGTCACCGCACGGTCGACCGGTAACGACAGCGGCGTCAGCGGTGCTCTGTTGCCGTGGGCCGTGGAGACCCGTCTGAATCGACTCAACGGGGTCGTTGCTTCGGGCGCTGTGGCTGACGTCATCAACCCGGGCAGTGTGCGTACCGTGCCAGTCATCGACCCTTCCGGCAACTACGAACACACCGTACCGGTGCTTGCCGGTTCCGCCGGAGTCCTTGACGCGGTGCGCGGCCACATCGCTGCTGGGCGCTGGTTCGATCAAGGCCACGTCGATCGCGCTGATCGTGTCGCAGTGATCGGTGTGAATCTCGCCCAGCTGCTCGGCATCGAACGCCTGGATGTACAGCCTGGCCTGTACATCGGCGACACGTTCTTCTCGGTGATCGGCATCGTCGACGAGGCCATTCGCGACCCCGGCTTTCTCGGTGCGGTCATCATTCCCAGTGCCGCCGCCGCTGACGTGTTCCACGTCACCCGCCCGGAACGAGTGATCATCGAAGTGGAGATCGGCGCTGGCGACCTCATCGCCGAGCAGGCGCCCATCGCGCTCGTACCTTCGGCTCCAGACATGCTCGCCGTCGCCGCGCCTGCCATCCCCCAGGGGGCACGGGATCAGGTGGCGAGTGACGTCAATAGCCTGTTTCTGTTGCTCGGCCTCGTGTCACTCGTGGTTGGTGCCATCGGCATCGCCAACGTCACGTTGGTGACGGTGATGGAACGCACGGGCGAGATCGGCCTCAGGCGTGCGCTCGGCGCCAGACGCCGACACATCGCCACTCAGTTTCTCAGCGAATCTGCGGCGATCGGGTTGGTCGGCGGCGTCATCGGCGCCAGCGCCGGGGTGCTGATCGTCGTGGGCGTCTCAGCTGCCAAGGGCTGGACCCCTGTGCTCGACCCTTGGATGCCGCTCGCGGCGCCCCTGGCAGGCGCGGTGGTCGGCTTGCTCGCCGGCACGTATCCGGCAATCCGGGCGGCCCGAATGGAGCCAGTGGAAGCCCTCCGCGGCCGCGACTGACATGGCGTGGTTTGTGTCTGACACAAACCACGCCTTTTGATCACGCAGGTCGGGGTTCGCGGATCAGCACTTCTTGGCTGATCGATGCGACGTGTTCGCCACTTTCGGCGAACACGTGACCCACCGCCAAGCCTCGAGAATTGCTCACGTGGTGACACGTGAAGTCGTGCAAGTGCCAACGATCGGCTCGAAGCGGGCGATGGAACCAGATGGTGTGATCCAGACTCGCGGACGGCACCGACTGGAGCTTCGGTCGTTCGCCGATCAACGTCTCTCGTACGCAGTCGGTGGGCAGGTCGTCGGACATGAACGCCAACCAGCAGTGGTGCAGCGTCAGCGTGACGTCCGGTTCATCGAGCTCAGCGGCGGTCTTCATCCACGCGGTGGTACGTCCGCCTCCTTCGGGACGGGTGCCACCGACATCGGCGATGGGTACCGAGCGTCGTTCGAAGTGTTCTGAGAACGAGGAGTTGATCAGCCGGTCAGGAGGCGGCACCGTGGGCGCGGCGATCGTCTGGCGCACCGGCGCGTCCTCGGGTCGTTGAAACGAACACTCGGCATTCAGAATGGCGCCGACCGCTTGGCGGGCGACGACCCGGCGGGTGATGAAACTGCGCCCGTTGCGAATGCGGTCGACCTCGTACCTCACCGGCTCCTGGTGATCGCCGCGCCGGATGAAGTAGGCGCGGATGGAATGGGCGACAAATGCTTCGTCGACCGAGTGACTTGCAGCACGTAACGCCTGGGCCACGATTTGGCCACCGTACAAGCCTCCCCACGGGTACTGGGGGCCGGTCCCAACGAAGGTGTCAGGCCCATGCGGCTCGAGTGCGAACATGTGGTGAGGATATGGCGTCCGCCCGACCCACCCCTGGTTGAGGCACTTCCAATGCAACCACCGACATCGATGAACACTCAATGACCGCTTATACTTTGCAACTATGGCAGGCAAACGCGGTCCAAAACAGATGTCCGAAGATCATTTGGCAAAACTGGAACACGGTCGGGCGGAAGGTCGTGCAGTTCGTGTGTATCTCGAAGCGCTTCGCGAAACCAAACCAAAGCGGGGGCGCAAACGCACCCCTGATTCCATCGCAAAGCAGCTCGCCGATATCGAGGCCCGTCTGCCTGAGGCCACCCCAATCGAAGAGTTGAAGCTCGTACAGGATCGTCGCGACCTACAGACCGAACTGGCAGGAATGGGCGACTCGATCGACCTGTCTGCGGTCGAGGCGGACTTCGTCAAAGTTGCAAAGACGTATGGCGACCGCAAAGGCATTTCGTACGCGTCGTGGCGCGAAGTCGGTGTGCCGGCCGCTGTGTTGGCACGCGCCGACATCTCACGTGGCAACGGCTGAATCACCACAGAACGAAGCGTTGCGGCGACGCATCACGGAGTCTCAGAACTGCGTGTGACCAGCGCTACAGCTGGAGAGCGTGGAGTTGGTCGAAGACCACCTGAAGGTGCCGCAGCGAGCGGTTCAGGTCGAACGCTTCGTCGAGGGCCACGCGAGCAAGGTCGCTGACTTCGGGGTCACCTTCCAGCAACGACCGAAAATCGGTTCCCTCGTCCCAGGAGCGCATCGCATTGCGCTGAACGATTCGGTAGGCATCGTCACGAGACAACCCGGAAGCAACCATCGCCAACAACACGGGTTGGCTGAAGACCAAGCCGTAGCTGGCATCGAGATTTGCTCGCATGCGTTCCGGAAAAACCATCAAACCGGAGAGCAAGCGATCGAGGCGACGCAAGACGTAGTGAGCCAGTTGCGACGAGTCGGGCAGCACCACTCGCTCGACCGATGAGTGGGAGATATCGCGCTCGTGCCACAAGGCAATGTCTTGCATTCCAGCCAACAGATTCGACCGCAACACACGGGACAATCCGGAAATCGTTTCCGCTGATATCGGGTTTCGTTTGTGCGGCATGGCCGACGATCCCTTTTGACCGGGCTTGAAGCCTTCTTGCACCTCGCGCACCTCTGTGCGCTGCAGGTGGCGAAGTTCGACCGCCATCAATTCACATGTAGCGCCAATGGTGGCGCAGGCATAGAGGAACTCGCTGTGGCGATCACGTGCGATCACCTGCGTGGCGGCAACCGGTTGCAGCCCGATTGCTGCGCCGACGAACGCTTCGATCGAGGGTTCGATATTCGAGTAGGTGCCAACTGCACCGCTCAACTTCATCACAGCAACCGTGTCGCGCGCTGCTCGCAGCCGCACTCGGTCGCGATCCACCTGCAGCGCCCACAGCGCAAGCTTGGCGCCGAAGGTGGTGGGTTCGGCGTGGATGCCGTGCGTGCGCCCGATCATCACCGTGTCGCGATGTTCGTTGGCAAGACGAATGAGTGTGACCAACAGCTCGTCGGCCGCCCGGAGCAAGACGTCGGCGGCATCGGTCATCTGCCAACACAGCACGGTGTCACCAACATCAGATGAGGTGAGTCCGAAGTGAATCCACTTGCCTGCGTCGGCCCCGATGGCCGCTTGCACCACATCGACGAACGCGGCAACGTCATGATCGGTGACCGACTCGCGTTCCTGGATCGCGGCAACGAACGCGCCGTCAGCCACCGGCGCTCCAGCTCTGCAGGCGGCGGCGTCAGCGGCTGGTACGACACCGATCTGCACGTGCGCCTCCGTTGCCAGCAGCTCTACCTCCAGCCATCGACCGAACTTCGAGACGTCTGACCAGATCGCCGTCATCTCCGGTGTGGAATAGCGAGGGATCATGAATGGTCGCTCCGAGCTGACCTACGCATGACGTGCAGTCCGATCACCGTCAGCCCGATCACCGTCAGTCCCATTAGATCGTCCACAACAAGTAGTCATCGCGTTCGGCACCGACACCGACCACGTTGACGGGAATGCCCACCTCGGCTTCGACCAGCGCCACAAACGCCCGCGCTTCGTCGGGCAGATCGCCGGGCTCACGTTTGTTCGACAAGTCGGTCTGCCAGCCCGGCAGATCGACATACACCGGCTCGATGCGGGCGAGCACTTCGGAACGATCGGGATAGTGATCGATCAGCGCACCATCGAGCCGATACCCCGTGCACACCCGAACCGTCTCGAACCCGTCGAGCACATCGAGTTTCGTCAATGCGAGCTCGCTGAGGCTGTTCAGGCGCACCGCCTGGCGCAACATCACGCAATCCAGCCAACCGGCGCGGCGGCGGCGACCGGTGACGGTGCCGTATTCCTTGCCGATGTCGATCAACCGGTCGCCGTTCTCGTCGAGCAGTTCGGTGGGGAACGGGCCGGCTCCGACACGTGTGGTGTACGCCTTGGTGATGCCCACGATGCGACCGAGGTCGCGCGGGCCGAGCCCGGACCCAGCGCAGGCGCCGCCCGCGGTGGGGTTCGACGACGTGACGTAGGGGTAGGTGCCGTGATCAAGATCGAGGAACGTTGCCTGCGCGCCTTCCAGCAATACTTGGGCGCCCACGGCCAGCGCGTCGTGAAGCAAGGTGACCGTGTCGCACACATACGGCTGAAGCCGAAGTGCGTACTCGCCGAACCGGGCGACGATGTCCTCGACGTTCAACGGTTCGCCGCCGGCCTGCACGATGAGGTCGTTCTCGGCAATCGCACGTGCTCGAACGGTGGCACCAAAGTGCTCGAGGTCGACCACCTCCCCTACCCGTACGCCAACACGACGCGCTTTGTCGGCGTAGGCGGGGCCGATTCCTTTGAGGGTGGTACCGATCTTGTCGTCGCCGCGCATCGCTTCCGCGATGGCGTCGTGGCTCTGGTGCCACGGGAAGATCAGGTGCGCTCGGCTCGACACCTTCAACTCGGCGCACGAAACACCGCGGCCTTCCAGCGTGTCGATCTCCCGGAACAAGGTCGGCAGGTCAACCACCACGCCGTTGGCGATGACCGGGATCACATGGTCGTACAACACCCCGCTCGGGATGAGCTGCAAGGCGTACTTCTGATCATCGACCACCACCGTGTGGCCAGCGTTGTGGCCACCTTGGTAGCGCACCACGTAGGTGTGCTCCTTCGAGAGCAAGTCGATGATCTTGGCCTTGCCTTCGTCACCCCACTGGGCGCCGACGACGACTGTGACGGGCATGGGCACGCTCCCTAACTTCCGCTGACTGGAACGTGTCCTGACTCTACACAGGCGAGCGATGCCCGAGGTAGGACAGGCACGCTACGGGCGACGCGACCACTCGGATGAGGGGGTGTGCTCGCTGGCTGGCGGCAGATCGAGGTCGTGGCGGTGAGGCGACTGAGTGGCTGAAGCAGTTGGCAACACCGTCGTCGACAACTCCGCTGCGTCGCTCGACTCCTCGTGCGACGGCACAGATCCGGGGCGCTCGTCCAACACGGTGATGGTCGTGTCTCCGAGCTTGATGAACTGGCCGACCATCAACTCCATCTCGATGTCGAGGCGGCGCCCGTGCAGGATCGTGCCGTTGGTGCTGCCGAGATCGAGGACGGCGATGCGATCACCGACCGGCGCAAGCACGAGGTGACGGCGCGAGACCTGTGGGTCCACCAGCAACACACCGGTGCATTCGCGTCCGACTTCGATGGGTTCGCGCACCGACAGATGGATTGGTGTCTGCCCAGGCTGGCGGATCACAACCGTCGGGAACATCGCAACAGACTAGATCGCGCACCCGCCGACCTCCAGGCGCTCCGTGCCGGTCACATTTGCGCTGTGACGATCACCCGACTGCCGAACTTCTGTGATGGCCGGCCGAGTCGTCCGTTAGCGTCGAAGCCGTGAGCGTGATGCGACGTCAACGATGGGCCGACATGACCGCCGCTGCACGCGCCGAACTGTTCGCCAGAGGCCTCGACGACATTTTCGATCCAGACCTGCGGCGTTCCATCAGCGGCTTGATCGACGACGTAGCGGCTCGGGGCGACGCCGCCGTGTGTGACGCTCTTGCGCGCCATGACGGCATCGAGGTCAGCCCGGCAGGGCTACGCGTCACACCCAGCGAAATCGAACGGGCCGAGGTGACACCGGAGGTCGACGAGGCGATCGACGACGCCATCGCTCACCTGCGTGCGTTCAACGAACGTCAGCTCGAACAGTTTTCAGACTGGTCGTTCGAACCAGAGCCGGGCCTCATCGTTGGCGAGAAGATCAGCCCCATCAAGTCCGCAGGGCTGTTCACGCCATCGGGCAAGGCGAGCTACCCCAGCGTCGCGTATCAGTTGGCTGTACCCGCCACCGTGGCGGGGGTGGCCGAGATCACGCTCGTGGTACCGCCGGTTCCCGGTGGAGCCGGTGAGGTGGACCCAGCGGTGCTCGCGGTGTGCCGCAAGCTCGGCATCTCGAGCGTCTTTCGCGTGAATGGACCCGCCGGTATCGCTGCACTCGGGTTCGGCACCGAAACCATTCCGAAGGTGCTCAAGCTCATGGGCCCTGGCTCGCCGGCCGTCTCGATCGCCCAGATCGAGATGCGACGCCACGGTGTCAGCACCGTCATGTTGCTCGGGCCGACCGAGAGCGTCGTCATCGCCGACGGAACTGCCGACCCGATGCGACTTGCCGCCGACCTGTTGATCGAAGCCGAACACGGCACCGACAGTTCCGTGGTGCTCATCACCACCTCGGTCGCCCTCGCCGACGCCACCGACGCCGAGTTGGAACGGCAAGTCGCCGACCTTCCGGCGGTGCGAGCCGAAGCCGCTCGGGCGTCGCTCGGCCCAAACGGCGGATGTGTATTCGTCGACGACCTCGACACAGCGGCCCACGTTGCCAACCGGTACGCGCCCGAGCATCTACAAGTGGCGGTGCAGGAACGCGACGTCGATCGTGTGGTCGAGTCGCTCGTGAACGCCGGTGAGATTCTCATTGGCCAACACACCCCGTTCAGTGCCGCCAACTTCGTGATCGGCTGCCCGGCATCGCTGCCGACCAGCGGCTACGCACACGTGAGTTCGGGCATCACCGCGGCCACCTTTCTCAAGCGCACCGCTATCGCTCGAGCCAACGAAGCCTCGGCCCAACGGATGGCATCTTCGGTCATCGCCCTTGCCGATCATGAGGGCTTTCCCGCCCATGCAGCCGCCATTCGCCGACGGTTCGACCGCGGTTGACCGACCCGAAAAGTTCACCTCGCCCTCACCGTGTTTGCATCGGCGCAAGGAATCGGGATGTTTCTGTGTACGTGCGCACAAGCATTGGCCTACGATCCTGACGATGGCCACAATTCTGTTGGTGGAAGATGACGAACGCATCAGCGAACCGCTGTTGCGTGTGCTGGGCACCGAAGGCTTCACCGCGGTGCACGCCGCCACGGGACAACGGGGGATAGACGCCGTCAACGCCAGCCGACCGGACCTCATTCTGCTCGATCTCACGCTGCCCGACATCGACGGTCTCGACGTGTGCCGCAAGGTGCGCGAAGAACATCCGAGTCTCCCCATCATCATGCTCACCGCTCGCGCCGACGAGATGGACGTCATCGTGGGTCTTGGCGCCGGAGCCGACGATTACGTGCCCAAACCGTTCCGGCTCGCCGAGCTGGTGGCCCGCATTCGCGCTCGACTGCGCATTGCCGAGATTGCATCGCTGCTCCCCAAGGAGATCACGGGGGGCCCACTTCGCGTGAACACCGAATCCCGACGCGCCTACCGAGACGACGTCGAGATCGAACTCACATCGAAGGAGTTCGACCTCCTCGCCCTGCTCATGAGCAAACCCGATGCCACATTCACGCGCGAGCAGATCATGGCCAGCGTGTGGGACGAGAACTACTGGGGTTCCACCCGCACCCTCGATACGCACGTGTCGACCCTTCGTCGCAAGATCGGCGACGACTCCGATCCGCCGACCCTGGTCGTCACCGTGCGCGGCGTGGGTTTCCGGTTCGAGGGCTGACACGCGGTGCGGCGCCGCCTCGTCGTCTCGACGATTGCCATCGTGATGGTGGTGCTGGGCGCAATGGCAGTGCCGGTCGGACAAATCATTCAGAACTCCGCAGAGGAACAGCTCGACGCCCGTCTCGAGCAGCAGGCCGCCACCATTGCGGCGGCTGTGTCTGATGCTGCCGCCGCTGGCCAAATCATCACCGACGACCCGATTCGGGATCTGCTGGGGCCCAACGACGGGGTGCAGGTCGTTGCGAGCGACGGCACTGTCGTCATCGATCTCATGCCGAACGGCGTGACGTCGGCACGCGTGTCCACCCGAACCGCCATCAACGGATCCATCGTCACGATGGTCACCGATGCCGACCCACTCGACGCCAGCGTGCGCAGACAACTCCTCGTGTTGCTCTTTCTCGCATTCGGAGGCATCGCTGCGGCCGCAGGTCTCGCCGCAGTGCAGGGTCACCAACTGGCAAGGCCACTGGAACAACTGGCGTCTCGGGCGACGCGACTTGGGACCGGTGACTTCAGCCGCCGCACCCCGATTCGCACCCAGATACCCGAAATCGACCACATCGGAAGCGCACTCGACACCTCTGCGAGCAGACTCGACACGTTGCTCGGAAACGAACGGCACTTCACCGCAGACGCCACTCACCAGTTACGAACCGGAATCGCCGGAATTGCCATGCGCGTCGAGATCATGACGATGCGCCCCGAACTCGAGGTGGCGGCCGAGGCCCGAACGATCCTCGAGCAAACCGATCAACTGAACCGAACGATCGACGAGCTGCTCGCAGTGGCTCGCAACCGCACCGACACGGACCGCGTTCCATTCGACCTCGAAGCGTTGGTCGATGCGCACATCGCCGACTGGATGCCCCGCTTTGCCGCAGACAGACGGCGCATCGTCGTGAGTCGCAACTCACCGGGTGTGGTGTTGGGTACCAAGGGACTCGCCGGGCAGGTGATCGACATCATGCTGGACAACGCGTTGCGTCACAGCAGCGCCGCGGTTCACGTTCGCGTCGACGGGTCGTCGGTGACGGTGATCGACTACGGCCCCGGCATGTCCGAACTCGACGCTCGAACCGTCTTCGACGGGCCGGTCGATCCGGCTGCACGGCACGGCCGCGGGCTTCCTCTTGCTCGACGCCTTGCCCACGTCGATGGGGCCGCACTCACGATCTCCAAGTTGAAGCCATTCACCATCGAATTTCGATTGGCTCGATACGACGGGTCAGGGAACGCACCGGCGAATTCATCACCACACATGTCGGCCCACGTGCCTGCCCATACTGACCAAACGCCGCCCTCAGGTGGCGGGACCTGAGGGCGGCGAGCGGAATACGACGTGTGGGTGGTAGATCGAATGAAGGTCAACGTTCTCACAAATTAGCGGCCTTGATCAGATCTTGACGCCGGTGACCCGCAGGGTGCCGGAAACGACGTCGTCGCCCGCTTCAGCCTCGTCGGTGTTGTCGCTCAGGTCTCGCTCCGAGCCCACGGCATCGACGACAATTTGTCCGCCCTCGACCACATCGCCTTGCAAGATGAGAAGCGCCGCCCGGTCGCCGATCTCGCGCTGGATGAGTCGCTTCAACGGGCGAGCACCGAACACCGGGTCGAACCCGACGCTCGCCAACCAGTCGTAGGCAGTGTCCGATACTTCGAGGGTGATTCGCTGCTCGCCGAGCCTGGTGCGCAGCACTTCGATTTGCAGGTCGACGATTCGCCGCAAGTCGGCGCGGGTGAGCGAGCGGAACCTGACGATGTCGTCGACGCGGTTGACGAACTCCGGCCGGAAGAAGTCGGATGGGTCGCCGACCAGGTTCGACGTCATGATGAGCACCGAGTTGGTGAAGTCGACCGTGCGACCCTGCCCGTCGGTGAGTCGGCCGTCGTCGAGCACCTGCAACAACGTGTTGAACACGTCGGGATGCGCCTTCTCGATTTCGTCGAGCAGTACCACCGAGTACGGACGGCGACGCACGGCTTCGGTGAGCTGGCCGCCTTCGTCGTAGCCCACGTACCCGGGCGGCGCGCCGATGAGGCGACTCACGGCGTGCTTCTCCATGTACTCGCCCATGTCGATTCGAACCATCGCTCGTGGATCGTCGAACAGGTAGTCGGCGAGCGCTCGAGCCAGTTCGGTCTTGCCGACGCCCGTTGGCCCGAGGAACATGAACGAGCCGATCGGACGGTTGGGGTCGGCGAGGCCAGCACGGCTGCGGCGAATGGCGTTGGCCACTGCAGTGACCGCCTCGTCTTGACCCACCACTCGTTCGTGCAGCGACGCTTCGAGGTGAATCAACTTGGACATTTCAGACTCCATGAGCCGCGTCAACGGAACACCGGTCCAGTTGGCCACGACTTCAGCGATGTCATCGGCGTCGACCTCTTCTTTCAGCATGCGCTTCTCACGCTGCAACAGGTCGAGGTGGGTGGTGGCTTCATCGACGCGCCGCTCCAGTTCGGGCACACGGCCGTAGCGAATCTCTGCGGCGACGTTGAGATCGGTCTCGCGCTCGAGTTGTAGGCGAAGCTGTTCGAGCTCTTCTTTGAGGTTGCGGATCGCGTCGATCGCCTGCTTCTCCGCTTCCCAGTGTCGGAGCATCCCATCCAGATTGACGTTGAGTTCGGCCAGCTCGTCGTGCAACACGTCGAGCCGCGCTTTCGACACGCCGTCGATTTCCTTCTCCAATGCCACCTGTTCGATTTCGAGTTGCAGGATGCGCCGCTGCACCACGTCGATTTCCGTCGGCATGGAATCGATTTCGATGCGGAGTTTCGATGCCGCTTCGTCCATGAGATCGATGGCCTTGTCGGGGAGGAAGCGGTTGGTGAGGTATCGGTTCGACAACACCGCTGCGCTGACCAGCGCGGAGTCTTGAATACGCACGCCGTGGTGTACTTCGTAACGCTCTTTGAGACCGCGAAGAATGCCGATGGTGTCTTCGACCGATGGTTCACCCACGTACACCTGCTGGAACCGTCGCTCGAGCGCGGGATCTTTCTCGACGTACTTGCGGTACTCGTCGAGGGTGGTCGCGCCGATCATTCGCAGTTCGCCGCGGGCGAGCATGGGCTTGATCATGTTGCCTGCGTCCATCGCGCCCTCGGCCCCACCGGCGCCGACGATCGTGTGCAACTCGTCGACGAAGGTGATCACCTCGCCGGCCGCGTCGGTGATCTCTTTCAACACCGCCTTGAGACGCTCTTCGAACTCACCGCGATACTTGGCGCCAGCCAACATGGAGGCGATGTCCAGCGAGATGAGTCGCTTGCCCTTCAACCCCTCGGGCACATCGCCGTCACTGATGCGCCGCGCAAGGCCTTCGACGATGGCGGTCTTGCCGACGCCCGGCTCGCCGATGAGAACCGGATTGTTCTTGGTACGGCGTGACAGCACCTGTATGGTTCGCCGAATCTCGTCGTCACGGCCGATGACCGGGTCGATCTTGCCGCTGGCCGCTCGCGCTGTGAGGTCTTGCCCGTACTTCTCGAGGGCAGCGAACTTCTCTTCGGGGTTCTGGTCGGTGATTCGATGACTGCCGCGTACGTCTCGCAACACTGCGAGCAGTTCCTCCGAACCGACGCCGAGCCGGCTGTTCATCGCCAAGAGCAGGTGCTCTACGGAGAGGTAATCGTCTTTCAGGTCTTTCCGGTACTGCTCGGCGTTCTGGGTGACGTTGTCGAGCTCTCGCGACATGCGTGGTTCGTTGCCGCCGAACGCTTGCGGAAGTTTGTCGACCGCTGCCAGAGCCCGGTCGCGCACCATGCCCGGTGACTGGCCCAGCTTGGCGAGCACTGGGGCGACCACCGTGTCGTCTTGGGACGCCAGGGCCACCAGCACGTGATCGGGAGTGAGTTCGGGGTTGGAACGTGACTTTGCCTGATCAATGGCCGCGGCAAAGGCTTCCTGCGTTTTGATGGTCCAAGTCTTGGGGTCGATCGCCATGGCGAAAGCCTATACATCCCGCTCAAACTTGATACGACCACACTCAAGTTATCTGAGTGTTCCGTGTGGATATGGGTGTGAGTCATCCAGATCACTGCTGACTCCGAACAGAACGCATGAGCACCACCATCGATGCCGACGTGGCATCACCATCTGACCGCGAAGCGGCGACAGCATCACTCACCGTCCCGGGCCGCTTCAGTCGTATCGTCTTCGGCATCGCACTCGGTCTCGCGGCGGCGATGGCAGGACTTGCGGCAGCCGAAGTAGTTGCGATCTTCTCGAACTCGTTCCAGTCGCCCGTGCTCGACGTGGGTGATCGCGTGGTGGACGGAGTGCCGAACTCGATCAAGGAACTCGCCATCGAATGGTTCGGCACAAAAGACAAGCAGGCATTGCTCGCTGGCATCGCTTCGATCCTCACCGTCTATGCCGCCATCGTCGGGATCGTCGCACTCACCCGCCGTTGGAAGTTCGCTGTGATCGGCATCGCCCTCTTCGGCCTAGCCGGTGCATACGCATCGCAATCCACCCGCCGCGATGCCCCCTGGTACGCGGTGGCACCGAGCCTCGTGGGTGGAGCGGTTGCCGCACTCACGCTGGTGTGGTTGAGGTCGCTCTTGGTGCGCAGGATCACAGTCGCCCCAGTCGGCGATCCCTCCGAGTCACCGAACCTCGACACCGCGCCCAACACCGCTCCCAACACCGCTCCCATCAGCGAAGGCACCACCGGGACAACGACCGTCGAAGGGTTCGACAGACGCAAGTTCGTCGTCGCCGCTTCCGGTGTCGCCGCCGGATCAGCCGTGATCGGCATCACCGGGCGAAGAATCGCCACCCGGTCGGGCGTGGCCAGCCAACGCAATGAACTGGGTCTGCCCATCCCTCGCGACCAACTCGCCGAAGTACCCGCCTCGGTGAGCGCCGACGGGGCCACACCGTTCTTCACCCCCAACGAGAACTTTTATCGGATCGACACCGCACTCACCGTGCCCCAGGTCTCGATCGACGGATGGAAACTGGGTATCAAGGGCCTCGTCGATGAGGAGCTCTCGCTCTCCTACGACGATCTGCTCAACCGGGAGATCGTCGAATATGACATCACGCTCACGTGTGTCTCCAACGAGGTGGGTGGGTCGCTCATGGGCACCGCCCGCTGGCTGGGCGTGCGCCTCGACGACCTGTTGGCGGAGGCCGGCGTCAAGGCTGACGCCGACCAGATCGTCGGACGGTCGGTCGACGGCTACACCTGCGGCTTCCCCACCGCCGCCCTCGACGGGCGCAACGCGATCGTCGCTGTCGGCATGAACGGTGAACCACTACCGCTCGAACACGGCTATCCCGCCAGATTGATCGTCCCCGGCCTGTATGGCTACGTGTCAGCGACCAAGTGGCTCGAATCGATCGAACTCACCCGCTTCGACCAGTTCGATCAGTACTGGGTGGAGCGTGGTTGGGTGGATGAAGCACCCATCAAGGTGTCGAGTCGCATCGACACGCCGCGCGGGCTGTCGAAGGTACCAGCCGGCACGACGGCGATCGCAGGCGTCGCGTGGGCCCAGACCCGTGGCATCGAGAAAGTCGAGCTCCAGATCGACGACGCCGATTGGGTCGAAGCGACCCTCGCCGACGAACTCAACGACGTCACCTGGCGTCAGTGGTCGTACGCGTGGCAAGCCACCTCCGGCAACCACTCCATACGCGTACGCGCCACCGAGACCGGCGGCCTCGTGCAGACCGAAGAACGCACCGCCCCATTCCCCAGTGGTGCCACCGGTTTGCAGCAGATCGTCGTCATCGTCGAGTAGCTCAATGCGCTGCTCGAACGACCGACCGGCTCGGAAATCGAGGTACGGCCAATCCGGACCCAAGTGCACTCCGAACCCTCCACACGCCGGCAGCAAGACCGCCGGCTGATCATCACCAAAAAAGAAAATACCCCGACCAAAACAACCCGAGAGGAAACCGTGAACACCACCACCCCAAGCAACACACGCAAGATTCGAGGCCGCAAAGCCCGTCTCAGCGTGGCCGCGATCGCATCGCTGTCGCTGGTAGCCGCAGCCTGCGGCGACGACGCCGACGACACCGCTGCCACCACCACCCCGGAGGCCCCGGCCACCACCGAGGCAATGGCCGAGGGCTCACAGTTCGGTCCGGCATGTTCAGCAGTGCCCGCCGACGGTGAAGGCAGCTTCGGCGGCATGGCCGACGACCCCGCCGCCACCGCCGCCAGCAACAACCCGTTGCTCTCCACCCTCGTCACCGCAGTCGGCGCAGCCAACCTCGTCGACACCCTCAACAGCGAAGGCCCGTTCACGATCTTCGCACCGACCAACGACGCCTTCGCAGCCATCCCACCAGCGGACCTCGACGCCGTCCTGGCCGACACCGACCTCCTCACCAGCATCCTCACCTACCACGTGGTTGCCGGTCAGTCGCTCAACGCTGCGGGCCTCGCCGAGGCCGGCGAGCTCGAGACCGTCAACGGCGGAACGATCAGCTTCGGAACCGATGGAACGACAGTCAATGACGTCAACGTCATTTGCTCTGACGTCACAGTCGGCAACGGCACCGTCCACATCATCGACGCAGTGCTCATGCCCATGGCCGACGAGGCGATGGAAGAAGACATGACCGCCACGACGATGGAAGAAATGATCGAAGAGGGCGCCATGGCGCCGACCGGTGATGCCTGCGTCGCAGTGCCCGCCGACGGTGAAGGCAGCTTCGACGGCATGGCCGACGACCCCGCCGCCACCGCCGCCAGCAACAACCCGGTGCTCTCCACCCTCGTTGCAGCCGTCACGGCCGCCGGCCTGGGCGACACCCTCAACAGCGAAGGCCCGTTCACGATCTTCGCCCCGACCAACGACGCCTTCGCAGCCATCCCACCAGCGGACCTCGACGCCGTCCTGGCCGACACCGACCTGCTCACCAGCATCCTCACCTACCACGTGATCGCCGGCGAGTCACTCAGCTCAGCTGACCTCGCAGAACTCGGCACCTCGGTCACCGTCAACGGTGGCGAACTCGAGTTCGCTGACGACGACGGCGTCCTCACCGTCAACGGCGTCGCCGCCGGCTGCCAAGACGTGCAAGTTGCCAACGGCACCGTGCACATCATCGGCGAAGTGCTGATGCCAGCAGCCGACGAGATGATGGAAGGCGCCATGGCGCCGACCGGTGATGCCTGCGTCGCAGTGCCCACCGACGGTGAAGGCAGCTTCGACGGCATGGCCGACGACCCCGCCGCCACCGCCGCCAGCAACAACCCGGTGCTGTCCACCCTCGTCACCGCAGTCGGCGCAGCCGGCCTGGTCGACACACTCAACAGCGAAGGCCCGTTCACGATCTTCGCACCGACCAACGACGCCTTCGCAGCCATCCCACCAGCGGACCTCGACGCCGTCTTGGCCGACACCGACCTGCTCACCAGCATCCTCACCTTCCACGTGATCGCCGGCGAGTCACTCAGCTCAGCTGACCTGGTCGAACTCGGCACGGCGACCTCGGTCAACGGTGGCGAACTCGAGTTCACAGACGACAACGGCGTCCTGACCGTCAACGGCGTCGCCGCCGGCTGCCAAGACGTGCAAGTCGGCAACGGCACCGTGCACATCATCGGCGAAGTGCTGATGCCCGGCTGAACAAACCAGCTCAACAAACCAGCTGAACAAACCAGCGGAACAAACCAGCTGAACAAACCAGCTGAACAAACCGGCTGATCGAGTCATCTGATCAAGTCCGGCGGCAACGTTGCCGATCCAAAGAAGCGGGACAGGAGAAGGCCCGGTCGGGAAACCGACCGGGCCTTCTTTCTGTTCGGAGGCTGGGACTATGCCAGTTGCTCAGCGGTGAGCGTGAACAACGCGTCGGCGTTGGCGGTGATGGCGGGGAGCAGCCCGATCACGGTGGGGAGTATCTGTTCGCCGAAGAAGCGGGCACTGGCGATCTTGGCCGCAAGGAACTCATCTGGGTACTCGCCGCTGCCGCTGAGCTCGACTGCAGCCAGCGCCGCCTTGGCCAAGAGACCGGCACAGACGGTGGTGCCGACGAGGCGTAGGTAAGGAACCGAGCCCGCCAGCAAGGACCGGGGGTCGGAAGCGGCGACCGCGCTCATGTGCAGCGAGGCCTCGCGCGACGCAGCAACCGCTGCGTTGAGATGCGTCCCGAACGTTGCCAACTCGTCGGTGGACTCGAGCGCCTTCGCCAACTGGTCGAACTGGCCCAGCAGATCGGCCAACACACCGCCGCCTCGCATACCGAGTTTGCGGCCCACGAGATCGGCGGCCTGGATGCCGTTGGTGCCTTCGTAAATGGCGGCGATGCGAGCATCGCGGTAGTGCTGTGCTGCACCGGTTTCCTCGACGAACCCCATGCCGCCGTGAATCTGCACGCCGAGCGAGGTGACTTCGTTGGCGACGTCGGTGCACAAGGCCTTCGACAACGGGATGAGCAGGTCGGCCAGTTCCTGCCATGCGCGGCGAGCATCGACGTCTTGGCCAGCTTCGGCCATGTCGATTGCACCGGCGTTGGTGTACACCAGACAGCGCATGCCATCGATCCACGCGCGCATGGTCATGAGCATCCGCCGCACGTCTGGGTGGTCGATGATCGGGCTCGACACTCCGGCAGCCGCGCCAACTGCGCGTCCCTGCATACGGTCCTGGGCGTACTGCAACGCCAGTTGATAGGCGCGGTCGCTGATGCTCAGCCCTTGCAGACCAACGGACAGGCGCGCGTTGTTCATCATCGTGAACATGTTGCGCATCCCCTCGTGCTCGCCGCCGACGAGCCAACCGATTGCGTCTTCGTAGGCCATCACACAGGTGGGTGAGCCGTGGATACCGAGCTTGTGTTCGATCGACACGCACGTGGCCGGGTTGCGGTCACCCAACGAGCCGTCGCTGTTGAGCAGAAACTTGGGTACGAGGAACATCGAGATGCCCTTGGTGCCGGGTGGCGAACCAGGCGTGCGCGCGAGCACGAGGTGAAGAATGTTCTCGGTGAGATCATGCTCGCCGAACGTGATGAAGATCTTCTGGCCGGTGATGCGGTACGCGCCCTCGCCCCATTTTGCCGATGCTTCGGCGTCGGGTTCGGCCTTGGTGCTGACTGCGCCGACGTCGGAACCGGCATGGGGCTCGGTGAGGTTCATCGTGCCGGTCCACTCGCCGGTGAGCATCTTGGGGAGATACATCGCCTTCTGATCGTCGGAACCGTGGGCGTGGATGGCGTCGATGGCGCCCTGGGTGAG
Source organism: Acidimicrobiales bacterium (assembly GCA_038203385.1). Lineage (GTDB taxonomy): Bacteria > Actinomycetota > Acidimicrobiia > Acidimicrobiales > Ilumatobacteraceae > Ilumatobacter. The sequence goes on along the minus strand of JBBREA010000013.1, from coordinate 14,128 downwards.
CAGTGGGCACAGCGACAACGCCATGTTGGCCGACGTGAACATCTCCTGCACCGCGATGGCCGAGATCCACGGGAAGTCGGCGCCGCCGAAGTCTCGATCGAATGGCATGGCGTTGAAGCCTGACTCGACCCACTTGTTGTACGCACCATGGAACGATGGCGGCGTGACGACAGAACCGTCTGGTTGCCACTGCGAACCAATCACGTCGCCCTCACGGTTGGTGGGCGCCACGACTTCGCTCATGAGACGCCCGACCTCCCCGAGCACGTCGTGGATGGTGCCGCTGTCGACGTGGCCGAATCGTTCGCTGGCGACGATGTCACCGAGATGGGCGACATGATCCATCACAAATCGAATATCGCGCAAGGGAGGCATGTAGTTACTCATCGGTAAACAGCCTAACTCCGCCCTCAGGTGGCGATTCTGCTGGGCGCTTTCAAACGCTTGACCCACGCGCAGGGGTTTGACACAGATCACGACGCCCTGGTGACGGTTTCGTGACAGTTGGGTTACAGTCGGGGCTCATGGGTAGTCATCCCCGAATCATCGGCTCGAGCCGATTTCCGATCATTACCTGCGCTGCAGTTGCGTTGATCGGGGCGCTCGGTTTCGTCGGTGTATCAGCTGCGGCCTCGATCGTCACGCTCGACGAACCAGCTCAGATCGGTGCCGGCGCGGCAGCCGTCCGCTTTGCCCCTCCTCCTCCACCTCCTCCAACGCCACCACCAGCGAGTTCGACCACCGAACACGAGGTCGCGCTGGATGCGATGCTCGTCGCCATCAATGAGATTCGCTCCGCCGCCGGACTGAGTTCGTTCCAATGGAACGACTTGGTGGCGCTGGCCGCCCAACAGCATTCCGACGACATGGCTGCGAATCGAATCATGTCGCACACCGGATCCGATGGCTCCAGCGCCGCAGATCGCCTGGAGCGTGTCGGATTTGTAGCTTCGTGGTGGGCTGAGAACATTGCCGCTGGGTTCGTCGACCCCGTTGCGTTGGTTCGTGCCTGGATGGCCAGCAACGGTCATCGCGCCCACCTGCTCGGCAATTTCACCTATGTCGGGGTCGGCACTGCCACCTCCGATCTCGGCGTGCAGTACTGGACCCTCGACTTCGCCAACTAGCTCTCACCGTTGGACGGTGGTTGCTGCGGTGCTAGGTGGTGCGATCACGCAGCCACTGGGCGATGGCGGTGCCCACCTCGGTGAGCTTCTTGTAGTCGGCAACTCCGGACGGCATGGCGTCGAGCACATCGGCGAGTCGGGCGGCGGCCTCGGGCGGCACGTCGCTCAGCGGGTTGATGAAGGTGCGAATGGTGAACAAGATGCTGCCGGACAGGGGCAGGCGCCGCAGGGTTTCACGTTCGACCCGCAGGTAATAGCCAGACGGGTCAACCGATTCGGTGATTGGTTGGGAGGTCCCATCGACCGCCTGATACAGCGCATCGGTGTCGAGTAATCCGTAGCCCAGTCGCCAGAACGCCCGATCAGCGGTGAGTCGATCCATGGTTCGATCGATCGGATGCTCCAACTGTTCGTTCAACTGGTGCACCGGTGCGTGGATCTGAGCCATGGTGAGCCCGATCTTCTCGGCGAGGTGCCATCGATTCGGAAAGCACACGCTGCCACCGCCGCACACCAGATCGCCGTCACGCTCCACGAGCAGAATCAGGTCTTCTTGCACCAAGCGCCCCGCCGCCTCGAGCGGATGGAGCAAACCCGAGGAATCGGGCACGTGCGCGAACCGTTGCGCGTCGAGCGACTTGAGGTGATCGGCGACCAAACGGTACGTCTCGCCTGAAGCCGCCGACACGTCACCACCATCCAACACACGAAAGACCGTGCTGGGAAAGCGCTCGCTCACCCGTTGCTTGGTACGAATGTCGGCGTCGAAGTGATCATCGATCTGGATCCAGTCGGCGAGGTCGAGGGGCCGCAAGCCGAGACGCCACCGAAATGGGGTGGGCGCCGTGTCCAGATAGGGCTGATACGGGGGCGGCACCACCATGCTCCAAGCCTACGACGTCCGTCGCGACCAACACGATGGCCGCAACAGCACAGCGACACAGCCGGAAGCGTTGCGACAGCCCCTCGGTACCCTGAACCGGATGTCTCGCGATCGCTCGCCCTTCATCGCCCAGGGCACCTGGCGATCGGGCGCGCTGCACGTGTGGGGTTGGAACGGCGACAGCGCCGCGTCGGCGGCATGGCTGTACTCCGGATTTGGCCGGTCGCGTTGGGACGCCCAGGGCGGTTGGCACGACTCGCCGGTCTCGTTCGGAGAGCTCTCGCGTCTGCAGCTGGAGTTACCCGACGGAGGCCAGCGGTCGATTCCCACGGTGCGTCTCGACCCCTACGGTGCTGCCGTCTGGCTGTCCGACACACCCGAAGGCGACGAACTCTCTCCGTCGCTGGCTTGGTTCGCGACGCTCGTGCGGTATGCGGTGCAGCTGGTCAACGCCCGTCGGATCTCCCCCACCATGGTCCAAGAGGGGCCGTTCACCGTCGCTCGGTGGAAACCGATACTCGATGCGGCGGGAACCGAGGCGGTCGCGCATGCTGCCGCTGTCGCTCCACCGATCTGTCGCAACGGCTCACCGGCAGCCACCGAAGACATCCTCGCATTGCTTGTCGACGGGTTCGCCCGAGCCGTCTTGCACCATGCCGGATGGAAGCCCGAGCTCGGTCGCAAACGCAGCGTGGAAGTGCAGGCCACCAGAGCTGTGTTTTCGGCCCTCGCCAAGCCCGACGCCGTCATTCGCACCGGCACCGACGACTTCGATATAGCGGTGGAGCAGCTCGGCCACGGGCTGGCGCGACACCGACGTCGACTCGACGGCGAGCCGGTGGTGCGCGGCCGAGTGCGGCTCACCTTGCCCGACGATGCGCTCGACCCCTGGTTGGTCGATCTCGAACTCGTCGACGACTCGAACCCTGGCAGGTGGTGCTCGGCAGACGACGTCGGGAGCCGTGCACCGCGCGCACTGGATCTGGCGGGCTCGGTGGGCCATATCGAGCAGTTGCAGCAAGAGGTCCTGTCTCTCGTCGAGGCCATCGCACCTGCCATCGCTCCGTTGGCACCGCTCGCCGTGCAACACGAGCCGTCGGGGATCGAACTCACCATCGAAGACGCCGACGACTTCCTCGACGTGGCGCCTGCCGAACTCGAACGTCGCGGCATCGAGTTGCTCGGTCCCGAACACCTGATCACCTCCAAGGTCCGCGTTCGTGGCGAAGCACGCGAGGCAACGCTCGATGACCGCCAAGCCAAGTTCGGCAAGGAGGCACTCGTCGAGTGGAGTGCGGTCATCGACAACACGCCGATCTCGGCCGCTGACCTGGCGCGTGCCGAGGCCGCTGGGGTCACCCTCATGCGCGCCGGGCATCGGTGGGTCCGCATCGACCCTGCCGGGTTGCGGCGGGCACGGCAACTGCTCGAAGACCATCTCGCCCACAAGAATCGAGTCGGCGCGATCGACCTCCTCAAGTTCTCGGCCGGTCACTCGCCCGACGGGCACACACCGGTAGAACTCGACGCACCGAGCCTGGATGTACTGGGGCTCGATGCCTTGGGCCGAGATGCGTATGAGGGCCGCGTCGACCCCGACGCCGATGAAACAACGGTCGACCCGTCTTGGATCCGTTCCCTGTTGGCTGGTCTGCCCGACGAAGGCCTCCAAGAAGTGCAAGAGAGCGTGGAGTTTCACGGGGAACTCCGCCATTACCAGCGACGCGGTTTGGCCTGGATGCAGTTTCTTGCGAACGTGGGCCTTGGCGGGTGCCTGGCCGATGACATGGGGCTCGGCAAGACCGCCACCACGCTTGCCCACCTGCTCGAGCGCCCGGGCCCGCACCTCGTCGTGTGTCCGCTCAGCGTCGTGCACAACTGGGAGTCCGAGTCCAATCGCTTTGCTCCGTCACTGTCGGTGCTGGTGCATCACGGAACGGGGCGACGTCGCACCGACACCGCCGGCGGCGGTGATGACGGCGACGACTCGGAGCTGTTGTTCCAGCTGCCGAGCCCTACCGGTCAAGACGTACCCCTGGCGCTCGCCGAGGCGGACATCGTCATCACCACCTACGGTTTGCTGCCGCGTGACCTGGCCGATCTCTCCGCAGTGGAATGGTCGACGGTGGTGCTCGACGAAGCCCAGATGGTCAAGAACGCCAGCACCAAGGCGGCCAAGGCGGTGCGGCGGCTGCAGGCCGGTCAGAAACTGGCACTCACGGGCACCCCGGTCGAGAATCGGCTGTCCGAACTGTGGGCCATCCTCGACGCCGTCAACCCGGGGCTGCTCGGTAGTCAGCAACGCTTTCGCGAGCAGTACGCCAGCCCGATCGAACGCAATGGCGACGGAGAGGTTGCAGCACGCCTGCGTGCACTGACCGGCCCGTTCGTGCTGCGTCGCACGAAGGCCGATCGTCGCCTGCTTCCCGACCTTCCCGACAAGATCGAGACCATCGCGTACGCCCAGCTCACGCGCGAGCAGGCGGCGTTGTATCAACAGGTCGTCGATCAGTTGTTGGTCGACGCAAAGGATCTCGAAGGCATGGCCCGTCGCGGGCGCGTCCTGTCCGCCATCACTCGTTTGAAGCAGATCTGCAACCACCCGGCTCACGCACTGAAAGACGGCTCGCGTCTGGCTGGCAGATCCGGCAAACTCAACCGTTTCGACGAACTCATCACCAACCTCATCGACGTCGACGAACGGGCGCTGGTGTTCACCCAGTTCCGCGAAATGGGCGACCTCCTCACCACTCATCTGCTCGAACGATTCGGGCTCCAAGTGCCGTTCTTGCACGGCGGCGCCACCCGGGCGGCGCGCGACCGAATGGTCGCCGAGTTCCAGAACGGCGAACACCAGTTGTTGCTCGTGTCCCTCAAAGCCGGGGGAACCGGTCTCAACCTCACCGCGGCCAGCCAGGTCATTCATTATGACCGCTGGTGGAATCCCGCAGTTGAAGACCAGGCCACCGACCGCGCTTGGCGCTTGGGACAGCAACGCACCGTCACCGTGCACAAGTTGGTCTGTCAGGGCACCGTGGAAGAACGGATCGGTGTCGTCATCGATGAGAAGCGTGCGATTGCGGACGCGGTCATCGGCACCGGCGAAACCTGGATCTCCGAGATGTCGACCGACGAACTCGCCAACCTGGTCTCGCTTCGAGGTGGCACATGAGCAAGCCGCGTAAACCGTACGGGCCGAACCCACCGGGCCGTCTTGCGGCCACGATGATCAAAGTGCTCGCCGCGGAGATGAGCGACTCTGGCCGGCTGGGCCGAGGAAAGCGCTACTGGAATGACGACGCGGTCATCGATCTGGTCGTCGGGCACGGTGTGGTCACCGCCGAAGTACAAGGTTCACGAGCACATCCCTACGTGGTCACCATCCGGGCGTCTCCCGGCGACGGAATCCCGTCGCGCAGATATGTCCAAGTCCAGTGCACCTGCCCCGACGACGACGGGTTCGACGCTGCCTGCAAGCACGCAGTGGCGGCATTGTTCGCGCTGTCCGACGAGGTCGCGATCGACCCGACGGTGATCGATCGGTGGCGGGGCAGAGTAGACCGCATCCCTCACCGTGACGAGTCCGGTGGTTCCGAGGACACCGACGAGGACGACGCCGAAGACGACGCCGAGGACGACGCCGACCGCTCTGGCTGGGCCTCGGTCACTCGGCTGCAACCTCGGTCTGTTCGACCTTGGGAGCGAACCGGCAGTGGCGATCGAGAGGATCGCTACGACCTGAACGACCTCGACAACCTCGACGGCGACGATTCGGGCGACGGCCTCCAGGAGGTGCAGGGCACCCGGCTGAACCGCGTGATACCGCTTCGCCGCCGTCCCAGCGACGCCGCGACCGCTCACGACGAACGCGATTCGGGTATCGGATCCGCCGGGTCAGGCGAAGCACGGCCGGTACCGGAACGTGCGCCAATCTCCGTCGACCCGTCGATCGCTCAGATTGCGTCGATGCTGCACAGCCCGTCCGGGGGTGGGGCCCCCTCGTTTCCTCCTGCGCACCCGGTCGTGCACCCGCCACTCGCTGACCGCCTGGTCCACGAGGTGCTGGTTTCGGCGCTCGACGAGTTCGACGTCAACTGGTAGTGACTTCGGCGGCGAGCCAACGGGCAGGGCCGCTCATCGAGTCCCAGACCAACTGTTGATTTGTTGTCCAGGGCAGCCCCGAACGGCGTCGTACACTGCTCTCGTGCTCGGGGATGTCATCACGGCCGTACAGGCGCTGGTCAACAACATCGAGACAGCGATCCGTGGCAAGCACACCGAAGTTCGCCAAGCCGTGTGCTGCCTCCTGGCCGAAGGCCATTTGCTCCTCGATGACGTGCCAGGAACAGGCAAGACCACACTCGCCAAGTCCATCGCCCAGTCGATCGACGGCAACTGGAAGCGCGTGCAGTTCACCCCCGACCTGCTGCCCAGCGACATCACTGGTGTGATGGTCTACGACCAGTCGAACGGCCAGTTCCGCTTCCGCGAGGGTCCGGTGTTCACCAACGTGCTGATCGGTGACGAGATCAACCGTGGCAGCCCGAAGACTCAATCGGCATTGCTCGAAGTGATGGAGGAGCGCCACGTCACCACCGACGGTGTCACTCGTCCGGTGCCTCGCCCGTTTTTCGTCATCGCCACACAGAACCCAAAGGATTCACAAGGAACCTTTCCGCTTCCCGATGTACAGCTCGATCGTTTCGCCATGCGGGTCACGCTCGGCTACACCGACCGCCGAACCGAAATCGACCTTCTGCAACACTATGACCGGCGGCGGTCTGATCAGGCGGTGAGCACGGTCGTCGACGCTGTCGAACTCGAACGGATCATCGACACGGTCGACACCATCGACGTCACGCCGTCGATCAGCGAGTACATCGTGGGCATCGCCACGGCAACCCGCAACCACCCGGACGTGCGCGTGGGTGTGTCGACACGCGGGTGTATTGCTCTCATGCGGATCTCGCGGGCCTGGGCGGCGACCGCCGAACGCGCATTTGTCACGCCGGACGATGTGCAAGACGTTGCCCGTGCCGTCTGCGCCCATCGCATGTCACTCACCCCGGAAGCGAGCATGCGCGGTGTACAAGCCGACGACATCATCGAGTCCATTCTCGACGCGCTCGCAGCACCTCGCAAACGAGAGTCCAGCGCGTGACATGCCGCACTCCGACTGTGCTGCGCAGGGCGACCTGATCCCATGTTGACCCGGTCGGGCCTCGGGGCAGCGATCGCCGCAGTCGCATTCGGTGTGTTCGGATGGTGGTGGCAGTACGAGGAACTGGTGGTGTTCGCCTGTTGCATCGCGGCGGCGCTGCTCATTGCCCTCGGGAGCGCCCGGGCGGGCGGGGCCCTAGTGGTCGAACGCCGAATTCCCAATGGTCGTGTGGCGCGCGGCGACTCCATCCACGTCGTGTATCGCGCCCAGAACCGCAGCCGCCGCTCCACGGTCAGCGGTGAAATCACCGACCAGTGCGACGGCATGCGCTCTCGGGTCCCGGTGCCAGCGCTACCTCGGCTCAGCCGCCTCGACATCCCCGGCGCAATCGAGACGCGCCGCCGCGGCATCTTTGCGTTGGGGCCATCAGCATTCGAACGGATGGATCCACTCGGGCTTGCGGTCGGTCGTCGAGCACTCACGGCACCCGGCGAGGTCATCGTTCATCCACGCGTCTGGCCGATCTTCGCTCCCCATGGCAACCACCAATCGATCGATACCGACTCGGCGATTCGACGCGCCAACTCCGACCCGCTGAGTGGGTTCGTGTCGTTGCGTCCATACATCGACGGCGACGACCCGCGCATGATCCATTGGCCGACCACGGCCCGCATGGGAACCATGATGGTGCGCGAGCACGTTGAACTGCGACGACCGTCATTCACGGTGATGCTCGACACAGCCAGTGGAGCAGCAACAGCCGAGGACTTCGAAGAAATGGTCGACGCGGCCGCGTCGGTCGTGGTGCACGCACTGCAGCAAGGTGTGGACGTGCGAGTGCACACCACGAACAGCGCGCACCCCGGATCGCCAGTGCCGCTCCATGACGTCACTCAAGTGCTCGATGTGCTGACACCGGTCGCCCAATCTGCACCAGACGACACGCTGGACGGAAGCGCGGTCATGGCAGGATTCACCGACGTGACACGAGTCATCGTGATCACAGGACCCTCTGGTCCAGCGATCGCCCACCAGGGCGTTCGCAGCGACGTGTCGTCGATTGTTCGCATCGGTCTTGGCGCCGACGAGTCCGGAGTCGCCTTCGCTGCCGCCGACGCACAGGAGTTTGCCCGACGATGGCAGATGTGACGGCCGCAACACATCCGCTCGTGATTCGACCCGCTCTCCGCAGCCCACTGCAAGCACGGGTGGCAGTGATCGCGGCGGTGATGGTCGTGATCGCCATCTCTGCTGGCCGAATCTTCGACCGGGTCGAGTGGTCGCTACCTCTCGTCGTCGCCGGTGTAGCTGCGGTCGCAGCACTCGTGTCCGGCTGGTCAGCGGGGGTACGGACGCTGGCGCTCGCGACAGCGTCGTTGTTGGCTGCAACGCTTGCGATCGTCGCAGCATCCGGAGATGCCTTCGACGTTCGCTCGGTGTTCAGCGGACCTCGGCGACTCCTCACCACTGAATGGCCGAGCCCGTACGACGCAGCAGCAATCGGAACGCTGGCCTTCTGGCTCTCGGTGCTCACGGCACTCGCATGTGTTCTCGCTTCGCAGGAACGATGGCACCTCGCCCCACTCGTGCCGGCAACCGTTGCATTGGTGGGGGTGTTGGGGCTCAGCGCCCCGTCGCAGCCGGGCTGGCTGATCTTGGTGGCAGCCGGCTTTGGCGCGTTCGTCTACGCCGCTGTTTCGGTGTCGACGGTCGCTACTGTTCGCGCCGCACGGAATCGAACGACCTATCCACGCAAGAAGCCGCGGCGCAGTCTTCGGGCTCGGTTGGCGCGAATCGTGCCATTGCGAGGTGGACGTGCGCTGTTGTCCGCCGCTGTGGGCCTCGGCCTGGTGGGCATCGTTGCGGCGAGCTGGCTCGGTTACCGGGATCGAGCCGATCCGCGGCAGGTCACCCCTGCAGACGAGACAGCAAGCCTGCTGCAGTCGCTCGAGTCAGTCGTCGCGGTCAGAGAAGCAAACCCCGCATTCACGTTTTTCCGCGTGGTCGACGAGTCGAATGCACTCGCCGAGCCACTTCCGGCCCGGTGGAGACTCGGCGCGTTCGACACATACGACGGGCAACGTTGGCTTCCGACCGTTGCCGTGCGCCCGATCGGGGGCCGCCTCGGTGACATCGATACAGCAACGTCGTCGCGCCCGCCCGTTCAGTACAGCATCACCGTCATCAGCGACTCGTTCAGCGGAGCCACGACGCGGCTGCCAACAACCGACACAGACGGTGTGCTGCCGTTTCCAGGCAACCCGATCTCCATCGACACAGACGTGTTGACCGACCTGTCGCGGGTGGTGGTACGAGCGGCTGACCCTTTGGGAGCCGGCACGACGTTCCAAGCGGTAGCGGAGCGGCCACCTACCGCCGGCGAGGCAAGCAACACCTCTGTCGCCATTCGACCCGTCGACGACATCTCCGCAACGTTCGCGGAGACAGCTCGCGAACTGGGCGGTGACGGCACCGCGCTCGAGCAACTACAACGAATGGCCGCCACCATGAGCAGCGATTGGCGGCTCGACTCCAGCAGCGCCGCCGGAGGGCAACCAGCCGCGCTGTTGCAGCGGTTCAACGACGAGACCAATCGGGGAACAGCCGAACAGTTCGTCGGCGCATATGTGTTGATGGCACGGTCACTCGGATACGACGCCCGTGTGGCCATCGGTTTCGAGGTGCCAGTGGAGGACCTCACCTCGCCATTGGACTTGCGATCCAACCACACATCGGTGTGGCCAGAGGTCAACTTCGTCGGTGTCGGCTGGGTTCCGTTCAACCCGGTACCCGCAACGGTCACCAACGACTCGTCAGAACCACAAGTACCACCGGAGGCCCAGGCTCCGGCGGCGGCGCAACCGCCCATTGCCCCGCCGGCGGATCGGTCGGCGGCCGACGAAGAGGTGGACGACGCCGACAACGCAACCGCCGGAGGCTGGGCAGGTTGGCGGAAGTGGGCGCTCCGGATCGGTGTCGCCACCGGTCTCGCGCTGCTACCAGTTGCGCTCGCGGTGGCGACGATCCTGTCGGTCAAGGCGCTTCGGCGACGCCGACGACGGCGAGCCGCCACAGCTGCAGAATGCGTGCGCGGCATGTGGGCCAACACCACCGACGCGCTCGTCGATGCCGGGTTGACCATCCAGACGAGCTGGACCGATGATCACATTGCGGTGCAGGGTGCCAACGTTGCACCTTTCGCGCAACATGAGATCCGGCGGTTGGCCGCGCTGGCTACATCGGCCACCTTCGGTCCCCCGGCCGACCACACGAGCGCGGCCAATGCCGCACATACCGAACTTGCTGTAGAGGCCGCAATCGCCTCGCGACTGACTCGATGGCAGCGGTGGCGTTGGCGGCTGAGTCTGCGTTCGCTTCGCCCGTCGACACGCTCACCAGTCGTTGTGTGATCAGGTTGTGTGATCAGGTTGTGTGATCAGATTGTGTGATCAGGTTGTGTGATCAGTGCGTCGCGTAGTTCGCGCTTCAAGAACTTGCCGCTTGCGTTCACTGGCAACGGTTCGTCGCGGAACCACACGCGGCTCGGGATCTTGAACTTGGCAATTCGTTCGGCGAGGAATTGGCTGAGTGCCGGTGCATCGAGGAAGGCACCGGGATGCAGAACGATCGCAGCAGCAACTGTCTCGCCCAAACGCTCGTCAGGAATTCCGAACACGGCCGCCTCTGCCACCTCCGGATGCTCGTAGATCACTGTTTCCACTTCCGAGCAGTAGACGTTCTCGCCGCCGCGCAGCACCACGTCCTTGGCGCGATCGACGATGAAGATGTAGCCCTCGTCGTCGATGCGGGCGATGTCGCCGGTGTTGAACCAGCCATCGCGAATGGCGTCGGCGGTCTCGGCCAGCCGGTTCATGTAGCCCTTGACCACGATCGGTCCGCGCACGCAGAGTTGGCCCAACACGTGCGGATGCGGCTCGATGTCCTCGCCGAGGTCGTCGACCAGTTTCACATCGACTACCGGAACAGGTCGGCCGCAGGAAGCGGGCTTGAGTGTGAACATCGTTGCCGAGCTGGCCGTGATGATCCCCGAGGTTTCGGTGAGGCCGTAGCCCGTTGTCGGTGAGCCGGTCTTGAGCGAACGGTCGATCTTTTCGACCAGGTCGGGAAGTATGGCAGCGCCTCCTCCACCGAGACCTTTGAGCGAGGAGGTGTCCCGGGTGTTCCAGTCGGGATGAGCAAGCATGTCGCGGCTCATGGTGGGCACACCCGAGAAGGCCGAGACTCGCTCGCGTTCGATGAGTTCCAGCGCCCGCGCTGCATCCCACTTGTGCAGGAACACCACGGTTCCACCAACGAGAGTTGCCGGATGCAGGACACAGTTGTTGGCAGTCACGTGAAAGAGCGGCGTCGGGGCCATGGCGACCACCGAAGGCGGAGGTTGACCCGCTTCAGGCGTCGGTGGTTTGTCACCAGCGGCCACCGCCTTGGCCTCGGCCAGTGCCGCAGCAGAGGTCATGAACGCAATGTTCATCAGGTTGTGAATCGATCCTCGATGCGTGAGCTGCGCCCCTTTGGGAAACCCCGTCGTACCCGACGTGTAAAAGATCGTGACGTCGTCATCCGGATCGATCGTGGCATCAGGCAACGCGTCTGGTGCAGTGCCTGGGTCGACGACATCGGCCCAATAGTCGGCACCGTCCGGGAGCGCTGAGTCGCTGCGCACCACGACGAGATGGAGAGGCCTCTCGGCACGAATCTCGTCGAGCACCGAGAACGCCAGCGACGCCCGCTCGCCGTCGACGATGAGCACCTTGGGCTGAGAGTCTTTGAGGCCATACGTCATCTCGGGCGCGGTCCACCAAGCGTTCATGCCGACGAGCGCAGCGCCCAGCGATACCACCGCCCAGTACGACACCACCCACTCGGGATAGTTGCGCATCGACACGGCGACCCTGTCTCCCGAACCCACACCGTGCGCGTCGCGGAGATACTGCGCGAGCGCCCGAACCTGCGCGTCGATTTCAGCGTAGGTGAAGCGCTCGTCCTCGAAGACGATGTACGGCTTGTCGCCGTGCAGCCGGACGAGCTCCCAGAACGCTCGCATGTTCGGCGGCGCGGCCGGATAGATCCGCATCGGAACGCCGCGCACCACAGTTTCTTCCATCGCGAACCCCGAACCCGGGGCGAGTAGCTCTGACCATGCAGCGTCGTAGTGTTCGATCACCGTGTGATTCTGACGGTCGCAACGTGAGCCGGGCGAGCCGTGACAACTCGCTGTTGCGGAACGGGCTCCACCGGTACGATTGAGCGGACTCTTCGGGAGAGCCTCGCCGAGTGGCTCGGCCTCCCGGGTTGCCAGCCCACGAAGGACAACAACGATGCACGTACTCGACGACCTGACAGCGCGCGGATTGATCGCGCATGTGACAGACATCGACGCATTGCGCGCCGACCTGTCGACAGCGTCGATCACGTACTACGTGGGCTTCGACCCCACTGCTCCGAGCCTGCACATCGGCAACTTGCTGCAACTCCTCACGGCTCGTCGGCTGCAGATTGCCGGGCACCGCCCGCTCATCCTTGTGGGCGGTTCCACAGGCCTCATCGGTGACCCGAAGGAGGCTGGCGAGCGGATCATGAACAGCAGGGAAACGGTCAGCGAGTGGGTGGAGCGCATCCGCAGCCAGGTGTCGTTGTTCGTTTCGTTCGAAGGCGACAACGCAGCCGTGCTGGTGAACAACCTCGACTGGACCGCCAACTTGTCCACGATCGATTTCTTGCGCGACATCGGCAAACACTTCCCGATCAACAAGATGTTGGCCCGCGAGGTGGTGAGTAGTCGGCTCGAATCAGGTATCAGCTACACCGAGTTCAGCTACGTCTTGCTGCAGAGTCTCGACTACCTCAACCTGCACCGCTCGTACGGTTGCTCGCTGCAAACCGGCGGCAGCGACCAGTGGGGCAACATCACCGCTGGCGTCGACCTCGTGCGCCGTGCTGATGGCGTCAAGGTTCACGCGTTGGCGACACCGCTGGTCACCAAGGCCGACGGTACCAAGTTCGGAAAGACCGAGTCGGGTACTGTGTGGCTCGACCCTGAGCTGCTCAGCCCGTACGCGTTCTACCAGTCGTGGATGCAGGCCGAAGATGCCAAGGTGATCGAGTACCTCAAGCAGTTCACGTTCGTAGAGCTCGATGAAATCGTTCAGATCGAAGCCGACCAATCGGCCCAACCTAGTGTACGCGGCGCTCAGCGGCGGCTGGCGTTCGAGGTGACCGCTCTGGTGCACGGGCCGGCCGAGGCTCGGGCCGCTGTCGACGCATCGGCAGCTCTCTTCGGCAACGGCAACGTCGCTGCACTGGCGACAACCACCTTGGAGGCGGCGCTGCGTGAAGCCGGCGGCGTCGACAGTGACTCCGCCGCAATGACGTTGGTGGATGCCTTGGTAGCCACCGGGCTGGTCGAGTCCAAGTCGGCGGCCAGGCGCGCCATTGGTGAAGGCGGCGCGTACGTGAACAACGAGCGCATCACCGACGCCGACCACGTGCTCGGTAGGGATGCCTGCCTGAACGGCGGATGGATCGTGATTCGCAAAGGCAAACGGGCGGTGTCGGGCATCAAGCTCCCCGACTGACTCACTGCTCGGCCGATTACGGCGTGATGTGGGTCACGACCAAGCCGCGTAGTTGGTCGATGTTCACGTTCTTTGCAGCGCTGGCCCACACGATGTCACCTTCCTCCAGCCGACACTTCGCAGCGAGTTGTTCTCTGCGAGTCTTGCGTTTGGACGACTTCACCTTGTCCATCTTCGTCGCAACGACGGTGTGGGGCACCTCGTTGTCGCGCACCCAATCAAGCATCATCTCATCGAGCGGGGTCGGGCCGATTTCTCCGTCGACGAGTACGAACACCATCTGCAGTTCCTCGCGCTCGAGGAGATAACCCTCGATCATCGCCGGCCACTCACGTCGCACCTTGCCAGGCACCTTCGCATA